>CAWUKD010000224.1:0-4858 GCA_963922815.1 uncultured Gammaproteobacteria bacterium
CTCAAGTCGCGGTCCAGCTGCACATCGTAGGCTTTTTCGAGGTACTCAATTATAAATCCCGAGTCAGCGATCGTTTCATTCTTGTCGACAATATACGGAAGCTTGGTTTTGGGCGCCTTTCGGGGGTCTTTGATTATTTGCATGGCGTAGGGGATTTTTGCCATGCGTAAATAGGTTTCAATTTTCATGCAAAACGGGCTGACATTCGGGAGTCCGTGCTTGGGCTCGTATTGAAACAGTTTGAGCATTTTCTTTTCCTTGGTGTCGTCAGCGGGTAGTTCTGATGCCCCGCGTGTCATGTAACCTGGCTACGGGGCAGGCGCTGCAGATTCTGAAGATTGTCCCAGGCCTGTCTGAACCTCCCACAGTGCCCGGTACATGCCGGGCTTGTTGATCAGCTCTTCGTGCGTACCGGCATCGATAATTTTACCCTTATCCATCACATAAATGCAGTCGGAGTGCACGATGGTGGATAATCGGTGAGCAACGATCAGCGTGGTCCTGCCTTCAGAAATGGCCTGCAGCGACTGCTGAATCGCGGCCTCAGTCTCGTTGTCGACCGCCGACGTGGCTTCGTCGAGTATCAGTATCGGTGCGTTTTTATAGAGCGCGCGGGCAATCGCAAGCCTTTGCCGCTGTCCCCCGGACAGGCGCTGACCGCGTTCCCCAACGAGCGTATTCATACCTTCCGGCATGCGCTCGATAAATTCCATGGCACCGGCCGTTTGCGCAGCCGTAATAAGCTGCACCTGATCGGGTTCAGCTACGCCGTAAGCAATGTTTTGTTCGATGCTGCCTGGAAACAGATAGCTGTCTTGCGCGACCAGTCCAATATGCCGGCGCAGGCTGTCGAGCTGCAGATCGGTTATGTCCGTCTGGTCAATACTGATTTGACCGGAGTCCGGGCGGTAGAAGCGCAGCAGCAGTTTTACTACGGTGCTCTTGCCGGATCCGGTAGGGCCTACGAATGCAACCGTCGAGCCGGCTCTGATATCCAGGCTGAGCTGCTGCAACACCGGCATGTCTGGACGATAGGAAAAATTCACGGCGTCAAAACGGACATCGCCACGGGTATCGGAAAGCGCAACGGCTCCAGGACCGTCCCGAATAGGCGTTTCTACTTTAATCAGATTCAGAATTCTGTTGGATGACGCCATAGCTCGTTCAAACAAATCAACCACGTCGGCCAGGCCAGTCAGCGGCCAGAGCAGACGCTGAGTCAGATAGACCAGAGCCCCGTAGCTTCCGACCTGAAGATCGCCGTTGATCGCCATCCAGCCGCCCAACAGCAGGGTTGCGAGGAATCCGGCCAGAATGGCCATGCGAATAATCGGAATAAACGCTGAACTCACGCGAATGGCGCGCCGGTTTGCCAGCACGTATTCGAGACTGTCACGGTTCAGGTTATCCCTTTCGAAAGACTCGGTGGTAAAGCTCTTGATTGTCTGAATGCCTGAAAGGTTGGCTTCGAGTCTTGAGCTCAAATGACCCACACGGTCACGAACTTCCGCGTACAGGGGTTGTGCTCGACGCTGAAAATAAAACGCGCCGAGAATAATTATCGGAATTGGACTAAAGGCGATCAGCGCAATCTTTGGAGACAGGACGAAAAATATTGCGCCTACAATCACCACGGCGGTGAGGATCTGAATGAGGCTGTTGGCGCCGCCATTAAAGAAGCGCTCCAGCTGGTTCACGTCGTCGTTGAGAATGGACACCAGATTGCCGGTTGAACTTTGATCGTAGTACTGAAGATCCAGGTGCTGAACGTGGTCGTAGGCGTCGATACGCAGGTGATGCTGCAAATCCTGTGCAAGATTGCGCCAGAGAATCAGATAGAAGTACTCGAACAGTGATTCACCGGCCCAGACGAGCAGCGTGACGACGCCGAGAACCAGCAGCTGCTGAAACGGGTCGCTGACGCCAAAGCCGGCGAGGAAAGAGTCTTGCTGGCGTATGACCACATCGATGGCAACCCCGATGAGAAGCTCGGGCATGACATCAAGGATCTTATTGATGAATGAGCACAGCGCCGCAAGAGCAATACGCGCGCGAAACGCACGAGCGTAGATGAGAAGCTGGCTAAGTGCCTGAAACGACGATCCCGATTGCATGGTGCGAGCCTATCAGGGTCACTGCCATTTGCCTATGCCGCGAGCAGGGTTCAGGTGAGGGTGTACCAGTCGATGCCGCCGGCGTCTTGCTCCCGGGTGACCAGTCCGGCTGCGCGAAGGAAATTCAGATGGGCAATAGCCTCTCCAATTGCCATCACCAGGTTGCTGTCATTGATCGCTGAGCGAAACAGCACATCAAAGACATCAATGACCTTCTGTGGTGTACGGCAGCGTTCCACAAGCTTATCGAGAGATGCTTCATGATGATCAATCAGTTGAGTCAGCCTGGGTTCCGCGCCGTAAAACGGCAGCCCATGAGAAGGAAGGATCAGGGCGTCTTTTTGAACACGTTCCCGAAGCTGTCTGCACGAGTCCAGCCAGTCTTTTAGCGGGTTGGCCGCAGGTTCCGTCGGCCATACGGCGATAATGGACGAAATACGGGGCAGAATCTGATCACCGCTGATCAGAATGTTTCGTCGTTCGTTGTAGAGGCAGGCGTGTTCCGGGGAGTGTCCGGTCCCCACCATGACGGCCCACATTTCGCCGGCCAGCTCCAGCACGTCGCCTTCCTGCATTCGTTGGTAGGAGGGGGGAAGTGGCGACACGGCGCGGCCGAACCCACCGTACGCCTCGGCGTACTGCTCGAGTTGTTGACCGGTCATGCCGGCGGCGCGATAGAAGTCTGTGGCGACCTCGGGAATGTCGAGACCGCTGTCGAAACAGAGCGTGCGACAAAGCAGGTATTCAGTTCGGGTCATATACAGCGGACACGTGTGTTTCTCGGTCAGCCACCCGGCAAGTCCGCAGTGATCCGGGTGCAGGTGAGTGGCGAGTACTTTGGATACTGGCTGGTTTGTAGCGGGATCCGAGAGTATTTTGTCCCACGCTTCTTTCGTCTGACGACTATTGATCCCTGTGTCAACAATGACGCTCTCGTGTGAGTCCGACAAGAGCCATACGTTGATGTGGTCGAGTGCCATCGGCAATGAGTGGCGCACCCAGAGCACCCCCGGGCAGATTTCCAGAACGCCTCCTGCGCCAGGCGCAGAGTCAAAGGGGTAGCTGAGCGAAGTGGGCGGCATCGTCGGTCCGAGTAAGAATCTGATCGCGTAGTGTCCATGCTGTGACGGCCAAATACAACTGTCGCAAAGGCCTGCGGTGCCTGGCGTTGTAACGGAGTCAGTGTTTTGATTGCGCCTGTTTTGGTTTTTGCACGATCGTATTGTGCAAGATCCACGCGAGCGGGTAGACTTTGATGCAGCTTCCCGGGAGATACCCAATGCTCAAAGCTTATGTGCATCCGTTGTCTGCGCCGTCCAACAAGGTGTTGTTCACGCTTCATGCGCTGAATATGGATTACGAACGCGTGCTGATTGATCTGGCCCAAGGCGAGCAATTACAGGAGGCGTTCAAAGCGCTGAACCCGTTCGGGAAAATCCCGGTTATCGATCACGACGGTTTCGTGCTGTATGAAAGCGGCGCGATTATTTCGTATCTTGCCCGACTACAAAAGTCGTCGCTCTACCCAAGCACTTTTCATGACAGGGCGCGCGTTGATCAATGGTGTCACTTTGCGGCCGAAGTGTTGCAGCTCCCACTTCAGCGCGTGTTCTTCAACCGTGTGGTTGCGCCCATGATAGGGGTGCCAGCCGACGAAGCGGCCATTACCCAGGGGCTCGCCCAGCTGGACGCCTATCTGCCGGTACTGGATGCGCATTTCGAGCACGCCCGCTTTCTGTGCGGAGACGACCTGACGCTGGCGGATATCACGTTGGCGTCAGTGCTTGATCCGGCGGTCCCTGCGAATATTGACCTGACGTCCCACGCCCATTTGGGTCGCTGGTGGAGCGGCATCCGGGATCAGGAGTTTTATACGCAGACCCACGCACACTTCGGGGCAGGCATTCTTGGCCAGCCATGATTGAATCCAGGCGGCTGATTCGTCATGATCATCCCACGGCCCCGGCATAATCAAATTAAAACAAGAGAATTTTATGACTCCAGAACTTATCCGTTGCGACAATGATCAGGCCATGTACGACATGCTACTTGGCAATCGCGATGTGATTCGCGTCAATGAGATGATTGCCAAGCGGCAGGAGGAAGGGCCCGCGGGAACCCGGCGCCGGCTGCTTGGAACATCGGTTCGCCTGAGCCGCCGAATGGCACCGGACGTTCACCGCATGGCCGACGAATGTATCGAAATGCTGGAGATGGATATCCCGCACGAGCTCTACGTGTATTCGGGACCCCAGTTCAACGCGGCGTGTTTCAAGCCGGAAAACGATCAGCTGTTTGTTATTTTTTCATCCAGCCTGCTTGAAGCGTTTACCGGCAGTGAGCTGCGTTTTGTGATCGGGCATGAGTTCGGGCACCACGTGTATCGCCACCATGACATTCCAATAGGCTATCTCCTCAACGGTCAGGCACGACCCGACCCCAAACTCGCCCTGGATTTGTTTGCCTGGTCCCGCTATGCCGAGATTTCGGCCGATCGGGCCGGCGCTCACTGTGCCAAGGATCTCAATGGTGTGGCCAAAGCGCTGTTCAAGCTGGCGTCGGGACTCACGTCCAGAGTCATCGAATTCAGCTTTGATGATTTTCTGAATCAGGTTGACGAAATGCAGGTCGAAGATACCGTTCCGGGTAATAGCGCGGCGAAAGAGGACTGGTTTTCAACTCACCCGTTTAGCCCTATGCGAGTGAAGGCGTTGAAGTACTTTCACGATTCGGAGCTCGCCGTT
>CAWUKD010000225.1:0-4815 GCA_963922815.1 uncultured Gammaproteobacteria bacterium
GGAAACCCGGTGCCGATCAGCGTACTTTCCAGGCTGTTCGGTTTCGTGACGCGAATTTTCCGGTCATCCAACATGGCGCCGTTGCCTCGACTCGCGGTAAACAGCTCCTGGCGCAGCGGGTCATAAATGACGCCTGCCTCCATCTTGCCGTTGTGGCGAGCCGCAATGGATACGGCAAACGCAGGGTAACCGTGGATGAAATTGGTCGTGCCATCGATTGGATCGATAATCCACTCAACTTCGCCATCCTTGCCAGAGGTGTTTCCAGACTCTTCGCCGAGGAAATTGTGCTGAGGGTAGGATTTCCTGATGACCTCGATGATCTTCGCCTCGACAAACTTGTCGACCTCGGTCACAAAATCGTTGCGCCCCTTGGATTGCACCTTCACGTTGTGGATCCGGTTCATGCTGCGGATGATGGTATCGCCGCCGGTGCGGGCTGCCTGAACGGCAACGTTTACCAAAGGAGTCATAGTCTGGGCCTTTCGGAAATGGGTTTACGGATCAAGTTTAAGACCGCGCCAGGCATTCTTTCCAATAGCGCAGCGCAGCAGATGGCGGGTAGAATAGCAAAGAACCTTCAACAGTGTGCTTTTAGATGTCCAGCTCTCCTGCTCTTGCTGCTTTACCTGTGCGCGTCGTACTGGTCGGAACCTCGCATCCGGGCAATATAGGCGCCGTGGCGCGGGCCATGAAGACCATGCATTTGTCGACGCTCCGGCTGGTGACGCCCAAAGTCTTCCCGCACGCAGACGCGACAGCGATGGCCTCGGGCGCCGATGACCTGCTGGCCAGGGCCGTTGTGTGCGGCACGCTGGAAGAGGCGGTTGCGGACTGCGGCCTGATTCTCGGGGCCAGCGCCAGGCTGCGCTCCTTGCAGTGGCCCCAGATGGAGCCTCGTGAGGCGGCGGCAAAAGCCGTAACGGAGGCGCAAACGCACCCTGTGGCGCTGGTTTTCGGGCGGGAGCGTACCGGACTGACCAATGAGGAACTCGCGCTGTGCCACGCACTCGTACATATACCGGCCAATCCCGAGTACAGTTCGCTCAATCTGGCCATGTCCGTACAGGTCATGACCTATGAACTGCTTATGTCCAGTCGGGCGCCGGTGGCGGAGTCCGAAACTGTTAATCAGGACCACGCCACGGCGGAAGAGATGAATTATTTTTATACGCATCTGCAGCAGGTTATGATTGATACTGGATTTCTGGATCCGGCGGCACCGAAACACCTGATGAAGCGGTTGCGTCGATTGTTCGGACGGGCGCGTCCGGACAGGCAGGAACTGAATATTTTACGCGGCATTCTTACGGCGGTAGACAAACATGGCAACAAATCTCAGTAATCACCCCGATCGCTTTCGTTCGACGGTAGCCGGCCGGGATCCTATCTATCTCGATTACGCGGCCAGTACCCCCGTGGACGAGCGCGTAGCCGAGAAAATGATGCATTGTCTGACGCGCGACGGCGTGTTTGCCAACCCTGCATCCAGTTCGCACCAGATGGGAAGAGATGCCAAGGGTCTGGTGGAACTGGCACGAGTGCAGGTGGCTAATCTGGTCAACTGCAAACCCACTGAAATCATCTGGACGTCCGGTGCCACCGAGTCTGACAATCTCGCCATCAAGGGAGCGGCTCACCTGGGTGACCATAAAAACCGGCGGCACATCATCACCTGCAAGACCGAGCACAAGGCCGTACTGGATACGTGCAAGCAGCTTGAGCTCGAAGGGTACGATGTGACGTACCTGGTGCCCGGGGAATCGGGTGTGGTCACCGCAGAGCAGGTTGAAGCAGCGATGCGAGAGGACACATCCCTGGTGTCGATCATGCACGTGAATAACGAAATTGGCGTCGCGCACGATATTGCCTCGATCGGTGAAGTGTGCCGTAAACATGGCGTGACGTTCCACGTAGATGCCGCCCAAAGCGCCGGCAAGCTGCCGATTGACCTGCAGAAGCTTTCGGTGTGTCTGATGTCGTTTTCCGCACACAAGGTGTACGGACCCAAAGGCATCGGCGCGCTGTATGTTTGCAGCAGCCCGCGTACGCTGATCGAGCCCATTATTCACGGTGGCGGCCATGAGAAAGGCATGCGTTCCGGAACGCTCGCGACTCACCAGATTGTCGGGATGGGCGAGGCTTTCGAGTTGGCCCGAATTCAGATGGATGAAGAGCATGTGCGGATTTCTGCGCTGCGAGACCGGCTGCTGTCAGGAATCATGCCGCTGGGCGGTGTACATGTGAATGGCTGCCAGGAGAACTGCGTTCCCGGTATCCTGAATATCAGCTTTGAGGGCGTAGAGGGCGAGAGTCTTCTGTTTGCACTTCGGGAACTGGCCGTCTCCAGCGGCTCGGCCTGTACGTCCGCTTCACGCGAGTCGTCCTATGTTCTCAGGGCACTGGGTCGACCCGATCATCTGGCGCAGAGTTCAATTCGTTTCAGTCTGGGGCGTTTTTCTACGGAACAAGACGTCGATCGGGCGATCGAACTGCTGAGTGAGGAAGTTCCGCGCATGCGTGCGATCGGCGCTCACCCGGCCTAGGAGTCGATCCGGCGCAGAAACAGGGCCGAATGCCTTTGTTCGCCGGAATCTGTGAGCGACCGGAAATACCGAGAATTGTAAAGCCAACATGATGAATCTGAATTACAACGACCTTGTCGTCGACCACTTCAACAGCCCTCGCAATGCGGCCCCTGGCCCCTGCAAGGACTCAACCTGCGGGGAAGGTGGCAGCGTCTCCAGCGGCGTGTGGATGGAGTTTCAGCTCGGTCTGGACGGGCGGCGGATACAGCGCGCGCGTTTTCGGGCCTACGGCTGCCCGCACTCCATCGCTCTGGCTTCGTGGCTGACCGAACGCCTCGTAGGTGAGAAGCTCGATCAGAGCTACATGCTCGACAAGAAGGAAATTGTGTCGGCACTCGAATTGCCGACGGAAAAAATGCGCAGCGTACTGGTTGCGGAAGACGCTCTGCGCGAATGCGCCCGAAAAATTGATAGTAAGGAGGCCTGCTGATCATGGCCATTGAATTAACCGAAGCCGCCGCCCTGCAAGTTGGCGGTTATCTCAAAGAGCGCGACGTCCACGGACTTCGTCTGGGCGTCAAACCAACCGGTTGCGCCGGATATGAATATATCGTGGGCTATGCAGAGTCCATCGAAGAGGGCGATCAAGTATTTGAAAGTAAAGGTATTCCGGTTATTGTGGATGCGGAAAGCCTGACACTTTTGGACGGCACGGTCGTCGATTATGTCAAGAGTGGCATTAGCCGCACCTTCAAGTTCACCAATCCGAACGCCTCGGGTGAGTGCGGGTGCGGGGAAAGTTTCAATATTTAGCCCCATTTCGGCCCGATGGCGGTCTGCCCGGGCTGCTGTTCCGACTGGCCACGGGCAGCGCCCCCTGCCTCGCGGGATTGCCCTGTACTCTCTACCGGAGTAATATTCGCCGGTTCAATAAGTTACAAATCACTTACCCTTCGCGGTCGCAGTGAGCGGTCGCGTACGCCTTAATTCTGGAGACACTGTTACATGGCTATTGAAAGAACCCTGTCGATCATCAAACCCGATGGCGTGGCAAAAAACATCATTGGTGAAGTCTATCGACGCTTTGAAGGTGCTGGCCTTCGAATCATCGCCGCACGCATGATGCATCTGACGCAGTCACAAGCTGAAGGCTTTTACGCTGTGCACAAAGAGCGTCCTTTCTTCAACGATCTGGTTGCTTTCATGACGTCAGGCCCTGTCATGGTTCAGGCCCTGGAAGGCGAAGACGCTATCGCCAAAAATCGCGAGCTGATGGGCGCAACGAACCCGAAAGAAGCCGAGGCCGGGACCATTCGTGCCGATTTCGCTTCGAGCATCGATGAAAACGCTGTGCATGGATCAGACGGTCCAGACACCGCCGCACAGGAAATCGAGTTTTTCTTTGCTGCTGGCGTGTGCCCTCGCACACGATAGGACACAACTCCGTCATGGCATCATCGTCTGAAAAGAAAAACCTGCTGGGCTACGACCAGGAAACGCTCGTGGCGTTGCTGGCTCCGCTGGGCGGCAAACCTTTTCATGCCAAACAGATGCTGAAATGGATGCACTCTCGCGGTGTCAGCGACATCGATGCCATGACGGACTTATCCAAAGTACTTCGCGAAAAACTGAAATCCGAATTTGATATTCGCGCGCCGCAAGTAGTGGAGCGTTTTCACTCCAAAGATGGCACGCGAAAGTGGTTGCTGGAGTCGGGCAACGGGCAAGCCATCGAGATGGTGTTTATTCCTGAAGCCAGGCGCGGCACGCTGTGCATCAGCAGTCAGGTTGGCTGTGCGCTGGACTGCTCGTTTTGTTCGACCGGTGCGCAAGGGTTTAACCGCAATCTGGATACGGCTGAAATTGTCAGTCAGGTATGGCTGGCCAATCATGAGCTGGGCGCCTATGGCGACGAAGGTCTGGTCGCGTTGCCCGAAGACGATGCATCCGGTGAAGAAACGGGTGACGATGATGCCGGGCCGCTTCAGCAAGAGCTCTCATCAAGAGTCACAAACGTGGTGTTTATGGGCATGGGCGAGCCACTGGCCAACTATCGGCAGGTGCTGCCCGCGTTGAACATACTGACTGACGACCACGCGTACATGTTGTCGCGTCGTCGGGTTACGGTGAGTACCTCGGGTCTCGTACCACAGTTGGCGAAACTTGGCGCCGAGAGCAACGTCGCTCTGGCCGTATCGCTACATGCGCCTAATGACGCCTTGCGTCACACGCTGGAACCGATCAACCGAAAACATCCGATGAAGGAACTGCTTGATCAATGCTGGAC
>CAWUKD010000226.1:0-4644 GCA_963922815.1 uncultured Gammaproteobacteria bacterium
TGACTGGTGAGGTTTCGGCATTGAATAGGCGCACATGGTCTGGTGGGTCCGGCGCTGAATGTTGTTTTACCGGGTTGTGGTATTGCACGAGTCGCAGCACTGAGACAGGACGCCCCCCGGTGCAGGGTGTTGAGTCCACGTTCAAACGGTCTGTGTCAAAGGCGCTGAAGGTCAGATGACGAATGACGCGTCACAAGAAGAACTGCTCGATGGTTTTCCGGTTGAACCAGGTCGGTTCGACCCGGCCGAATTCCTTGCAAGGCTGACGAAGAGGCCTGGCGTATACCGCATGGTCGACGAAGAAGACGTTGTGATTTACGTCGGAAAAGCGCGCAACCTCAGGTCCAGGGTATCGTCCTACTTCCGAGCCAATCCGCAAACGCGCAAAGTCGAGCTGATGATGCGCCGCGTTGTGCGCGTGGACATCACGGTCACGAACACCGAAGCAGAAGCGCTGATTCTCGAAGACACGCTGATCAAGTCGCTTAAGCCACGCTATAACGTTCTGCTTCGGGATGATAAAACCTATCCGTTTATCCGGGTCTCAACCAACAAGGACTTTCCCCGCGTGAGTTTTTACCGCGGCAAGAGTCGGGGTGTGGGCAAGTTTTTCGGACCGTACCCCAGCACGCTGGCGGTGCGCGAAGCGGTTCAGCTCCTGCAAAAACTTTTTCGTTTGAGGTCCTGCGACGATACGTTCTTTGCGCATCGATCGCGGCCATGCCTGCAGCATCAGATAAAGCGCTGTTCGGCACCCTGCGTCGGACTGATCACGCAGGAGGAGTACAATTCGGATATTCAGCATGCGCTTTACTTTCTCGAAGGCAAGAGCGAGAAAATTACCGAAGACATCAAGCGCCGTATGCTGTTGAGTTCGGAAGAGCAGGACTACGAATCGGCCGCGCACTATCGCGATCAGCTGTCTGCGCTCAAACAGATTCAGGAAAGGCAGCTTGCTGTAGGGAATGCGGCTATCGATATGGATGTTGTCGCATCGGTGACGGATGGCACGACGCATTGCGTCACTGTGATCTTCATACGTGCCGGTCGCAACCTCGGTACACGCAGTTATTTTCCTCGCGTTGTGGCGCAGGCAGATCCGCTGGAAGTGCTGTCGGCGTTTGTTGCCCAGTACTATTTGTCGCGAGGGGCGCCGCCTGAAATCGTGGTGAACATGGAACTGCCGGATGCCGACTGGATGGCGAGCGCACTCGCGGAAAAAATTGGCCGAAGCGTGCGCATCCGGCACCGCGTTCGGCAGGATCGGGCGGGGTGGCTCAAGCTTGCCATTACCAACGCGGAGCACGCGCTCGCCCTGCGCCAGGCCAGCAGTCAGAAAGTTCGTGCCCAGCTTGAAGAGCTTCGTGATTTGCTTGGGTCTGCCGAAGTGCCCGAGCGTATCGAATGCTTTGACATAAGCCATACATCCGGCGATTCCACCAGCGCTTCATGCGTTGTATTTGACCGGGAAACCATGCGCAACGCGGAGTATCGACGCTTCAATATCAAGGGCATCAGTCCAGGCGATGACTACGGCGCGATGTCTCAGGCCCTGAAGCGCCGATATACCCGAATCAAGCGCGGCGAAGCGCCGCTACCCGATGTGCTACTTATTGACGGAGGTCTCGGACAGGTCAAAGCGGCCGCAGATATACTCGAAGAGCTTCAGATCAGCGAGCCCATTGTGTTGGGCATTGCCAAGGGTCCTGAGCGGCGAGCAGGCCACGAGCGACTGTTCATTCACGGTCGTTCGGGGTGGATAGCACCCGGACGAGAATCTTCAGCGTTGCGTTTGCTGATGCAGGTTCGGGACGAAGCCCACCGGTTTGCCATTCGCAGCCACCGGGCCCGCCGTGACAAGAAGGCTACGACTTCGGTACTCGAACATATCCCGGGGCTCGGCGCCAAACGTCGAAGACTGCTGCTGCGCCATTTTGGAGGGCTTCAGGGGGTGCAGCGAGCCGGGGTTGAGGATCTGAAGAAAGTTGCCGGAATTGGCCCTAAACTGGCCAAAACCATTTACACTCAGATCCATGAAGCCTGATCGAATGATGCCGAAGGAAAAACGCCTCAAATGAATGCTCCTATCTTGCTGACATGGCTACGAATCGCGCTAATTCCGCTGTTCGTACTGGTGTTTTTTCTGCCTTTCGAATGGGCCAGGCCCGTAAGTAGCCTGATCTTTGTGACCGCTGGCCTTACGGATATTCTGGATGGCTATCTGGCGCGTAAATGGAACCAGACTTCCCGTTTTGGTGCGTTTCTGGATCCGGTTGCCGACAAGCTGATGGTTGCCACCGCTCTGGTTCTGATCGTCCATTCGGTCCCCGATCAATTCAGTATTCCGGTCGCGATTGCGGCGGCCATCATTATTGGTCGCGAAATCACCATTTCAGCGCTGCGCGAATGGATGGCCGAAGGTGGCAATCGCAATGTTGTAGCGGTGGGTCCTGTGGGCAAGATAAAAACGGTGGCGCAGATTGTGGCGCTGGCGTGGATGCTCTGGGAGACGCCGATCTGGGGTGTGCCGATTTACTGGCTCGGAATGGCGGCACTTTTCGTCGCAGCCGTGCTGACGCTGCTATCGATGGCGATCTACCTCAAATCCGCCATGCCTCACTTTTCCACAGATATCGACTGACCCCACGCTTTTGGAATCGGGCTGATTCCGAAGGACTGAACTGACAATCGGGCAGTAGACTGGCCCGTAATCCCGCGCTGACGCACAGGAATGGGTCGAATGTCACCAAATTGGTCATCTGTTGGAAATAATTGCAAGAATTGATCCCCCGTGGGTTGACTCACATGAGTCAACGGCTACAATACGCCGCTGCACGACACGTTAGGCGATGTTGGTGCAGATTGCGGGAATAGCTCAGTTGGTAGAGCACGACCTTGCCAAGGTCGGGGTCGCGAGTTCGAGTCTCGTTTCCCGCTCCAGATTCGAAAGCCCACCACTGGTGGGCTTTTTTGTTGCTGTCATAAACAGGAGCCGGCCAGAACGCTTGGTTGCGATCGTCAGGCCGATTAAAATAAGTCCATGATTGATACAGATGTAGTCATTGTTGGCGCGGGTCCCTGCGGATTGTTTCAGGTATTTGAGCTTGGTTTGCTGGGCCTCAGGGCGGATGTGGTGGATTCCATAGCCCAGCCCGGAGGCCAGTGCGCCGAACTGTATCCCGACAAGCCAATTTACGATATCCCCGCGGTACCTGTGTGTACGGGCCTGGAGTTGACGGAAAACCTCCTGAAACAGATCGAGCCCTTCGACCCCGGCATGCATCTGGGTCAGGAAGTCACTGAGCTTACGCCACAGGATGATGGTACGTTCCATTTACGTACTCATCTCGATACTGAGTTTCGGGCCAAAGCGGTCGTGATCGCCGGAGGGGTGGGTTCGTTCCAGCCGCGCCGGATCAGGGTGGCTGATGCCGACGAGTATGAGGGAGAGACCCTGCATTATCGGGTGCGGAACCCCGGGCAGTTTGCGGGGCAGCGAGTCGTTATTTGCGGTGGTGGTGATTCGGCTCTGGACTGGGCTCTGGAGCTGGCAGGATCAGTCTCTCACCTGACTCTGGTGCATCGGCGCGACGAATACCGCGCGGTGGACGACTCGGTTGCCAAGCTGCGCGCGCTCGCCGCCGACGGGCAGGTGGATGTGCTTGAAAACACGACCGTCGATTCATTGCAGGGTAGTCAGGGCAAGCTGGACAAAATTCGGGTCAAGCGCGCTGATGGCAGCATTGACGTATTGCCGGTTGATCATATGATGGTGTTTTTTGGCCTTGCGCCCAAACTCGGGCCGATTGCCGATTGGGGTCTTGAGCTGGAGCGCAAGACGCTGCCGGTGGATACCGAGAAGTTCGAGACCTCCATGCCCGGTGTTTATGCGGTCGGAGACATCAATACCTATCCTGGCAAGAAGAAGCTGATATTGTCCGGTTTCCACGAAGCGGCGCTGGCCGCGTTTGCGATCAAGCAGCGTCTTGAGCCAAACAAGAAGGTTCGGGTGCAATACACGACGACAAGCCCGCTCATGCATGAGCGGCTTGGACTAACGGAGGAAGACGGATGAATAAGCGACTGGATGATGATACCCGTACGGAAGTGGAGGCGTCTGTGCTTCGACGCCTGCTTAAGCATCTGGATGAGCATAAAGACGTTCAGAATATTGACCTGATGATCGCCGCAGATTTCTGCCGCAACTGCCTGAGCAAGTGGTACGTAGCCGGAGCGGAAGAGCAGGGCGTTGATCTGGGCATTGAAGATGCCCATCAGGCGATTTACGGGATGTCCTACGCCGACTGGAAAAGTAAGCATCAGACCGAAGCGACGCCGGAACAGCTGGCCGCTTTTGAGGCTCGCCGGAAATAGCCAGATCGGAAGTCGCAAAAGACGCATTTCGGGCCTGCAATTGCTTATTTGATATGCTAAAGTTCCGCGGCTTACGGCGTAGCGAAGCTCGTCGTACCGCCTCGATGACGACATCACCGGCTAGATGGCAGAGTGGTGATGCAGCGGCTTGCAAAGCCGTGTACCCCGGTTCGATTCCGGGTCTAGCCTCCAATTAAATGATCAGGCATGGCTGCATAAAGCCCGGGTGGCGGAATTGGTAGACGCTGCGGACTTAAAATCCGTTTTCCG
>CAWUKD010000227.1:0-4619 GCA_963922815.1 uncultured Gammaproteobacteria bacterium
AACCGGGAGAGGGAACATCTGGAACGTTCACTGTTCGCACCGCTTAACCTTGTTGACCCCGGCGGTATGAGATTCATATCGCCTGATCTGGTTATGTATCGAGACCATGAGTTTGTGTTTAAGAATGGAAAAATACTCACCACTTTGGAACCCAGACCATGAGCGCTCGATTATTCAAAATCGTTTCGTTAGGCGTTTTTTTGACCTGGTCGACGACCGTTGGCGCACTAAGTTGCAATATAACCACTTACGAAGACCAGCTGGAGAGGATGAATAATATTTTTCTTGCCCGCGTCGAGTCTGCCAGGATCTTTCCAGACATTGACTATGCCGAAGAGAAGGCCGGTCGACAGAACTACGACAAGCGCAAAGACCGCAAGATCTCGATCGAGTTGAAGATTATTGACGTATTCAAAGGTAATTCAATTGCCAGCAACTATGTCATCAGACCTGGCTGGGAACAGACGACATCACCTTTACAGGTTGGAGAGTCCTATCTTTTTTCCAGTCAGGGAAAAAGCCTGACAGGAGACTGCCACATGACGCCTCCGGCAAGCTCCAGCGCTGTCACAAATGTACTTCCCTTGCTGGAAGCGTATCGCGATAAAGAGCTGGATAGCCTGGTCAATGTGTGGCGATATGGCGATTCGCCCGGATGTGGTATGTCGGTCGATTGGAGAAATGAGAAAAAGCACTACAGAGAGTACCAGTCACATGAAGACCGGGGAGCATTCGTCGTCCGCAATTACGAATATGAGTCGGGCGAAGTAAATATATTGGACGACACGTATTCAATTCTGATTTATACATCCAATGCGAATGATATGGAGCTTCAATCTGGCGATGGTCAGCGCTTTGATATAGAAGAGAGCGAGAAAACACAACATCCAATGAGGCGATGGCGCAAAGTAGAAGGCATGTCGCTTGCTGATCTGGTCAAGCTGATGCGTTCCGAGGAAACACTCTCAATAGTCACTACTGACGTTGGCAATGCAACGATTGTAGCCTCGGTTCAGAATCGCTGGTTTGAACAATCGTACACATTGTTTGCCCAGTGTGCGGGCATTGAGAACGGCGAGCCCTGATCTGAAACCAGGGTCACGCCGGCGATAGGGAACATCACAAAAAGTGTCAGACTGAACTTCCCACACTTCACCAGGCCCTTCCGGGCTATGATTGGACTGCCCCGGAATTACGAAAGACCCCAATAGTCGCAACCCGAGCACCAACTGGACCGCGTCCACTGTATCTTAGTCTGATATCGTCAGGCACTGGGGGCTTCGCGGGCCGAGTTTGAGGCACCGATCCCGGGAACTCCTTTTTTGGCCGGAACCGCGGATAACGCAGAGCCATATATTTGAGCTTTTCTCGCTGCCCGGGTATTTTTGTCAGGGGTTTTCTTCCATTTATTCGCCAGCAGAGAGGTAGCGACGTGTCTGATCGATTCGACGCAGAGGTTAAAGCGCACGCCGAGGACTCCATCCAGCGCGAGGTCTTCGGGACCCGGGTGGGATTCATCCTGGCCGCGGTCGGGAGTGCCGTTGGACTCGGCAATATGTGGCGGTTCAGCTATACGGCTTCGGAAGGCGGCGGCGCTGCGTTCCTCGTGCTGTATATCATCCTGACCCTGGTCATCGGGATTCCGATCATGCTGGCCGAGTTCGCGGCCGGCCGACGGTCACGACGATCTCCTATTGGAGCGCTGCGCGCAGCGGGCGGTCCGAAGTGGATTCCGGTCGCCTTCTTCTATGTGGGCGCGGGCTTCCTCATCCTCTCCTACTACTCGGTGATCGCCGGGTGGGTCGTGCGCTACGCCTTTGAAGCACTGACCTCGGGCTTTCCCGCCGACGCCGGAGCGCACTTCACGGCGATTTCCACCGGCCCGTCGGCAATGGCCTACCACCTCGGCTTCATGGTCGTCACGACCCTCATCGTGATGAGCGGGATCGAGAAGGGCATTGAGCGCGCAAGTTCGCTGATGATGCCGGCGCTATTCGCGATTCTGATCGGGCTGGCGGCGTGGGCGTACACCCTGGACGGCGCCGGCGCCGGCTACGTGGCCTACCTCAAGCCGGAGCTGAGCGACCTTTTCGATCGCGGCACCTTCGCATCCGCCGCCGCTCAGGCGTTCTTTAGTCTGTCGCTCGGCATGGGCGCGATGCTGACGTTTGCAAGCTACCTGTCTAGAAACGAGAACCTGGCCCGCGAGGCGACGGTCATTTCCTTCGCCGACTTCGGTGTGGCATTCACGGCCGGCCTCGTCGTCTTTCCGATCGTGTTCGCACTCGGGCTGCAAGGCGCGGTTAGCGAGTCGACCGTGGGAGCGCTATTCATCGCGCTTCCGGGCGCCTTCGCCGAGATGACGGGCGGGCGCATTGTCGGCTCGCTGTTCTTCCTGGCGCTGGTACTAGGCGCGCTCACGTCGGCGATCTCGCTTCTTGAAGTTGTGGTGGCGTCGGTCATCGACGAGTTTAATGTCCCTCGGAAAAAAGCCGCACTCGGCGCCGGCACGCTGATCGCGCTCTTCGGACTGCTCTCCGCGTCCAACCTCAATACGCTCGCCCTGATCGATGCGGTGGCCGGCGAGTTGTTCCTGGTCATCGGTGGCCTGGGACTTTCGATCCTCGTCGGCTACAGGATGAAGGACGCTCGCGAGGAGCTCGAGACGGGCGCATCGCCGCTGTTTAAGAAGTTGATCCCGGTCGTGTTCATCTTCCTGCGTTACATCGTTCCGCTGATCGTGATCTTCGTGATCTGGGATCGAGTTATAAACGTTTGGGGCATCATTCAGTCGACATACCTCGCTGGTTGATCCCGAACGAAATATGGGGTCAAACCGCGCTTCCTAAGGTTCTCTTTCTTTAGTGCGGTTTGACCATTTTCTTGTTGCCCAGCCTACCCGCCTGGAATGACAGTCAGTGTTCCCCTTCCCCTCCGCGACGGGAGAATTTAGAAAGGAAGTCAGGTATGTTTTAGCGACCTGCTAAACAGGCTTGACTTCTTTCTACAGCATCTCTATGAAAATTCGGTTCGACCTCATTTACCGTGTTACCTTTTGACCTGCTGCACTAATACGTATTGGATGCTGACACTTGACTGACCAAAAAGAAAAACACCTGTCCATATTAAGCCGTCTGGTTTACAACCTGGTCAATCGACGAACAGGCTTCTTTCTCGCTGAACTGGTTTTAGTGATCGCCGGAGTCCTCATTGCGCTCGCGGTCGACGGGTGGATCAGCGATTCGCGGGATCGCCAACAGGAAGTTATTTACCTGGAACTCCTGACTCGGGATATTGAAGGCATTCGCCATCAGGCTGATCTACAGATCAAGTTTGAGCAAGAGAAAATTGATCAGGGCGCCAGAGTGTATGAGGCGTTAAGTACTCCCGACCCGAATGCGAATCGAGCCGAAATTCGCTCATTATTGGCGATGTTGATTTCACGGCGAACCATAACCCTTAGAAGCGCAACCTATGAGCAGATGGTCAGTAGCGGACATCTGCAGCTGATCGGAAATCACGAACTGCGAAACCGGATAGTTCGATTCTTCGTCATTATGGACCTCAATGAACGGATCACCGGGAATAACAATCGCGAATTGATCGACGCCGTCTATGTTCCGTTCATAATGAATGCTGGCGTTTCCGCATTACTGCCACGCGAATCGAATCAGGTCACCGGAGCTCTGAATCGATCGGCTGCTATTGTCTACGAACGTCTGGGACCTGCTGAGTCACTTCCTGACGACCGTGTCTTGTCGGAGCCAGCAGAATCCGATACCTGGAATGATATTCGACGTAACGTATTGTTTCGGATTCGCATAGCAGCGACGAGTCAGTCGCTGGCCGAAAGCACCGTTGACGAGACCAAGGATATTGTGGACGCCATCACTGCTGAATTGAATAGCCGGTAAGGGTTAGCAGCAGCAGTCATTGCGAGCCCGAAGGGCGCGGCAATCTCTTTGTGCTCGCTTGGGGCTTCCTGAATCAGCGTCTTACCAGCCTGACGGAGATTTCAGCCATTTTCCAGTGTCGCAATAACCAAAGGAGACGTAATCTGAGCGGCAATAAACACTAAATCCCGGGCCGGGTTTCAGCCTGGCTGGTGTTTGAGTAACGAGCTCGCAGCGCCTGGAAACCCGGATGATCATCCAGTGGATCAAACACCGGGTGTATATCGATATACAAGAATGGATAGGCACCTGGTAACTCCAGATGATTTCTAAGTTCAGTGACGGCTTGATCCATAAGCCCCACCGCGGCCAGCGCGTCTGCATACACCACACGGAAAGACTGTTCGAAGTTCTTATCGCCTTTGCCAACTGTTCCAAACAGCTTTCTATGTTCCTCAATCAAGCTCAGCGTGCTTTTCCGATCCTGACGCAGCCTGGAAAACTGTAGTTTCGACATTGCCAGCATCATAGGATTTGCATTGACCTGGCCTTCGTCATAGAGATTCGAATGTATAGTGTTCAGAAGGGTTGGCACCTCGTCAACATTTCCCAAACCCATTAGGGCCTCTGCACGCAGAATATTCGTCAGCTGGGGAATTCTAAAGTGCATTTCTGCCTCAGACAATTTGAGTATTCCCTGATAATCCGACTGTATTTCCTTGACTC
>CAWUKD010000228.1:0-4590 GCA_963922815.1 uncultured Gammaproteobacteria bacterium
CGCCCACCGCCAGAAAAGGCCGCCGCAAGGAAGGGCGGAAAAGTGGGGTCTTTTGTCAGGAAAACACGGTCAAAACAGTGTAAACTCGCCGGCCCGCTCGCAATTTGAGGCTTTTGAGCCAGATTTGCGGCGGGATCAGGGCAGATTTTCGTGCTGTAATTAACTGTAATTCATAAAGAAATTCGGATTTTCGGGATAGACCCGTTATGACCGTATGGATTTAATAGAAATGGCCTGACTTCCAGAGTAAGTTAGAGCTGTGAGGCAAACCAGAGAGACGATGAGCGGGAAGCTCTATATAAAGACGTTCGGCTGTCAGATGAATGAGTACGATTCGACCAAAATGGCGGATGTACTGGAAGCATCGCACGGCCTGACCATCACCGACGCGCCTGAAGAGGCCGACGTGTTGTTGCTCAACACGTGTTCCATTCGTGAAAAAGCCCAGGAGAAAGTGTTTTCTCAGCTTGGTCGCTGGAAGCAGTGGAAACAGTCGCGCCCTGATCTTGTGATTGGGGTGGGTGGCTGCGTGGCCAGTCAGGAAGGCGAAGCGCTGATCAAGCGGGCGCCTTACGTCGACCTGGTGTTCGGTCCGCAAACGGTGCATCGCCTGCCCGAGCTGTTGAACTCCGTGCGGGACAAAGGCAAAGCGGCCGTTGATATCAGTTTCCCGGAAATTGAAAAGTTCGATCGTTTGCCTGAACCCAAGGCGAGCGGTGCGACGGCGTTTGTATCCATCATGGAAGGCTGCAGCAAGTACTGCAGTTTTTGCGTGGTGCCCTACACGCGTGGTGATGAGTTCAGTCGTCCTTTTGACGATGTGATCGCCGAGATCGTCAGCCTGGCAGGACAGGGCGTCAAAGAAATTAATTTACTGGGTCAAAACGTCAACTCGTATCGTGGGCCGACGCACGATGGCAACCTGATCGATCTGGGTACGCTAATTCACTACGTCGCCGCCATTGACGGCATTGAACGGATACGGTTCACCACGTCACATCCGGTGGAGTTCTCCGATAGCCTGATTGAGGCCTACGCCAACGTACCGAAACTGGCCAACTATCTGCACCTGCCGGTTCAGAGTGGTTCCGATCGCGTGCTGTCCGCGATGAAGCGCGGACACACGGCGATTGAGTACAAACAGAAAATTCGCAAGCTGCGTGAAGTACGACCTGACATCAGTATTTCGTCCGACTTCATTGTGGGTTTCCCGGGAGAGACCGAGTGCGACTTCAATGACACCATGAAGCTGATTGCCGACATCGGCTTTGACCAAAGCTTTAGTTTTATTTACAGCGCGCGCCCTGGAACTCCGGCCGCTGCGTTGCCAGACGAAGTCGAGGCGACCGAAAAACATCGTCGTCTTGATCTGCTGCAAGCACGCATTAATCAGCACGCCCAACAGATCTCCCGCCAAATGGTGGGCACGACTCAGCGCGTACTGGTTGAACGGGTTTCGAAAAAAGACGCCGATGAAGTGGCTGGCCGCACGGAGAACATGCGCTGGGTCAACTTTAACGGCTCCGAGTCACTGATCGGCACGTTTGTCGACGTGGAAGTGACCGAAGCCATGCCCAATTCACTGCGCGGTCGTCTTATCGATGATCGCCAGCCACTGTCACAGACCGCGTAAGGAGCGTTTTACCACCTTGAGTGCACAAGCCGCGCAAGAATTCTTTCTGGAACCAGCCGACAACGAGCGACTCGCAAACCTTTGCGGCCAGCTGGACGAACATCTTCGTCAAATTGAAAAAAACCTGGGCATTGAAATTGATAATCGGGGCAATCAGTTCCGCGTTACCGGCAATGATGCCGCGGCGCGCGCTGGTCGCGAGGTTATCCGGCGCCTGTTTGAAATGACCAACGATGAAGTGCTCGATCCGCAGCAGGTTCATTTGTCGCTGCAGGAATTTAATATGAGCGATAGCACCGGAGATTCCGGCAAGCCCAGTGAGCACGAGGTGCTGATAAAAACCCGACGCGGCATGATCCGCGGTCGTGGCCCGAACCAGCAGAGCTATTTGCGTAACATTCAGCGCAGCGATTTGTGTTTTGGCGTGGGCCCTGCCGGGACGGGTAAAACGTTTCTGGCCGTGGCTTGCGCCGTGCAGGCGCTGGATCTTGAGCAGGTGCGTCGCATTGTGCTCGTACGCCCGGCCGTAGAGGCGGGCGAGCGACTCGGGTTTCTTCCGGGTGATATGTCACAGAAAGTCGATCCTTATTTGCGCCCGATTTACGATGCGCTGTACGACATGATGGGTTACGAACGCGTGGCCCGGCTGATTGAGCGTAACGTCATTGAAGTCGCGCCTCTCGCGTTTATGCGCGGACGCACGTTGAATGACAGTTTTGTGATTCTGGACGAGGCGCAGAACACCACTGTCGAACAGATGAAAATGTTTTTGACGCGTATTGGTTTTGGTTCCAGAGCCGTGGTGACCGGAGACATCACCCAGGTCGACTTGCCGAAACACCAGACCTCGGGACTCAGACACGCCCAGGGAATTCTGAACAAAACCAAAGGCGTCAGTTTCACCAATTTCACCGCCAAAGATGTGGTGCGTCATCCGCTCGTGCAGCGTATTGTTCGCGCCTACGAGCGCGCCGACCGTGAGAACCAGCAAGATGACTGATGTCGTCATACAGCGAGCGTGTGATCATGACACTCCCGATGACAGCGCCCTGATCAGCTGGGCACGGGCCGCGCTGAACGACACGGATGCTGACGGCGAGGTTACGATCAGGCTGGTCGAACCGGTAGAGATGCAGTCGCTGAACCGATCCTACCGTGACAAGGATGCGTTAACCAACGTGTTGTCGTTTCCTGTGGAATCTGAAATTCGAACCTTGCACGGGCTGCTCGGGGATATTGTGATTTGCCCCGAGGTGGTGGATGCAGAAGCATCGAGCCAGCATAAAACACGCGATGCGCACTACGCGCATCTGGTCATACACGGCGTCTTGCACCTGCTAGGCTTTGATCACATAGACGATGCCGATGCGAACGAAATGGAGACGCTTGAAACCCGTCTGCTGGCGTCGCTTGGCATAAGCGATCCATACACAGCGCACGCGGCGCACACACACTGAACTTAACGGAAGAGAATGAATCATGTCTGAAGACCAACCTCCAAACAGCAAACCTCCGAGTACCAAGGGTCCCGGGAAACTCAGTCTCTGGCGCAAACTGACGCAGCCGTTTGCCACCAGGCCCCGGGATCAGGAGGATTTCATGGAACTGCTGCGAGTGGCGCGGGATATGGGTCTGGTTGACCGGGAAGCGCACATCATGATGAGAGGCGTCATGGAAGTGTCCGAAACGCAGGTGCGTGAAGTGATGATTCCAAGACCGCACATGGTCGTGCTGGAACGCGATCAAAAACCCCAGGATTTGCTGAACATTATTGTCGAGAGTGGTCACTCCCGATTTCCGGTTGTGGGCGAAAACCGCGATGAAATCGTGGGTATCCTGCTGGCCAAGGACCTTCTGCGTGTTTACGTCGATGGGGACGCGGCCCGCTTTGATCTCAAGGAATGCCTGCGACCGGCGGTGTTTGTTCCCGAGAGTAAAAAGCTCGACAAACTGCTGCAGGAATTTCGCGAGCGGCACAATCACATGGCGATTGTGGTGGATGAGTACGGTGGCGTTGCGGGGCTGGCGACCATTGAAGA
This sequence comes from uncultured Gammaproteobacteria bacterium, assembly GCA_963922815.1. GTDB lineage: Bacteria > Pseudomonadota > Gammaproteobacteria > Steroidobacterales > SZUA-146 > SZUA-146. Next base: position 3,673 of record CAWUKD010000228.1, read on the forward strand.
TGTCATTGAACAAATCGTCGGGGAAATTGACGACGAGCACGACATCGAAGAAGACGTACCGATCCAGAAGGAAGCGCAGTCGTTGTACACGGTGCAGGCACTAACGCGCGTGGATGAATTTAACGATTACTTCGGCTGCTCCATCAATGACGAAGACTACGACACCATCGGTGGTTTGATCATGCATGAGCTGGGGCGCCTGCCGCGTCGCGGTGAAACGCTCGAGATCGCGGATCTTCGTATCAAGGTCGTACGCGCCGATCGTCGGCGTATTGAAACCGTGCAGGTCAAACCTCTTGACGGCAAAGACCGGCCCGTAGCGGCCTCGGTAGCCTGATACCTGATGAACCTGCGATTTAGCGCGCTATCGCGTCGCTGGAGTCTGCTGCTTGCCATCCTTGCGGGTCTGACGTATCCGCTGAGTTTTGCTCCCTACGGTCTGTGGGGGCTAATGCCGATTACGGTCGCTGCGCTGCTGTTGAGTTTTGTGGAACGCACGCCGCGAGAGGCCGCGCTTAACGGATTCGCCTTCGGGTTTGCGGCGTACCTGACCGGTATTTACTGGATTACGATCAGCGTACATACGTTTGGCGGCGCGCCGTTTTGGCTGGCCGCGTTTCTGATGTTGTCACTGGTCGCATTCCTTGCCGGTTATTACGCCCTGCTGGGCTATCTCATCACACGATTCGCGCCGGCGTCTGGCGCCAGGCGCTGGTGGTTTATCGTGCCGGGCGTCTGGATGCTTCTTGAGTGGGTGAGGGGCTGGTTCCTGTCCGGCTTTGGCTGGCTGGCTCCTGGCTATGCGCATGTGGATAGCGTGCTGCTCGGTTATCTTCCGGTGGGTGGTATTTTGCTCGTGGGGTGGGTTGTGGCCGCAACAGCGGGCACGCTGGCGGCTGCGGCACTCAGACCTGCTCG
>CAWUKD010000229.1:0-4581 GCA_963922815.1 uncultured Gammaproteobacteria bacterium
ACATGATGAGCGTGCTCAAGGAGCAGGCGTTAGGTGCCGAATTCACTAAGAGCCTGACGCCGGGGCAGGCGTTCATCAAGCTCGTCAACGACGAACTGGTTCGCGTGATGGGCCAGGCCAACGAATCACTCGATCTCAGCGCGCAGCCGCCAGCCGTAGTGCTGCTTGCCGGATTACAGGGCGCAGGTAAAACCACGACGGCCGGTAAACTGGCGCGGCATCTTATCGAAAAGCACAAGAAGAAGGTGCTGCTGGCCAGCGCGGATATTTACCGCCCGGCCGCCATTCTTCAGCTGGAACGTCTCGCCGATCAGGTCGGTGCGACATTTATGTCAAGTTCGACCGATCAGAAAGCCGCTGACATTGCCAAAGCGGCCGTCGCGGAAGGGCGTCGTCTGTCTATGGACGTTGTGATCGTTGATACGGCCGGTCGTCTGCACGTAGACGAAACCCTTATGGGCGAAGTGCAGAGCGTTCATGCGGCCTGTAGCCCGGTGGAAACCCTGTTTGTGGTGGATGCCATGGCCGGGCAGGACGCGGTTGTGGCCGCTAAAGCGTTCAATGAAGCGCTGCCACTGACCGGCGTCATTTTGACCAAGACCGACGGCGATGCACGCGGCGGTGCGGCGCTGTCGGTGCGCCACGTCACGGGCAAGCCGATCAAATTCCTCGGCAGCGGTGAAAAAATTGATGCGCTGGAGCCCTTCCATCCGGAGCGCGTCGCTGGCCGAATTCTGGGTATGGGCGACGTGGTCAGCCTGGTGGAAGAAGTTCAGGAGAAGGTAGACCAGGACGAAGCGACCCGACTCGCGCGTAAACTTAAAAAGGGTAAAGCTTTTGATTTCAGCGACTTAAGGTCGCAGCTCAAGCAGATGCTGAATATGGGAGGAATGGCCGCGATGCTGGACAAGCTTCCCGGCGGGGCGAATCTGCCTCCTCAGGCCGCGGCGGCTGCCGACGACACTGCCGTGCGCCGGCAGATTGCCCTGATCAACTCGATGACCCCGAAAGAACGTAAATTTCCCAAGCTAATCAATGGCTCACGCAAGCGTAGAATAGCGCAGGGAGCCGGTTTGCAGGTGCAGGACGTCAATCGATTGATGAAGCAGCAGCTGCAAATGGCGAAAATGATGAAGAAGTTCTCCAAGGGCGGAATGAAGGGCATGATGAGAGCGCTTCAGGGCCGTATGCCGCCTGGGATGGGTCCGCGCTAAATCGCAGTGCAATAACGCTTCACTTTTCTGATTTTTGCAGTACAATCCCGGGTTTGTTAGCCCGCGTCGTCGTTCGCCGCGGGCTTTTTGCACGTAATTTGGATTTTAAAGCATGGTTACCATTCGTTTATCTCGTGGCGGCGCTAAAAAGAAGCCGTTTTACCACATTGTTGTTACCGATAGTCGCAATCGTCGCGACGGTCGTTACATCGAAAAACTGGGTTACTACAACCCGTTTGCCCGAGGCCAGGAAAAAGGCCTTAACGTAGACGCCGAGCGTGCTCAGCACTGGGTAGGGCAGGGCGCACAGGTAAGCGATCGTGTCAGTTACCTGCTGAAGAAAGACGCGAAAGCCAAAGCCAGCGCCTGAGTTTCAGGCCACCGACGTAGATACGGCCACAGGGTTGTATGAACGGAAGGCTGGTCAGGACGATCAAACGTGAGCGACCCTGACGACATGGAAGACTTTGTGGTGGTGGGCCGACTCGGCGCTGCTCACGGTATTAAGGGTTGGCTCAAGGTGACGTCGTTTACGGACCCGCGAGACAATCTGCTGGACTACGAGCCGTGGTTTCTGCGATCAGGTGATATCTGGCAGGAACGCGACGTGTTGGCAGCAAAACAGCAGGGCAAGGGTTTGATTGTGCATCTGGATGGAATCCAGGATCGCGATCAGGCACTCGCACTGAGAGGAGTTGAAGTAGCGATACATCGCTCTCAGCTCCCGAGACTGGAAAACAATGAGTACTACTGGGCTGACCTGATAGGGCTGAGCGTAGTAACTACAGACAACGTGCCTCTTGGACACATTGCAGACATGCTGGCAACAGGTGCCAATGATGTCATGGTGGTAGAGGACGGGAAGGACCAGCGGCTGGTACCGTTTGTGCAGCCGCAGTTTGTAAAAAACGTGGATCTTGAAGCAGGCCGGTTAACGGTTGACTGGGATCCGGATTTCTAGCGGGTTCGTGTAGCGAATCGGCTGGGCAATCGAAATACCGGGTGCGCGGCCAACAGCAGCCTGCCTGGCAGTGAAACGATTTACGGGTTGGCGTAACAGCTCGAGGAGAGTGCCATCGTGCAGATAAACTGCATAACACTGTTCCCCGAAATGCTGGACGCGATCAAATGCGGCGGCGTAGTAGGTCGCGCTATTGAACGCGGCGATGTTGGCTGCGACGGCGTCAATCCGAGAGACTTTACGTCGGATGTGCATCGCACAGTGGACGACCGGCCTTACGGCGGTGGCCCCGGGATGGTGATGAAGGCCGAGCCGATGCTTAAGGCTATTGCGGCGGCGAAGGCCAGGGTACCGGCTGGAAGTCCGGTAATCATGATGTCGCCACAGGGCGTGCGTTTTGATCAGGCTAAAGCCGCAGAATATGCGGCGCTGCCAGGATTGATACTGGTGGCAGGGCGGTACGAGGGCATCGACGAGAGAGTTGTTGCAACCGCGATCGACGAGGAGCTGTCGATCGGAGACTACGTATTAAGCGGCGGTGAGCTGGCCGCGATGGTAGTGATAGACAGTGTGGTTCGATTGTTACCCAACGTGTTGGGAGACGAACGATCCGCGCAGCATGATTCGTTTGTAGACGGGCTGCTCGATCACCCGCATTACACACGACCAGAATTGTTAGACGGCGCGGCTGTACCAGATGTTCTGGTGGGCGGCGACCATAAAAAGATTGCGGACTGGCGGCTTAAACAGGCGCTGGGAAGAACATGGGACAGGCGGCCTGATCTGTTGGAGAACAGGCAGCTGAGTGACCACGAAAAAGCGTTGCTCGATGAGTTTATCGAGGAACACCAACATAGTAAGTAGCGTGCTGACAGAAGCACAGGACAAGAGTTATGGCTAACATCATTGATGAACTTGAACAAGAACAGATGACCCGCGATATTCCGGAATTCGCTCCTGGCGATACGGTGGTCGTGCAGGTAAAAGTGAAAGAAGGCAACCGTGAGCGTTTGCAGGCCTATGAAGGCGTAGTAATCGCCAAGCGTAATCGCGGACTGAACTCTGCCTTTACGGTACGCAAGATTTCGCACGGCGAAGGCGTTGAGCGAGTCTTTCAAACCTACAGTCCAGTGATTAGCGAGATTCAGGTCAAGCGCCGTGGCGATGTTCGCCGGGCCAAGCTCTACTACCTCCGTGAGCGCACCGGTAAGGCCGCGCGAATCAAAGAAAAGATCTAGGCGCGAAAGCGTTTTGGATTCCTTGCAGCGGGCTTCGAGCCCGCTGTTTGCGTTTCGGCGGGCCGGGCCAGACGGGTCTGAGCCGCGGCTGGCCGACCGGTGAGGAAACCGAAAGTGGCCTGGACGGCACGATCTCCACAATCGGTTCACATTCGCCGCGTAGAATTCCACCTGGGTCTTGAAAATCGCCGATTCGCCCCGATGTATCGCTTCGGCGGCCGTAACCATTGCCGGTTGACGCCAGTTACCTGAACCTATCGAAATCTGACAGGATGAGTACCATGACCACCACCACAACCCATGCCTTCCAGGCCGAAGTGAAACAGCTGCTCAAGCTGATGATTCATTCTCTTTATTCAAACAAAGAGATCTTTCTTCGAGAACTGGTTTCCAATGCGTCCGATGCGTGCGACAAGCTGCGTTTTGAAGCCCTGCAAAATCCGGAGTTGCTCGCCGAAGGCAGCGATTTCACGATCGGGCTCGCCGTTGATCAGGAAGCCGGCACCGTCAGCATTACGGATAACGGCATTGGCATGTCGAAAGACGAAGTTGCCCAGTTCCTTGGAACCGTTGCCAGTTCGGGTACGCGTGAGTATCTGAATGCGCTTACGGGTGATCAGAAGAAAGACGCGCAGCTTATCGGTCAGTTCGGCGTCGGTTTTTATTCGGCGTTTGTCGTCGCTGATCGTGTCGATGTCGATACGCGTCGAGCGGGTAGCACGGAGGCCGTGCGCTGGAGTTCTGACGGCACGGGCGAATATACGCTTGAAGACAGTGACTACGATCAACGCGGTACGCGCATCACGCTGCATCTGAGAGAAGAAGACAAAGAGTTTGCCGATCCGATGCGACTTCGTTTCATCGTCAAGCGCTACTCGGACCACATCGCGGTACCGATCACCATCGCCGGAGAAGACGGAGAGCCGGAGACGATCAATGACACGACTGCGTTGTGGCAACGACCAAAGAGCGACATCACCGAGCAGCAGTATAAAGACCTCTATCAATCCATGAGTCATGCGATGGACGAGCCTTTGGCGTGGAGTCACAATCGCGTTGAAGGCAAGTACGAGTATTCATCACTGTTTTTTATTCCCGGTACGCGGCCTTTCGACTTGTATGAGCGAGAGCAGCGCAACGGCATCAAGCTGTTCATCCAGCGTGTTTT
>CAWUKD010000230.1:0-4536 GCA_963922815.1 uncultured Gammaproteobacteria bacterium
GCTGCGGGTTAATGCTGACACCGCCATAAATGGTGGCGGTGCGGAACGACAAATACTTGCCGTAGTTTTCTACGCTTGAGGCAACCTGGGCTGCAAGCTCTCGCGTTGGGGTAAGAATCAGCGCACGCGTCTTCCGCGTCTTAGGCGGGTTCTGCGGCTGATTCTTTTGCATATGGTGCAGCATCGGCAAGGTAAACCCGGCCGTCTTGCCGGTTCCGGTTTGCGCGGCAGCCAGAATATCCCGACCGCTAAGAACGGCAGGAATGGCTTGTTGCTGAATAGGGGTAGCTTCGCTGTAGCCAAGTGAATCGATGGCACGCAGCAGCTCGGCCGACAGGCCGAGATCTTTAAATAACATGTTGAGAGTAACTCCAGGGCGCCTGCCGTGGCAGCCATAAAGGGCCGCGGGTTCGGTCCAGGCTGATATCAGTACCGGGATCACTCAAAGACGGTGATCCGGATGAGGGTGCAGACCGAAGTGCACCCAGGACGCGCGCACTATAACAGGTTATGCCCGCAATGGAAGGAATCAGACACGGGCCTGTAAGACTGATTGTGTTAATTCGGTGCACTAGCCACGCCCGCGGCAGCAAGACCTGGTCATATCACGCTCTGTGACCTGCGCTGGGAATCGCTGGGCGGAACCCCATTCGTTGCCGTCGCCATGAAAAAGGGCCGGAATCTCCGGCCCTTTTAATGTCGGCATCAGACCCCTGAGCGAGCCTCACCGATCGACAGACTCTCACTCACGCCAGATCGAAACGATCCAGATTCATGACTTTGTCCCAGGCGGCGACAAAATCTTTGACAAAGCCCTGCTCTGAGTCTTCGCAGGCATAAACCTCTGCCAGAGCTCTGAGCTCTGAGTTCGAACCAAAAATCAGATCGACTCTTGTGCCGGTCCAGTTAAGGTCGCCGGTTGCGCGATCACGCCCTTCAAACACGTCATCGGCGTCTGAAACCGCCTTCCATGTAGTAGACATATCCAGCAGGTTCACAAAAAAGTCGTTACTCAGTGTTTCTTTGCGTGCGGTGAATACTCCACGGTCCCCGTCGCTGACGCCCAATGAGCGCATGCCGCCAACCAGTACCGTCATCTCGGGAGCCGTTAGCGTCATCAGCTGGGCACGATCCACCAGCAGTTCCTCGGCCGATACGTTCAGGCCGCTTTTCTGGTAGTTACGGAACCCATCGGCGATCGGCTCCAACACCTCAAACGACTCAACGTCCGTTTGTTCCTGCGAAGCATCGGTGCGTCCAGGGGTAAACGGCACGGTAATCGTGTGGCCTGCACTACTTGCTGCCTGCTCTATTGCCGCGCAGCCTCCCAGCACAATCAGATCAGCCAGCGACACGCGCTTCCCGCCCGACTGACCGCTGTTAAACGCATCCTGAACCTGTTCGAGCGAACGTAACACGTTGGCGAGCTGCTCCGGCTGATTGGCTTCCCAGTCTTTTTGGGGCGCCAGTCGAATCCGCGCGCCGTTTGCACCACCGCGCTTGTCGGAACCCCGGAACGTCGAAGCCGATGCCCAGGCGACAGACACCAGTTCGCTGACGTTCAGATCGGTGTTCAAAATAGCGGCCTTCAGTTCTGCCACGTCTTTGTCGTCAACCAAATCGTAGTCGCGGTTCGGAATCGGATCCTGCCAGAGCTGGGCCGGCGGCACGTCTTTGCCTCGGCAGAGCGATACGGGCCCCATGTCACGATGCGTCAGCTTGTACCAGGCCTTGGCAAACGCGTCGGCAAACTCCTGCGGGTTTTCATGAAAACGCTTTGAAATTACCGCGTAGTCAGGATCAACTTTCAGCGCCATGTCAGCCGTTGTCATCATTGGAGCGTGCGTGCGCGAAGCATCATGCGCGTCCGGAACGGTACCATCGGCCTGCCCGTTCTTCGGCGTCCACTGCTGAGCGCCCGCCGGGCTCTTGGTCAGCTCCCAGTCATAACCCAGCAGATTGTCGAAGTACCCGTTGTCCCATTGAGTTGGATTATTGGTCCAGGCACCTTCCAGTCCGCTGGTAATCGCATCAACACCGACGCCGCTGTTAAACGTGCTCTTCCAGCCAAGACTCTGCTGGGTAATGTCTGCACCTTCGGGCTCGGCACCGACGTGCGCCGGATCGCCTGCGCCGTGACACTTACCAAACGTGTGACCACCTGCCACCAGCGCAACGGTCTCTTCGTCGTTCATGGCCATGCGTGCAAACGTTTCGCGAATGTCTCGCGCGGACGCAAGCGGATCCGGATTTCCGTCAGGTCCTTCCGGATTGACGTAAATCAAGCCCATTTGCACAGCGGCCAATGGATTGTCCAGCTCACGATCACCGCCGTAGCGTTTGTTGGTCAGCCACTCGTTCTCAACGCCCCAGTTAATGTCCTGCTCGGGCTCCCAGACGTCGGCACGCCCACCGGCGAATCCAAACGTTTCAAAACCCATGGACTCAAGCGCACAGTTGCCGGACAACACCAGCAAATCGGCCCAGGACAGTTTGCGGCCATACTTTTGTTTGATCGGCCACAGCAGCATGCGGGCTTTATCGAGATTGCCGTTGTCCGGCCAGCTGTTAAGCGGAGCAAAACGCTGCGTACCTGTAGAGGCACCGCCACGCCCGTCGCTCGTTCGATAAGTGCCGGCACTGTGCCAGGCCAGACGGATGAACAGAGGACCGTAGTGGCCGTAGTCGGCGGGCCACCAGGACTGCGAAGTGGTCATCAACGTGTTGATATCATTCTTTACAGCGTCGAGATCCAGGCTTTCAAATTCCCGGGCGTAGTCAAAATCGGGATCCATCGGATCGGACAGCGACGAGTTCTGGCGCAGAATCTGCAGATTCAGCGAATTTGGCCACCAGTCCCGGTTTGACGTACCGCCATGCAGCGGCGTTGACGAGTGGTTAAAGGGACACTGAGACATGATATTTACTCCTGTAGACAATTATCCACAGTGTAAGCCTCTGAGATTATTTGTAAATTCGATTTATTCGATAGTTATGATAGATAGAGCCTATTGGCTTAACGTGCACCCTACAGCGATTCCAGCGGTTCGCCAGCGCGAGCGCGCCGGACACGAAAACACAATGCTGTGTTCTGCTTCTGCGACCATCCAGACTCTACGGATTTAACTGCAACCTCACCGTTTGTATCGCATTCGCGGGTATGACCACCTCCGCATACTGCGCGCCCACCTGCAGGCTGTAGCTGACGGGTTTTTTGGTGGTGTTCAACAGCTGAACAGCGAGCTGCTGGTCGCTGTTAATGGTAGCGCTGGCATGCAAACTGTCTGGCCCCAGACCACCGAGTGCCTGAGTAACCTGAACGGCCTTGTCGCCGGGCCGAATGGTACGGCTGAACTGAGACAGCACGTGGTAAATTGGCGTGTAGTACACGTCGCCCGAACGCGTATCAATCATGATTGGAGCACCACAGAAGTTACCCACGTGGTTCGGGCCACCCTGGTGATCGAGCACAACGTTCCAGTCGATCCAGCCGCTAACCCAGTTATTCAGGCTAACAATGATATTGCGGGCATAGCGATGTACGGGTGTGTACATTGGATGATCTTCGGCTCTTGGTGCCCATGTCGCTGAGTACGCCCAGTCCGTTGACGTCTCGTTCCACCAGAACTCGTCGTTTTGATACCAGTTTTCTTCCTGAAACCCGTCCGGGTCGGTGATACCGGAAGGCGCGGCCACTCCCAGATTATCAATCGTGCCTTCGGTGTGAATAATGTCGAACTGCGGAAACGCGTTGCGCACCTGATTCAGCTCTTTTTCAAACACCTGGTTAGTGCTCGCGTACCAGTGAATGGCCGTACCGTAAACGTACTGTGCCGCGCCGGGATCGCTCAGAATCACATCGGCCCAGTGCGTCAGGTGATCGCGGTTCTGATCATAAATGAGGACGCGCGTATCACGATGACGACTGTCATGTAGCTTCGGACCCAAATAGTCTCTGATAAAGTCACGCTGCCCTTCCGCCGTGAAATGCATGCTTTCCCAGTTACCGCCGTTGCCCTGAGGCTCGTTGACGGGCGTTAACCCCCAGATATCGACACCCCATGCGTCGTAGGCATCGAGATATTTGACCAGGTAGTCCGCGTAGGTTCCGACATACTCTTCTTTTAGCGAACCACCCGTGCCCTGCCACTCGTTCCCCTCGCCGCCCTGGATGTACCAGGTTTCAATGTCTTTCATCCACGGTGGTGCAGTCCATGCAGACGCGACAATGTTAAGGCTACTGTCATGCTGACTGGCCTTAATGGCCTGCGCTTCTTTGATCATGGGCAGCAAATCATAGGATTCGTCTTTCACGCCCGGGTACCGCGTCTTGCTGAAACCGTCCATATCCGCATCTATGGTAAAATACTTAAGCGCCACATCGCCAGCGATCGGTGCGTGGGTGTATTTGCCTTCAACCGCGAAATCCGTCGACGCAATAACCGTGCGCGCAAGCGAGAAATTGGCCCCGTCCTCTCCATAGATATTCTGCATCACTTCCTGGCGCTTGCTCTGTTCAAGGTGACTCAGAACAAA
>CAWUKD010000231.1:0-4482 GCA_963922815.1 uncultured Gammaproteobacteria bacterium
GTGCCTGCGTCCTTGTTCGGGTTGAGCTTCAGAATTCTCGACATCGACTGACGCTTTTTGATCGTTTACTGACATACTGCTCCCTCTCCGGGATTTTTCCCCGGCCATGATCGCCCATGATAGTTACTGGTAAGGTCTTATTGATAAGCCTTTTGGGCGACCGCCACAATACGCATATTCCGCAGGCCATCCGCACCCTCGTAATATTCTCGTGTCACACTGTTTTGATGACCGCCGTCAGCACTATGGCAAGATAAATCAGGCTTGAAACAATAAAGAACACAACCTGTTTTCGACTGCCCGGAGCGGCCTTCATGCAAACCGCACCCGCTCCAATGTAAACCAACAGCAAAGCTATTTTCAGGCTCAGCCACGGCACCGTGAGCGGGTTAAGTCGCATGAACATCAGCATGCCAATTGCGGCTCCAAGCAGCAGCGTGTCATTTACATGGGGTGCGATCTTTAGCGCCTTACCAAGAGGAACTCCCGGATAGCGCTGGAGTCTGTAAAAACGAAAGCAAAACAAGACGCCCGACACCACAACCGCAGCGACATGTATCGTCTTCAGAACGGGGAAAACCAGCATGGCGCCTGCAGTCTCCTACCGGCGCCATGCCAGATCATCTGAGCCCATGGCATGATAAGCCTTGAAGGTCACTATCGATCGCTCAAATAGGTGCGTACCCGCTCCTCCACACTGTCGCTGGTCAAACCGGTTTTTCGGGCCACACCAAGCGCAGACTCCACATCCAGGTCGTGATCATCGACCAGGTGAACGGCGAGCCACGCAGAGGCGCGGTTTCCTGACGAGCAATGCAGCAGGACGGGCCTGCCTCCCTGCTGCGCCACGGCCTTGCTAATGGCTTTGATGGCGTCCTGATCGAGGGTGTCGCTCTTTTTTCTGATCGGAATATTCACGTACTCAAGCCCCATCTGCTCCACCACCTCCTTCTCGTTCCACTCGGTCTCTCCCGGCGAACGCAGATTGATCACCGTAGTAACACCACGGGATCTGGCGGCCTTCAACGCTGCTTCATCAGGCTGCTCTGAAAAATAGAGATGTTTAAGTTGAGTAACGTTGGACGCCCCGCCCCACACTTCAGGATCGGACACATCAGCCGGAACAATGTCATGGGTAGCGCAGCCACCCAGTACCCAGACGGTCAACAAAACCGCGAATATCTTCTGCATTGTCATACTCCTCAGAGGCAAACGCATACTGGTAGTTACCGCTATTATACGACGGCACCAGGTTTAATAGTATGCTTCCCGACTCTTCCTGGAATACGAGCGCGAACCGTGTGCCGCTGCTTGCCAGATTATTAAACTGACCGGAGATTAATGTGATCAGCTTCACCCCAGCATCCGCCCTGATTGGGGGCACCTTGATCGGCCTCGCCGCCGTGTTGCTCATGCGCCTCAACGGACGAATCGCCGGTATTAGCGGGATATTGAACGGCGCTTTGTCTCTGGACGCTGGTGACCGACTATGGCGATGGCTGTTTATTGCCGGACTGATTATCGGCGGTTTCGCTTATCAATATCTCGCCGAGACTCCATTGATCAGCCGTACCGACTTTCCCATGGTTCAGCTGGCCCTTGCCGGATTTCTGGTGGGCGTGGGCACGCGACTTGGCAGCGGATGTACCAGCGGTCACGGAGTCTGCGGAATCGCGCGCCTGTCTCCAAGATCCCTGGTCTCAACGGCCGTGTTCCTGGCTGCCGGAGCTTTGGTGGCAACCACGCTTGCCGCTACCAACTTCGTTGCACGCGTCATGGAGGTGTTGTCGTGAAGCTGCAACGCGGAGCCGCAGGGCTGATGACTGGCGTGATCTTTGGCCTTGGGCTGGCAACGTCTCAAATGACCAATCCGGAGAAAGTCCTGGCGTTTCTGACCCTCTTGCCGGGCTGGGACCCAAGCCTTCTTCTGGTGATGGGAGCTGCCGTTCTGACTACTTTTGCCGGCTATCGATGGACGTTACAGCGCGCGCCACTGTTTGCTCCCGAGCACAGCCTGCCGACCAATCGTCTGATCGACAGCAAGCTGCTCTGGGGGGCCGTAATTTTTGGATTCGGCTGGGGCCTGGCCGGATACTGCCCGGGTCCGGCGATTGCCGGTCTTGCCAGTGGATCGACTGAACCGCTGGTCTTTCTGGCCTTCATGATTGGCGGTAGTCAGCTGACACGACGGGTGCTCAGATAGTGCGACTTATAATGCTGCGCAAACGGTCGCGCCCCGACTTCAAATCATCAGTTCACGCAGCGATTTTTCGCGGTCTCTGCGCGTATTGGAGACCAGAGCCAGAAAGAGCTGAGCGGTTGCAAGGGCGTCGTTCAGGGCGTCATGCTGCCGTATCTTCGGCAATCCAAAACGTTCATTGAGCGCCATCAGCCTAAGCTGCCCGACTTCAACCGTTTCATGACGTAACTGATGACGGGCAATATCCAGCGTATCAACGACGGGCACCCAGAGGCCGGCGTCATAGAGCTGACTGCAAAGGCGGTCAAGCAAAACCTTGTCGAGGCCCTTGTAATGTACGAGCAGCACCCGGCCTTTGAGAGCTTCCAGCAGTTTGGGCATCGCTTCTTCGAGTTTAATGCCTTGCGACATGTCCTGATGCCGTATCCCGTGAACCGTAGCACTGTCATCAATTTTCATTTTCGTGCGAACCATCTGTCGAACCGCTTCGTCCGTCCTGATTCTCGCGTTCACGATAGGTACCCAGCCGAAAGAGACTACCTCGTCGTGCTGCGGATCAAGCCCGGTGGTTTCAATATCGACAGCCAGATAGTCGTACTGGCGCCAGGATTGCCGGTATTCAATGTCACAGGACAGCAACTCGCGCAATGCCGGATGGACGACACGCTGCAACGCGATCCTGCGCTTGCGAGTCAGGATGCGTTCTCTTATCAGCGCCAACATGATTGCAGGACCATGAAAACAGCTATCCGATCTGGTAATTGCGCACGAGACCTTGCTGAGCGCGTCGAACGACCGAAAAAGCAGCCTTCAGGTGACGTCGGGTCAGTGGACTCAGTGACCCGGGAGCAACCAGATTCCCCGGCGATTCTCCACGCTTGATCGCGTCGGCCTGTTGCTCGTTGCGAATACGGTTAATCAGATCCATTGCATCAATCAGGTCGCCAATGTCGTCCTGATTGGCCGTCTCTTTGGCGGCGAGTCGCAATCGCTTTTCCGTTTCCGGAGATTCTATCCCGTGTTCGAGCGCTTTGAGACGGGCGATTGACACAATCGGTACTACGCCTCTCAGTTTCAGATTCAGACCTTCGTGCTGAGCGCCATCGTCTTCCAGAATAAACTGTCGGAAAAACGAAAGTGGCGGACTCTGCTCAAGAGCGTTTCCGGCCATATGCGCGAGGAACAACGTATTGCCTTTGGCGAGATCAAATACGTACCGCCTGACCGCTCGGACAAGATCAGCGTCGCCGGCAATGCACCGCTGATCGAAAAATATGGACGCGAACATCAGGGCTTTGGGCTCCGGCTCGGTAATCCAGCGATGGAAATGTTTCTGCCAGCCCGCTACCGACATACACCATTGCGGGTTCATGGCCATCACGTTACCGGGGCAGTGAACAAATCCGGCCTGATTCAGTCCGTCACATACAAACGTCGAAAAACGGGCAAACCAGGCAGACTGGTCCTCCGTAGGCTCGTGCTCCAACACCAGACCGTTATCCTGATCCGTCTTGCCGGTCTGCTCGCGTCTGGCTTCAGAACCGAGACAGATCCACGCGTATCGTATGGGCGCTGGACCCATGGCGTCGTGGGCGAGCTGGATGAGCCGGTTGGTAGAGGCGTCGGTAATCGCCGTCATGACACGCATGACATGCACTGAATCGACGCCACCATCAACAAGCGTGACAAACAGGTCAAAACGCTTCTTCGCAATTCGGGAAAGCGCTTCGGCGCTGTCCGTACGACGCAGCTCGCCGGTGAGATAGATCGGGTCCGAGTTTTGCGCCCGTAAGATATCGCTCAGAGTGATGAGTCCGACCAGCCGGTCCGCATCTACAACAGGAAGATGATGAACGCCCTTTTCCAGCATCGATAGCTGAGCCTGATAAGCCGGTTCGTCAGAGCTGCAGCTCCACGGATCAGCAGTCATTACCGTCGCTAGAGCCTCTGAGCCACTATGGCCGCCGTGAACTACGCGCTGACGAAAATCGCGATCGGTAATAATACCGCGAAGCTCCGGTTGCTGGTTAACCATCTCCGTAACAGTGAGTGCTGATACGCGCTTTTCGGTCATGAAGGCGGCGGCATCCGCAATGGTCGAGTTCAGGTCGATAGAAACCGCAGGACTGGACATACATTGACCAACCAGCTTGCTGCCAAGTATGTGATTGGTTCTGAGCTCAAGACCGGTAGACACGCGGTCGGCGAGTTGATTCATGAAAAAGCGGTCAAACTCGGCACAGTGAGCACGTGCCCGGGACAGATCGGAAGAGCACACGTCT
>CAWUKD010000232.1:0-4442 GCA_963922815.1 uncultured Gammaproteobacteria bacterium
CGAATTTCGTCGCGCTTTAAAGTTTCGGTGGCGCAGCTTAAAAAATGGAACAGCATTGGCGGGCAGCGTTATCTGCAGCCCGGACAAAAACTCAATTTATACGTTGACGTCACCCGACAATCGGGCGGCTAACTAGACGAGGTATTACATGGGCTTTCTTACTGGTAAACGCGTTCTGATCGTAGGCGTTGCAAGCAAACGTTCTATCGCCTGGGGCATTGCCGAGGCCATGCACCGTGAAGGTGCGGAACTGGCTTACACCTATCAAAATGAAAAACTCCGTCCACGCGTCGAAGCGCTGGCGGAACAGACCGAGAGCACGTTGCTGATGCCAATGGACGTCGCCGAGGATAGCGAAATACGCGACGCGTTTGCGACGATTCGTAACCAGTGGGACGGTATTGACGTGGTAGTTCATGCGGTTGGGTTTGCGCCTCGCGACCAGCTCGACGGTCGCTACAGCGAAGCGATCACACGTGAAGGGTTTCGCATCGCTCACGACATCTCATCGTACAGCTTCAGCGCGCTGGCCAAAGCCGCCGCCCCGCTTATGAAAGGACGTCAGGGCAGTCTGCTGACGCTAAGCTACCTTGGCGCGGTGAAAGCTGTACCCAACTACAACGTGATGGGCCCGGCCAAAGCCAGTCTCGAAGCGAGCATGCGCTTTTTGGCCAACGATCTGGGCCCGGATGGCATTCGGGTCAATGCCATTTCGGCGGGACCGATTAAGACGCTGGCAGCAGCCGGCATTGGCGGGTTTCGCAAAATGCTGCGTCACGTTGAAGAAACGGCGCCGCTTCGTCGCAACATCACGCTTGAACAAGTGGGCAATGCGGCAGCGTTTCTGTGCTCTGATCTGGCTTCCGGCATTACCGGAGAGGTGCTCTATGTAGACGGTGGCTACAACATGGTGGGCATGTCGTTCTAGCCAATCCCGATCACGAAGACGTCGCAGGATTACTGAGCATCCTGCGACGTCCGTATGGCACCGTCCCGCTCGACAACCTCTCAAATCAATCAGGTCATCCGACCTTCAGCGGCTTCGCTGCGACGTTCAGTCAGCCTGCGGAACGAGCTTCGTTTCTTCGCCTTCCAGCCTTGCCACAATAACGGCGCAGCACGCATCGCCAAACACGTTGGTTGATGTGCGCGCCATGTCGAGCAGGCGGTCCGTGATAAAGAGCAGACCGATGGCCTCGGCCGGAATTCCCACCACGGTCAGAATAATCGTGATCGCGACCAGCGACGCCGCCGGCACGCCGGCTACGCCCACAGACGTCAGGAGAGCCGTCATAACAATAATAAACTGTGTCGCAAGGCTAAGATCCAGTCCGTAAGCCTGCGCCAGAAAGATAACCGCAACACACTCATAAAGCGCCGTGCCGTTCATGTTGACCGTAGCGCCCAGAGGCAGCACAAAGCTCGACACCTTGTTCGAAACACCGGCGTTATCCTGAGCGCACTCCATCGTAATCGGGAGCGTCGCCGACGAAGACGCCGTCGAGAAAGCGGTAACCAGAGACTCCGCCATGGCCGGAAACATTTTATACGGACTGACGCGACCGACAAACTTCAACAGAAGCGGCAGCGTGATCAGCATGTGAACGAGCAGTGCCGCCAGCACCACGCCTGCAAACACCAGCAGGGGCTGTAAAAGGGACGCAATGGTCTCCAGACCTCCCGCCTTTTCCTCAAGGTCCTTGATCTGATTGGCGACTACGGTGGCAATCAGCCCGAACACGCCGATCGGTGCGAACTTCATGACCAGATCGGTAATCATCATCATGACCTTGTAAACCGCATCCCAGAACGTAAACAGATGTTCGGCGTAGGTGTGATCCAGGCGCGTCATAAAAAAGCCAAACAGAATACTGAAAAATATCAGCGCCAGCAGCCGCCCATTATCGCTGGCGGCCGCAAACACGTTATCCGGCACCATACGAATAAACACATCGACCACGTCTCCCCAGCCTTTGCCACCCACCTTGGCTTCGACCGAGTCGGTGCTGGCCGACAGGCTGAGCAGTTCTTTGACCGGCTCCCCGTTTCCATCCAGTCCGGGCTGGACCATATTCACCAGCACGAGTCCGACCAGAATCGCGGCCGTGGTCGTGATAACGTAAAACGTCACGGTCTTCAGTCCCAAACGTCCAATATGCTCGCCGCTTCCGAGCCCGGCCACACCTATGATGATTGACGAAACCACCAGAGGAACGATGATCATCTTCAGCGCATTTATAAACAGCTTGCCAATGAACTCATAGATCGAGAGCGCCTGCGGAAAAAAATACCCGGCAAGACCGGCCACAAAAATCGCAATCAGGATTTGCCAATGGAGTTTTAAGCGCATGTGATCAGCCTTCTATTGGTGGTACCGATGGTCGAAACGTTTGCAACAGGATAGCAGAACCCGAAGCGAATTTATTCTGACGCAGAGTTTCAACGCTTCGGGTGCACAGGACGCTACCCGAACGGGTCTGTCCACCTGCCCGGTAGAAATGAACCAAAAAAAGAGCGGCCAGGCCGCTCTTCGTGTTATTGCGTTTGCAGGGCGTCTGCCCTGATTTCGATATCCGCGAGCTCCCGCAGGCTCGAAATGTACGCGGCGAGTTCCATATTCGCGTTGGCTCGTGCCACATCGGCAACCTGGGTATCGTTTAACGAGTCGCCCGGATCGATGCTTTGAAGCTCGTATATGTAGTAATCACCGTTAGGTAACTCTACGCCACCGAACGTTGGCGAGTCGCCTTCCAGCGTGGACGCAAATACGGCGCTAACGGCCGGCGGCATCAATGATCGGTCACGTCGTGTAATCTGCTTAGGTTCGCTGATGACCAGCTCAGCCGATTCTGCGACCTCTTCAACCGGCGCGCCTTCTTTCATGCGAGTGACAAGATCAGAACCCAGCGCTGCAACCTGATCGGCCGCACGCTCCCGCTTGAGTCGGTTCTCAATGCGTGGACGCACTTCTTCAAGAGTCATCAGGCGGGACGGTCGATGCTCATTCAGACGAATATAAACGTACTTGCCGTCCAGTTCGATCGAATTACTGTTCAGCTTGTCAGCGAGAACCTGCTGAGAAAACGCGATGTCGCGTACGGCCGGGAAGGACGCGATGCCGGTTCCCGATGATCGGGTGAAGAACGGAACCTGCTGCACTTCAACGCTGGCCGCTTCGGCCGCGGATCCGAGGCTGTCATCAATGTCGTAGACAATCTCATCGAGCTCATCCACCAAAGCACTTAGCTGATCCAGTGCGGCATCTTCACGTAGCTCAGCCAGAACCTGCTCACGCACGTCTTCAAACGGCTTTGGCTCGTTACCACGCACGCCTTCGGCGCGAATAATGTGGTAGCCAAAACGTGTCTTGATAGGCTCGCTGACCTGATCCTGCGTCATGGAAAACAATGCGTCGCGGAACGGTCCAACGTATCCTTCACCGCTGTTCCACCCAAGCTCACCACCGGACGGCTTGGAACCGGCGTCATCTGAAAATTCTCTGGCCAGTTCCGCGAAATCTTCGCCTGCAAGAATTCGTTCACGCAGCGCCTCAGCCTGGCTCCTGGCTGCTGCATCATCGCGGTCGTCGTTGATGGCAATCAGAATGTGACGGGCGTTGCGCTGTTCAGGGCTCGAGTATTCGCCGCTGGCCGCACCCGCTTCATAACGCGCCTGCAGATCTTCTTCGCCAACGGAAATTGTTTCCGCGATAGCGTCGGGGTCAAGCTCTATGTATTCAATGCTGACCATTTCTTCGGTCACATACTCGTCCTGATTGAGCTCATAGTCGGTTTCAATCGCTGCGTCTTCCACGGTGATAGCCGCCAGCTGCGACGACGCCAGAACGCGCATTTCACGAATTGTCCGCGTTTCACTCTCGAGCCTGCCACGCAGTCGGGCTTCGTCATTGGTGACGAAGGAAGAGTTTACGAAACCTTCCGACAGCTGCTGCAGAACCATTGATTTGCGAAAATCGTTGAACAGGCCGTCCGAGGACAGGCCGTTACGCCGGGCCAGGAATTCAAATTGAGCCGGACTGAACTTCCCGTCAAGCTGAAACGCCGGCAGCTCCTTGATCGAATCCATAACGCGCTCATCCGATACGTGATAGCCCTCTTCCGCAACGTGCTGAGTCAGAACCTCGTTACGAACAAATGAGTCGATAACGTTCTGCTTGAGCTCCGCCTGAGTAACTTCCGGAATTCCGTTCGGGTAAAATTCCTGAAATCGCTGAATCTGCTGATTGTAGGAATTGGCAATCAGAGAGTTCGACACTTCCTTGCCATTGACTTTCACCACGGGCTGGTTCGCGCCGAACTGGAAATCTATCCCCCAGATGGCGAAAGCAATAATGAGCAGTCCCAACATCAGGATGGCCCCGAATCCACGGGCGTTATCGCGAATGTTCTGTAGCATAGTTGTGCGTTCCAAATCGAAGTGTA
>CAWUKD010000233.1:0-4400 GCA_963922815.1 uncultured Gammaproteobacteria bacterium
TTGAATCCAATTATTGAACCAATTCTCGCGACGTAGTTGTCCCGGTCTACTTAAGCGCCGATGCCGGCACCCCATCCGTCTGAAGTCGCCAGCGGCGATCTATACTCTTACGTCGATCAACTGGCCAGACTGATAGCCCGAGAGGCATGCGCAGAGGCTGCCGATCACCGAGCTTAACGTCTTTGGGGGATGCGCGCGTGCAAGTGACAGATAAACCCATCGGGATTTCCGAATAGGGCCATCCCGATTTGGGTCTGCGATAGTAAAAGCCAGGCGTGACTTTATCCCTCGGCGGAAGGCGTTAGCTGTTGCAGACCCGAGCGGCAACGACTATATTTCGAGGCTGGCTCACCCATTATCGAGCTCCAACCATTGATCGGAACCGTTTTGAATATCTTCTGGAGAAGCACCATGAAACGCATCACCCTATTAACTGCCACTGCCTGTCTTTCACTTCTGGGCGGCTGCGACTCGGGTGGCGACAGTGCTTCGGCCACCGCCGCCACAGAACCTGCCGCCACTGCGGCGCCCGCAGCGACCGCTGAAGCCAGCGGAGCAAGCATCGACCGCAAATTCACTCAGGCAACGAAAGAGCGTCAGTCTGTTTTTACCCTGATCCGCAAGAACTATAGCCCGCTGAGTGGAATGGCACGCGATCGTGCACCGTTTGACGCTGCGGTGGTACAGAAAAATGCCATACACCTGCAGCATCTTGGCGCCATGATCGGCGACAATTTTGTCGTGGATACGCGCGGCACCGGCGTAGAAAGCGATGCGCTGGACGCGGTATGGGAAAACACGGAAGATTTTTCAAGAAAAATAGCTGCGTTTCAGTCTGCGGCCGATGCGCTCGTGGAAGTTGCAGGTTCTGGCGATGAAACCATGACCAAGGCCGCTATCGGCCGCGTGGGTAAAGCTTGCGGCTCATGTCATGACGACTATAAAGTAGACGACGACTGACAGCTGACAGGTCACCTCTGATGTCGAATACGCCTGCGGAGCGCCTGGTTTGGGACATTCCTACGCGTGTGTTTCACTGGCTGCTGGTGCTAAGCCTGACCGCATCGTTCGTCACTGCGAAAATTGGCTACGACGTACGCCAGTACCATATGTGGCTGGGCTACTGGATGATCGGCCTGCTGACCTTTCGTATCGTTTGGGGATTTCTGGGTACCCGGCACGCGCGCTTTTTCAGCTTCTTCCCCACACCTCGAAGACTGTTTGTGTACATAAGAAACACGATGCGCGGCAAGTCCGAAGAAACGGTTGGCCACAATCCGCTTGGCAGCCTCATGATATTCGCCGTACTGATCCTGGTTGGGCTACAGGCCGTCAGCGGCTTATTCATGGATGACGAGATCATGTATTCAGGGCCCTACTTCGATGCCGTCAGCACGGACGTAGCCGACACCATGAACTTCCTGCACAACAACCTGATCAACATCATCCTGCTAATGGTCGTCGTCCATATTGCCGCCGTGCTGTATCACGCGTTTGTGCGCCGTGAACGCATTATTCGCGCCATGATAAGCGGCAAAAAGAATGCCGACCTGGTACCCGAATCCGAGAGCATATCTGGCTCGCGCCTGGGGCTGGCCGTTATCATCGCACTCGCCACGGCCGCCTTCACCTACTGGGTGGTTACAAGATAAGGGGGTCGGACCACCGCTAACGCTGCAATACACGTACGAATTCCCTTAAACAAATGATTTTTGAGTCTTAGATCGTCGTTTTGCCATCGAAACGTAGCTTTAAGGGAATCCTGTTGTCCCATAGCTAATCTCTCTACAGCGGACAGGAACAAACTCGGTCTACCGCTTCAATTCCTTAGAATTGATTTTTTATGTCGAAAAGGCGTTTTAAAGGTTAAATATCGACTGTCTAAGCGATTTGGAAGGCGTATTTCAGTACAACTGCTGGTCCGACCCCGACAGCACTGACAAGACAGACTATATTGTTTCCCTGAGTGCTCTCTGGGACGTTTAATAACGTGGGCCACTTGGTTGACCCGACCGGGCAAATTGGGCAGGCTCGGCAACATGTACATTCAATTTCAGCGAACGTTCCGGCATATAAACGGGATAAGGCTGCGCTCACTTATTCGTGTATGCGCCCTGAGTCTTGTGGCAGCCTGCGCGCCCTCTGAGTCGCCAAGCAATACCGCCAGCCTCCTCTCATGGCAAAACACTTCGGACAACGGTTTATATCAGGTTCATCTTGAACCTCGCGATGGCGACATTCCGATCGGAGAATTCCACGAGTGGCTGATCACCATCAATGACCCGGACGGGCACGCCGTCTTTCCGGCACGGGTATCCATGTCAGGAGGCATGCCCAGCCATGGTCACGGGCTGCCCACTCAACCTCAGATCACCGAACATCTGGGCGAAGGACGCTATCGAATCGAAGGCGTGCGTTTCAATATGGCAGGTCCCTGGGTGCTTAACTATCGCATTCAGTCGGCGGCCGGCACGGACCAGGTTCAGTTCGACATCGTGCTTACGTTCTAGTGTGTCAGGACGACTTCCGGTGGAAATCACAGTGACGACATTCAGACGTTTAGTTGTGGTAGTGCTGGCCACCCTGCTTTCGAGCTGCGTAAAGCAGGAACCTTTTTGGTCTGATACGGAAATCAGCTTACTTAAGTCGTTGAGCCTGGCGAGCCTGTCTCCGCCTTCGACGGGGGCCTCCAATCGGGTGGCCGACAATCGGGCGGCCGCTGAATTTGGACGATCCTTGTTCTTCGATACAAGGCTCAGTGCCAATAACGACCTGTCCTGCGCCTCGTGCCATCAGCCCGACAGACAGTTCACCGACGGCCTTCCGACCGGACAAGGCGTCAACCGGCTATCTCGAAACACCCCAACTATTATTGCCGGAGCCTGGCAGGACTGGTTCTACTGGGATGGCCGCAGAGACTCCTTGTGGTCGCAGGCCCTGATTCCCATCGAGGCTCCCGATGAAATGGGCGGCAGCAGAACGGGCGCGGTCCGACTCGTGGCCGAAGATCCGCACTATCGACAGCGCTACACCGATCTGTTTGGACCCTTGCCTGCTGCCGTGACATCCGGCGATCTGCCCGAGCACGCGGGAGAATTTGCCCATTCGAACGGCAAGGATGCGTGGTTCCGCATGCCGCAGTCGACGCGTAGCAGTATTAACCGTGTTTACGCCAACATCGGCAAGAGCATTGCCGCGTTTGAGCGCACGCTCGTTCCCAAACCAACGCCGTTTGACCGGTATGTTGATGTCCTGATTTCTGAAGGTGAACAAGCCGCCAGCAGCGTTCTGGGCGAGTCCGCAATTCGAGGAGCGAAGCTGTTCATTGATCCAGAAGCCTCTCGCTGCCTTCAGTGCCACAATGGCCCCTTGTTGACCAATGGCGACTTCCACAATATTGGCACCGCCAATCTGGACGGCAGTACCCTGGTACCCGGGCAGTCGCTGGACTTCGGGCGACTCTTTGGCGTGCAGGCTGTGCTACTCGATGAATTCAACTGCCTCGGCCCACACAGCGACGCGACGCCGGAACAGTGTTCGGCTCTGCGATTTCTATCACGTGAACAGCATGGTGATACGGCCGGTGCCTTTAAGACTCCGTCTCTCAGAAACGTCGCACTCACGGGACCGTATTTTTACAACGGGCAAGCCGATTCAATTGCGGCGGTCATGAAGCACTACATCTCCCCGCCCGACACTATGGATCATGAGCTCACTCCCATCGAGCTGACAGAATCACAAATGGCCGACATGTTGGCCTTTCTCGAATCCCTGAGCTCACCGACTTATTCACATGGGGTCGGACCATAGCAAACACTGGCATACATACAGTTAATTTCTAAGCACACTGATTTTCTAACCTTAGGTGCCGATTTCACCGTCGAAAATCAACTCTAAGGCCCATCAGAAAAGACCCATACGCCGGCTATTATCTATCTGGATGGACGAAAAGACTCTGAAACTCCATGTGCTTTGAGCCCCCCTCTCCGACGTACAGGTCATATAATTGCTATGTCACCTCGATCTGGGCTGTCTTCTCCCTGGGGACTTCCTTGCTCTTGGGAATGTGGACTTGTAGCACGCCTTTCTTGTAATCGGCTTTGATTCCGGACTCATCGACGTTACCGGGAAGCGAGAACGATCGCGTGAACTGGCCATAAAATCTTTCGACACGATGATATTTTTCGTCGTCATCATCCTTCTCGTGCTTACGCTCGCCATTAATGGTTAACATACCGTCGAGAATCGAGACGTGAATATCTTCCTTATTTACATCCGGAAGCTCGACTTTTACCAGATACTCCTTTTTGGTCTCGCCGATATCGGTCGACGGTGCCCACGCCGCTATGTTGTGTCCGTCGTTGTCGAATAGCTCGAGTGAGCGCGTGTCAATTCCGGGT
>CAWUKD010000234.1:0-4382 GCA_963922815.1 uncultured Gammaproteobacteria bacterium
GATCGGGTCGCCGTACTTCGTCACGAGTCTGTTTTCGCGGTTTTGGCTGGCTTCTCGACTGGCTTCTGGGCTGGGTCACACGAGGTGCCGTGACGGGCCTTGGGGCCGGAGCAACTATGGTCGATGGACGTGGCGCAGGCGAGCCTTGCGTTGACGAATTTCCGGTAGTCACCGGATTTGCGCCCTGACCCTCGCCGGCGGACGAGCCAGTGGGCCGACGAGTAGCGTTTGGTAAATAAATGATTCGCCCCCGACGGGTCTGGTAATACGTATTGTCCCTGCCGCCGCGAAAGGTCTGGCTCTGAAGAGGGGCACCGCCGCGGGATACAAAGACCGGAGCGTTTCCGTAGCCATTGCCTCGCAGGCCTTCCGTGTTGTCGTTGACGTAGATATAGCCGATATCGCCAACGTAGTACGACGCAGCCTGGCCGCGACGAACCCGGTTCAGCAGGTAAACCCGGTTTCCGTCGTCATCGGTAGTCCATTGACTATTACCATAATTCAGAAGCTCTTCGGCGCCGGGGTCATTGCCAGTAAGATCCGCGGAATAGTAGTCAATGCCGTCGTCAACCGTAGCTTCCGGCGGTAGTTCGGACGGGTCGATGTCATGGGTTGTGGCGCAGGCGCCTGCCAACAGGGTGGCGACGGTGACGGTCATGACTCTGAATAGCGAACGATGACTCAATGTAGGGCTCCGAGTGACTGTTTTCTTAATGTATCACAGTCATGTGACCGCGAAATGAGGGCCAGGTTTCGTTTCTGATCCCGTAGCGGGCGGCCCGTACGGCCAGCCGGGGGAGTCGGAGTGCCCCGGCCAGCGGCACGCCTCGCCGGTCTGCGGTTCTCAGTTGTGTTCCGGAAATAGCGGCCAAACCCCCTGTTTCTAACGATTTATCCCGTCCCGGTGCAGAAATTACGGCAAAAAACGTGCGGGTCGTCACAGTAGTGTTTTTCAGGTGTTGATATCTTCGATTCTCCTAGTTGGGATATTTTTCCCAGCCATAATAAGATCGGGACGATCGCCAGAGCAGAACACCGCATGACGATAGAAAAAACACCAAAATCAAAGGCGCAATCGGCCAGGTTTAGCGGACATACCCGGCGACCCCACGGTTCCAGAACGGCATTGCAGGCGGTAAGCGATGGCGTCGTGGTTGTGAATCAGAAGGGTGTTATCGAGTTTCTGAACCCGGCGGCAGAGGCCATGTCGGGGTGGGGGCTTGAAGAAGCCGCCGATCAACCGGTTGATGTCATTGTTTCCCTTAGAGAAGAATCGACTGGCAGGCGCGTTTCCGGATTGGGCGCCGAGCCTCAGGAAGCCGCGTCCCAGGATTTTGGCCGATGCACGCTGACGACCCGTTCCGGTGGTATTAAATGTATCGACGCCAATGTGTCACCGGTGGTGGATACGGAAGGTACCGTGACCGGGCAGGTGCTGGTGCTAAAGGACCGGAGCGAAGAGTCCGGCCTCAAGGCCCGGCTAAGTCACCAAAGCACACACGATGCCCTGACGGGTCTGTTGAACAGGGCCGCGTTTGAGCACAGCCTCAGGGACCTGTTTCAATCTTTGGTGCCGCAAAACGATGAGCACGTGCTGCTTTACCTTGACCTTGATCAATTCAAAATTATTAATGACACCTGCGGGCACGCTGCGGGTGATCACTATTTGCGGCAGCTAACCAAGTTACTCAGCAAACGTGTTCGCGCGAGCGATGTTCTTGCGCGGTTGGGCGGTGACGAGTTTGGCATCCTGCTGCGCGGCTGTACCGAAGGTCAGGCGCGCCGGCTTGGAGCCGAGCTGTGCGAATCCATTGCCGCCATGAACTTCACCTGGCGCGGTCGCGTGTATCGCCACACCGCGAGCATAGGTATTACCGCGATTCAGTCCGACGATGATCCCGCTGCGGTGCTGAGCGCTGCCGATGTGGCCTGTTTTACGGCCAAAGATCGGGGCCGAAACCGGGTCCATGTTTATCAGGACGACAAGGTTCCCAGTCGCCACGTAGAAATGCAGTGGGTCGCCCGAATATCACGGGCGCTCGATGAGAATCGCATGGTGGTCTACTCCCAGCCTATCGTTAATATTGGCTCGCCCGATGAAAACGACATTCCTCACTATGAACTTCTGGTGCGGCTTACTGACCGGTTTGGCCAGATCATTCTGCCCGAATACTTCATCGCCGCGGCAGAGCGATACAATCTGATGCCGCGCGTTGATGGTTGGATGGTGTCGAACGTTCTTGAGAACCTGGTATGGCGCAGCGATGAGGCGAACCCGATGCCTCGTTACAAGCTTTCTGTCAATCTGTCCGGAACCTCGCTTAGCGACGACGATTTCATGCAGCAGCTCGAGTCGTTGCTCAAAGCCAATCCTCTGGAGCCCGGTACCTTGTGTTTCGAGATTACCGAAACGGCCACCATTTCGAATATTGGTGAGGTTGCCCAGTTCATGCATCGCATGAAGCGCCTGGGTCTGGAGTTTTCGCTCGACGATTTCGGTAGCGGGCTGTCATCCTTTGCCTACCTCAAAGAGTTGCCTGTCGATCTGCTCAAGATTGACGGTGATTTTGTTGCTGATATTCTGACCTCCGCCTCGGATGCCGCCGTGGTCGACGCCATTACCCGGGTAGGGAAGGCCATGGGTATTCGAACCGTGGCCGAGCGAGTCGAAAGTCAGGAATTGCTCGACGCGCTTGTCGACATTGGCGTGGATTTTGCCCAGGGCTTCCTGTTTGCGAAACCGCGTCCTGTCCGTAATCGCAGCAGTTTTGTGGGAGCCGTCCCGGTGCCCAGGTCAGCGCTCGCCTGAGCTCGTTCCGAACCCATGCCTCGCGCCGGCAAGGTCAGCTTTCAAGCGTGTCACTTTACGAGTATTCTAAGCCGTCATGAGCGCGTTCCCTGATTCGGACAGTACGAATTAATGGCCGGGCCAGGAACCGGTTATACTGGGCAGCATGCATCACGCTGAAACACTCCGGCGCCAAGAAAAATCATGTGTTTTGGTTTAAATTACAGTAGCTTATCAGGAGTACTTCAATAAGCTTATGGATCAATCCGTCAGGCAGCATAGAGCGTCATTGCTCTCAGTACACGATCCGGAGGCTTCTCACACGAGGTATCCCGAATCCACGAAACCGATTCTGCTGGTCGCTGATCATGCGAGTAACAGGGTTCCGCTGGGTCTGGATAATCTTGGCCTGGATGAGGCCACGCTGAACCGGCACGTTGCTTTCGACAAAGGAACCGAGGGCCTGACCGAGCGTCTCTCCGAGCTGCTCGGCTACTCGGCCGTGCTGTGTAACTATTCAAGGCTCGTGGTCGACTGCAATCGGCGTGTTGGTGATCCAACCCTCATGCCCGAGGTCAGCGATGATGTCACCGTGCCCGGGAATCAGGGGCTGACCGACGAGCAGCGTCTGATGCGTAATGACGAAATATACCGGCCTTATCACGATGCCATTGACGCGCAGCTGAGACGCCTGGAGGGTCATGTAGAAGCCCCGGCGCTGGTGGCCGTGCACTCCTTTACGCCGCGACTCAGAACGGGGTCCTCGAGGCCCTGGCACGTGGGAGTCCTGTGGGATCAGGACCATCGTATTGCAGAGCCCCTGCTGGAGTATCTGCGCCAGTTCGCCCATTTGTGCGTGGGGGACAATGAGCCATATTCCGGAAAGCACCCGGCCGATTACACCATCGACCACCACGGGGAAGGGAATCGCCTGCCGTGCGTTTCCATTGAAATTCGCCAGGATCTGTTGGGGACACCCGATGCTATCGAGACCTGGGCGCAACGATTGACGACATTCTTCCGGGTGCTGGAGGAAAACAGGAGTCTGTTTACCAAACGACCATAATCCGAGTCAGGCATCGATGGGGGAGCCTTATGATTAGCAAGCCACCGTTTACGATAGGTATCGAAGAAGAATACCTGCTGGTTGATAAAGAATCGCGAGACGTCGCCACCGAGCCGCCGGAGGAAATGCTTGAGGCCTGCCAGAAGGCGGCGCCCGGCCAGATTGCGCCGGAATTCCTGCGTGCCCAGATCGAGGTAGGCACCAAAGTCTGCAAGAACGTGTCGGAAGCCCGGGAAGAGCTGAATAACCTGCGTGGCTGCATCGCGACCATCGGCGACCGTTACAACATCGCGCCGATTGCGGCTTCAACGCACCCGTTTGCCAGCTGGCATGTGCAAAAACGCACCGATCACGCCCGATACCATGATCTCGATCGCGATATGCAGGCGTCGGCCAGGCGGCTGCTGATTTGTGGAATGCACGTACATGTGGGTATCGAGGACGACGACTTGCGCATCGATCTGATGAACCAGTTCGCGTATTTCCTGCCGCACCTGTTGGCGTTAAGCTGTTCTTCACCCTTTTGGG
>CAWUKD010000235.1:0-4338 GCA_963922815.1 uncultured Gammaproteobacteria bacterium
GCAACGCCGGGATGACGTTTTCAGGGCGATCCGTGGACGGCCTGGTCGAAATTGTCGAAATTGCTGATCACCCCTGGTTTCTGGCGTGCCAGTTCCACCCCGAATTCACGTCCACACCGCGAGACGGGCACAAGCTGTTTAGCGGATTTGTGAACGCCGCCCGTGCCTACAGCGCAGGAAAACAACCGACAGCCTCTGCCGCTGTCGCCGAAGGCTAAACTACCAGGAACCGTCATGGATTTATGTGGATATGAGGTAGGCAATCGTCTGCCGCTGTTTTTGTTGGCCGGACCCTGCGTGGTTGAATCCGAGCAGCTTGCCGTAGACACGGCGGGCACCCTGAAGGAAATATGCGGGCGGCTCGGCGTACCGTTCGTGTTCAAGTCTTCGTTCGACAAAGCCAATCGCTCTTCACACCAGAGTTTCCGCGGACCGGGTATGGAAGGCGGGCTCAAGGTGCTTGCAGCCGTGAAAGCGCAGGTTGGCGTTCCGGTGATAACGGACGTCCATGAGGATACGCCGATTGATGAAGTCGCAAGCGTTGTCGACGTTCTGCAGACGCCGGCGTTTCTGTGTCGTCAGACCAATTTCATTCAGCGCGTGGCGGAGTCCATGCTGCCGGTCAATATCAAAAAAGGGCAGTTTCTGTCTCCGTGGGAAATGCGTAACGTCACAGAAAAAGCCAAAGCCACCGGTAACTCGCGCATCATGGCGTGTGAACGCGGCTTTTCGTTTGGCTATAACAATCTTGTTTCCGACATGCGTAGCCTGAGCGTGATGCGTGACACCGAATGTCCGATCGTGTTTGACGGAACCCATTCGGTGCAGCTACCTGGCGGACAGGGCTCGTCTTCAGGCGGGCAGCGCGAGTTCGTGCCGGTACTGGCGCGTGCGGCGGTCGCGGTTGGGGTTGCGGGCCTGTTTATGGAAACGCATCCTGACCCCAGCAAAGCCCTGAGCGACGGCCCCAATGCGTGGCCGCTCAAACATATGGAAAGCCTGTTGACGACGTTGACGGAAATCGATCGCATTACCAAATCGCGCCAGCGCGATGAAGACCGGCTGGTTGACGAATAGCAGGATTTGTTGCCCCGGTAGCGCTGACGGGCAGCGGTGAACATTGCATTAACGTGTTGGCGTATCATTCGAACCTAACAGACAGCATTACAGAAGGACACAGTCAGGCATGAGCGAAATCAAACATATGGTCGCACGTGAAGTCATTGATTCACGAGGCAACCCAACCGTCGAAGCCGATATCACTCTGACCTGCGGAGCGTTTGGACGCGCCGCGGTACCGTCGGGTGCGTCAACGGGTACGCGCGAAGCGGTCGAGCTGCGCGACGGTGACGCGTCACGCTTTTTGGGCAAAGGTGTGCTCAAGGCTGTGGCGAATGCCAACGACAAGATTTTCCCTGCGGTAAAAGGGCTGAGTGCGCTGGATCAGCGCGCTCTGGACCAGGTCATGCTGGATCTTGATGGCACTGACAACAAACAAAACCTGGGAGCAAACGCGCTGCTGGCCGTTTCTCTGGCATCGGCAAAAGCCGCGGCTGCGGCCCAGGACAAAGCGCTGTATGAGTGGCTCGCCGAGCTGTCGGGAATGTCTGGCGACTTCACTTTGCCCGTACCGATGATGAACATTATCAACGGTGGCGCACACGCCGATAACAGTGTCGATATTCAGGAGTTCATGGTGTTGCCGGTTGCCGCAACTTCGATTCGCGAAGCGATTCAGTGCGGCGCCGAGATTTTCCATCACCTCAAGAAAGTGCTCAGCTCACGTGGTCTGAATACGGCGGTTGGTGACGAAGGGGGATTTGCTCCCGACCTGCCCTCCAATGAGGCCGCGCTTGAAACCATCATGGAAGCGATTGCGGTTGCCGGTTATACGCCTGGCAAAGAGGTGTATCTGGGGCTGGATGTCGCCAGCAGCGAGTTTTACAAGAACGGTCAGTATGACCTGGCATCGGAAGGTCGCCAGTTTGATGCGGCCGGCTTTGTCGACTATCTGAGCGGTCTTGTCGAGCGCTATCCAATTGTGTCGGTTGAAGACGGTATGGACGAGTCGGACTGGGACGGATGGGCGCTGCTGAGTCGGGCTCTGGGTGACAAAGTGCAGCTCGTCGGCGATGACCTGTTTGTGACAAATACGACAATACTTCAAAGAGGTATTGATGAAAAAATTGGCAATTCGATTCTGATCAAGCCGAATCAGATTGGTACGCTGACCGAGACGCTTAGCGCCATCAATATGGCCGATCAGGCCGGCTACAGTGCCGTAGTTTCGCATCGTTCCGGAGAAACCGAGGATGCCACTATTGCTCATATCGCTGTTGGTACAGCCGCTACCCAGATCAAGACCGGGTCGATGTCCCGGTCCGATCGCGTGGCCAAATACAATCAGCTGCTGAGAATCGAAGAAGCGTTAGGCAGTGCCGCAAAATACGCTGGCAAAGCGGGATTTCCGCTTAAATTCTAGTCCGTAGCGCTGGCTGACGCTGATATAACCTGACGCGTCAGTGTCGCGGCGATCTGTTGATCGCACGATGAGGCAGTTACCGGGGTATACTCTGATCATGAATGGCCGCAACCTCATAATCACTTTTCTTTTTGTCGTGCTGGCGGTGCTGACCTATCGTCTGTGGCTGGCCGACGACGGCTATCAGGAAGTCCGTCGTCTCAAGCAGGATATTGCTGTCCAGACGGCCGAGGTCGAAGATCGGGAAAAGCGTAACCGGGCGCTGGCTGCCGATGTCAAAGACCTGAAAGAAGGCGTTGACGCGGTCGAGGAGCGGGCGCGCACCGAGCTCGGAATGACTCGTGACGGCGAAACGTTCGTACAGATTTTAACGGAAGAAGAGACCGGCGAAGACGCTGAGCCTCCCAGGCACTAGCGCACGCCCGCGTTGTGAAAATCGATTCCAAGTCAACCGGCCAAGACTCGGGCCTGATGCCTTTTGCCTTTGAAGGTCCCGTTTGCCCGATTGTTTTCAAACAGCACCCCCAGGACTTTCTGGTGATCGAGCGGCTGCCGTTTGCGGCCGACGGAGATGGCTCTCATTGGCTGGTCGATGTTGAAAAGACCGATATGAACACGCTGGATCTCCTGGATGCCCTGTCTCGGCATTTCTGCGTCCCGCGTCGGTCGCTCGGATATTCCGGGTTGAAAGACCGGTATGCAACGACCCGCCAGTTTGTAACGCTGCCGGCAAGCAAGCTTGCTCTGGAAGACATCCTCGCTTCCGGTGGCGACCAGTGGCGCGTTGTCGGCGCCGAGGCGCATCGACGCAAGCTGCGGGTTGGAAGCCATCGCCAGAATGCGTTTGAGATCACCTTAAAAGAGGTTCCTGCCGACAGTCCGTCCCGGGATGCGCTCGCTCAGCGTCTTGAGCAGATCCGGGGCTTGGGGGTACCAAACTATTTCGGTCCGCAGCGCTTTGGTATAGACGGTGCAAATTTACGTAAGGCCACCCAGTTGCTGGAGGGGTCGCGCAGGCTGCCGCGACAGCAGCACAGGTTTGCTGTTTCTGCGGCGAGGGCATTTGTGTTTAATACCGTGCTTGCGCAGCGTGTGAAGGATGGTACGTGGAACTCTTTGATTGACGGTGAGGCGGTTAGTCTGGACGGCAGTTCAAGCTGGTTTGATTTTCCGAAGCTGGGTGACGACTCTCAGTCGAGGCTCGATGATTTTGATGTGCATCCGAGCGGTCCGATGTGGGGGGCGGGTGAGTTACCCGTTTCGGGCGAGGCGCGGCGCGTGGAGCTTGAAGCGGTTGCCGGTTTGGAGTCTTTTACGAAGGGTCTGGAGGCGCTCGGGCTCAAACAGGAGCGCAGGGCGTTGCGGCAGCGTGTGGATGAGCTGGAATGGTCCTTCGATGAGAGTACGCTGAGGCTTTCGTTTGTTTTGAATAAGGGGGGCTTTGCGACTTCGGTGCTTCGAGAGCTTGTTTCGCACAGGGAGTTGGTTCTTCGGGGTGGCCGGTAGGGTTGCGCGGCTGGCGCCGCGCTTTTAAAGGCGCGTTCCTTCCTGGGTTTTTGGCTTCTGTTCTTGTTGGCCTTGCTGCCCGGGTTTTACCTTTCGTGATTTTGGTGTTCCGTCTTCTCGGGGTTCTTCTTGTTTGAGACTCTCCGGCTGTTCGTGATTTTTGCGTCTCGTTTTCTCTGGGTTCTTCTTTTCTGATGCTCTGTTTGGGTTCGTAAGTTGGGTGGCTCGGCCTCCGTTTTGCCTTCGGCTAAACGTTTGGGGTGCGCTTTGCAATTCTGATACGGCGTTTGAGCCCTCCGGGGTTTCCGGCCTGACCCCGATTCATCCATTTACGGAATGGCTCCCTGCGG
>CAWUKD010000236.1:0-4337 GCA_963922815.1 uncultured Gammaproteobacteria bacterium
GTAGCTGATGTTGGCGCCCGAACCTCCATCAAAATAGTCTTCACCGTCATAGCCGTAGAAGATGTTATCCAACCCATTGCCGACAAACCGGTCATCAAATCTGGTGCCGTAAACAGCTTCAATGCTGTCAAAAGTATCGCCCTCCGCGTGGCCGCCAGTGCCGGTGTTCGCAGCCAGGTCGATATCCACCCCCGCGTTGGAGTTATAGTAGGCGGCCCGGTCAATGCCATCGCCGCCAAGCAGGCTGTCGGCGCCCATACCGCCGCGGAAATAGTCGCTGGTGGATTGTTTTGCCATGCCCTTGAACGCGAAGCCGATGCCTACAATCAGCACGAAGTAGCCAGCGATTACCAGGTATTCATAGACCAAGAACGTTACTCCCGTTGTTTACTACTTAACACTACGGTCAGATTCAAATCAGCGCGTGTTCCTCTCCGCTGATTTGTGCTCGGATGCTTAGTCCAGATGGCTAACGTCGACCCAGCGTTTTTCCTGACGGAGAATGTCGATGAGCTGCTGGTAGCGGCTGCCGTCTTTAAAGGTTTGGTAGGGCGGAACGGACTTGCCGTTTATGTCGTTTACGAACTCGCGAATCAGGTATTGCCAATTCCTCTCCGTGTCACCTTCGATGTCAGGCACATCGGCCGCAATGGCGGCGGGCAAAGGTGTTTCATGCCACTGTTTATCGGCCCCGTACAAATACAGCGGCCCACTGCCATAGTGCCCCTTTATGTAGATCGCGCCCTTGCTTCCATAAAACGCCAGGTGGTCTTCATTGAAGCGGGGATGCAATCCGCCGTGCTTGAACAGCACGGAAACCGGGTTGGCGGCGTAGTCGCTTTGCAGATTGGCCAATATTGTGTAGGACCACTCCACATTCGATTTGCCCCATTTCAGCGAAGGATCGGCCAGGTTTTTCGGGATGAGCTCACGACGTGTCTTGAAATTATGAACGCCGTCGACGATCGGTGCCTCGCCAAGATCGTCGCGAAGGTCGGCCGTAATTGACAGAATTTTTTCGCCGATCACCGATGTCACTATAGATAGCATGTGTGTGAAATTGTTGTTGAGTCTGCCGCCGCCGTCCTCCTTTCGGTGGGACCAGCCAAAGGGAATGTCGCGTTCAAGATTAAAATGCGAGATGCATTCGACTTCGAGCGGCTCGCCAATGGCACCTTCAGAGACCAGCTGCCTGGCCTGTAGAATGTGAGGCATATATCGGAAGCTGGCAGCGAATGCGGTTTTAACGTCTTTCGCTAGTGCCAGCTCATAGAGCTCTCTCGCGGTTTCTCCACTGTCGGTTAGCGGCTTGTCACAAAAAACATGGCACCCTTGTGCAACGGCCTGTTTGACAGGTTCCAGATGTGCGCCACCCGGTGTCCCAATAGATACGATGTCTGGCTGACAGTCTGTCAGCGCCTGTTGCCAGTCGGTACCGGAGTAGGGGATGCTCATTTTGGCGGATACGTCCCTGACAACCGATTCGGTTCTGCCGACAATTCCAACTACGTCAGCGCCCGCATGTCTAAACGCATCTGTGTGGCCCTGGCCTGCAAATCCGGTTCCGCACACCAATACCTTTAATTTATTGCTCATAGTGCTTCCCATGCTCCAAAAAGGTGATAGTTCTGGCCGCTGCATGTTACGCAGATCCCTGTTCTCCGGTGGCCGTCTGGAGAAGGGCGTGCCTGCTGGCGGACTTGGCAGGCTACAGGTTTGAGAAGGAGCTGGTTATTCTGGCGTTACACGCTATCCGACCCTGCAACGCGGGTTCCGGACCCGATGTTTAAAGCGTATTGGACTTCAGATAGCGTTCGCGATTTTCTGTGGATTGCTTACGTAGTTCTTCCAGTGCCCGCTGTTCAGTAACATCCAGCATAGACTCAAGCAGCCGGGTAAAGTGGTGCCTCATGGCCAGGCGTGCGGCATCCGGATTGCGATCGCGTAGCGCGTCCAGTATATCCGAATGCTCCGTTGCTCTGGCTTCGCCGTCATTCGAACAGACCGATTCATAAACCGTTTTAACCGGTTCGATTTCCGTGCGCAGTTTCCACAGCGTTTCGATGACGTGCGTAATGGCCGCGTTGCCCGAGGCGTTGGCAATGGTTCTGTGAAAATCTCTGTCGGCAAATTCGATGGTTTCGTCGAACGGTCCGGTGGTCGCCATGATGTCGATGTAACCCTGAAGCTCTGTTAGCGTATCGTCGTCGATCCTGTCGGCAGCCAGTGCCGCAGCTTCTGCTTCAAAGATGGCGCGAGCTTCGGTCAGTTCAAAGGCACTGACGGTAGGGAGTTCGTTGAGGTTGGTGCGTTTAGAATCCAGAACATAGGCGCCAGATCCGGTTTTTATCTCGATTCGGCCTACGGCCTGCAGCGCGATCTCGGCCTCTCGAATGGCCACCCGGCTAACATCAAATTGCTCTGCCAGATCCCGCTCAGCAGGTAGTCTGCTGCCAACGGGATACTTGCCGCTGCTGATCAGAGCCTCGATTTTGGCTGCTACCGTCTGGTACAGGCGTTTCTTGGCCATGCGTTATTTTCCTTTTGCAGTATGCAGTTTGAAGTCTAGACACTTATATATACCAATTATCCGAAAGATTATCACCAATATTTTTCAACATTTGGCATCAAACCATCAATATGGTCGTTTTTCGGACAATTGCGTGCTGACCCGATTACGTTAAATCGGGGCTGTTTTTATTAGAATGGTTATAATTTGGTCAGGCAGCGGCGGAAATTGTTGACTGGTCCTACCAAAATCAGGTCGTTTTTTACTGATCGTTGTCCACGCGAGTTAGCGGAGCAGATGCCTGACATTCGGCAGATATTTCTCAAACGAACCCGTGTTAACGACCACAACAGATTCCTTCGGACGCAGTTCTCCCCGATCAATCAATTTCGGGATGGCGGCGATCGTCGCGGCGCCTTCAGGGCATACCCACCAGCCTGTTTCTTTCCACAGGCTGCTGAACGTGCGAGCCGTTTCCGTTTCGGCTATGGAAATTGCCGAGCCTCCAGACTGACGGATGATATTGATCACCTCAAAATGTCCCACGCCCCCGGGCACGTTTAAGCCCACCGCGAGCGTGTGTCCGGTTGACTGCGGGGTCGTATCTGGCAGATTGTTCTCTATCGCCGTTACTACCGGGCAGGTAGCTTCGCTCTGCACGGCATAGATCCGGGGGCGATGTGAATCGATCAGTCCCAATGTCTGCAACTCGTCAAAGGCTTTCCACATACCCAGAATGCCGGTGCCGCCGCCCGTCGGGTAGATGATGGCATCGGGTAGCTGCCAGCCTTTGTAGTCTGCGAGAGCTTCGGCAATCTCAAGACCAAGGGTTTTCTTGCCTTCGATGCGCCAGCCCGGTTCCTGAAACGTGGCGCAGTTAAAATACCCGTTGGGCAGGTAGTCTCTTGCCAGCAATGCACCGGATTCGCGAATGCTTCCGGTCACCAGTTCGAGCTTGACTCGTTCGTCTACTCTCGCAGCGGCGGCAACTGCGCCGAGTATGGGTAGGGGCGTGTCATCCGGCATGGCCACGACAATATTCATTCCGGCTTGTCGGGCGTAATGGCACAGCGAATCACCCGCATTGCCCTGCGTGGGTACCGCCAGAGCCTCTATCCCAAATCGTTTGGCCATCGACGCGACCACCGCCATGCCACGGTCCTTAAAACTGTGCGTCGGGTTCTCGCCAAATCCTGCGTGTGGATGACCCTCGTCCTTAATGTACAGGCGCAGCTGAGATTGACGCGCGACGGACAGCATCGAAGCATCCAGCAGAGGAGTGTGGCCCTCGCCGAGAGTAACAATGTCGGTCCGGTCCTCCGGGCATTGGATATCAAGCGGAAGTAACCCGCCAAATCGCCACATATTCTTTAGCTGCGGCTGATACCAGCTGTTATTTGGATAGGCTTCCGCCAGCGCCGCCAGATCCAGTTGCATTCTGACCGGGCGGCCGTCTACGGGATCAAGATTCATCAACTCATTGGCCGGATAATGGTGACCGCTGCCTATGCCGGTAAGATGAGTTACAAAGCCCATGGTGTGCTCAACTTCGATATGAAATGAATGCCGAAGCTTACCACTGCCGCCGATACGCTGGAAAATGAGTCGAATCCGCGTTCAATTTGTAATGCCACGAAATCATTGTCGAACATCAAAAATGTCTTCACGAATCTGGAGAATGGGATAGTCTGTAAGAGACAGGTGATCTGGCACGACCGCGTTATGCTTGTACCGGTTGCGAACTGGTTGCGAACCGGTAGCGAGCACCGGCGGTAACGATCAGCTCATCTCATGCTGTAAGCCACCCGGCGTGATTATTTACTGGTTT
>CAWUKD010000237.1:0-4328 GCA_963922815.1 uncultured Gammaproteobacteria bacterium
TCACTTTTTTACCCACAGGCCGTGGTGCTGGTGGCCATCATTGTGAAAACGTTCCTGCTGATTTTCTTTATCCAGCAGTTTGAGAGTCGGTTCTGGGGCTTCGGCGCCGACCTGCCTTCGTTCACCCAAACGGTGATTGATATGTCGCTCTTTGTGCGGACCAAGGGCTGGATAATTGTTGCAGGCATTATCATTTTTGCCGTGACGTTCACCTACTTCAAGAAACGCTCGCGCAAGTTCCGGCATTTTCTGGACCGGGTTATTCTGAAACTTCCGATTGTCGGTCAGATTATTAATAAAGCCGCCATTGCCCGCTTTGCCCGTACGCTTTCGACCATGTTCGCCGCGGGTGTGCCGCTGGTGGAAGCCATGGACTCTGTTGCCGGCGCAACCGGTAACATCGTCTTTGAAAACGCCACCTATGCGATTCGTGATGAAGTCGCAACAGGTCAGCGACTGCAGCGCGCCATGCAGGATACCGAACTGTTTCCCAACATGGTGACGCAGATGATTGCCATTGGTGAGGAATCCGGTTCACTGGATGAAATGTCAGGCAAGGTCGCCGACTTCTATGAAGCAGAGGTCGACAACCTGGTGGACAGCATGAGCAGCTTGCTGGAACCACTGATCATGTCGATTCTGGGTATTCTCGTGGGTGGCCTTGTGGTCGCCATGTACCTGCCAATCTTCAAGATGGGTTCGGTTGTCAGCTAAGCCGATTGGCGACGGCGTCAGAACCTGTCCGACTCTGAAACATTCGAACCTGAAGACTAGCCGGGGATCACTATGCTTGAGTTAATGCAGGCCAGTCCCGCCACGTTTATTGTGGTCGCCGGATTGGCCGGATTGCTGGTGGGCAGTTTTCTGAACGTGGTGATTCACCGCCTTCCCATCATGATGCAGCGCGACTGGCAGGCCGAATGCGCCGCGCTCAATGAGCAAGAGCCTCCGCAGCAGCCTGTCTACAACCTCGTGGTGCCGCGCTCCGCGTGCCCCAAATGCGAACACCAGATCACCGCACTGGAAAACATTCCGGTCATTAGCTATTTGTTTCTTAAGGGAAAATGCTCGGGCTGCGGTAATCCGATTTCGGCCCGGTATCCGCTCGTGGAGCTGTTTACCGGCATTGTTACGGCCGTCGTCGCGTGGCGCTTTGGCGCAGGTTACGAGGCCATGGCCGCCATCCTGCTCACCTGGGCTCTGGTTGCACTGAGCGGCATCGATTTTGACACTCAGTTGCTGCCCGACAGCATAACGCTGCCACTGCTCTGGCTCGGGCTGCTGCTGTCTCTTGGACACCAGTCCGTGCCTGCCGAAACCTTATTTATTTCGCCGTCCAACGCGATCATTGGCGCTGCCGCCGGCTACCTGAGTCTCTGGTCGGTTTACCAGGTTTTCAAACTGGCAACCGGCAAGGAAGGCATGGGATACGGTGACTTTAAATTACTGGCCGTACTCGGCGCGTGGCTGGGCTGGATCTATCTTCCGATGGTTATCCTGCTGTCCGCCGTTGTCGGCGCGATCGTCGGTATCAGCCTGATCGTATTCACCCGACACGGTCGCGAAGTACCCATCCCGTTTGGTCCGTATCTTGCCGCCGCAGGCTGGGTAGCGCTCGTCTTTGGCGAACCCATTCTTAAAGCCTATTTGCAATTCACCGGAATGACGTAGAGCCATCGGGGAGACCAATAACATGGGCATGAGTATCGGATTGTCCGGCGGTATCGCAAGCGGCAAATCGGCCGTTGCGCAGCTGTTTTCCGAGCTCGACATTACGGTCATAGACGCCGACCTGATCGCTCGCGAAGTGGTACTTCCGGGCAGCCCAGGCCTGCAGGGTATCGTAGAGCTGTTTGGCCAGGACGTGCTGACCGAAAACCTCCACCTTGACCGCAAGCAGTTGAGAAATATAATTTTTTCGGATCCCGAGAAAAAGAACCAGCTCAATTCCCTGCTGCATCCGATGATTGGTCAGCGTATGCTTCAGCGCAGCAAATCAGCGCCTGGTCCCTACCACGTTCTCGATATTCCGCTGCTGGTCGAGGGCGGGTGGCAGCATCATCTTGACCGGGTTCTAATTGTCGATTGCACCGTGGAAACCCAGGTCGATCGGCTGTGTCATCGGGACGGCGAAACTCGCGAGTCGGCGCTCCGAATTATTAACGCCCAGACGACCCGCGAAGCCCGGCTCGAAGTGGCGGACGATGTGATTGATAACAACGGACCACGTGAGGCTTTATCACCACAAGTTTATCAACTTCACCAGTGTTATCTTGAGCTCGCGTTGACGCATAACACTGAATAAATACCCACGTTGCCGCCAGTAGTTGACCCGGAGCAATTGCCGTATACTGAGCGCTATGCGGGTGACACCTGTATCGAATACTCACAGCGAAGCCGAGGCACATGCGGTCCACAGCCGAAATTCAAGAAACGCTTTCAGCAAAAAACAGCGTTACCTACGAACAACCGCTTAACGAGCGGCTGCGTACGTTTCTTCGACTCGATTTTCTGTTCAAGCAAACGGCCCACCACTCCGTTGGTGAGTCAGCCTGGGACGGTCGGGCAACCGTTTCGAGCCTGCTCGATATTCTCGCAATCCTTGGGCGCGGCGACATACGCCAGGAAATAACCAAGGAACTTGAACGACTTACGGCCGACTTTCGCAAATACGCAAGTCAGCCGGGAGTGGATTCCTCGCGTCTTGACGCCCTGTTGAAAGACCTCGACAAATTGCGTAGCCGCCTGGATACGAGTCACGCCAGTGCGACCAGCACGTTGCGCGAGAGCATGTTTCTGAACGCGATCAAGCACCGCAGCGCCATTCCGGGAGGCACCTGCGAATTTGATTTACCGGATTACAAGCACTGGTTAGGACTGCCGCTCAAGAAGCGACAGAAAGATTACGACAGCTGGATGTCGACATTGTCGCCGCTGCGCGACGGCGTCGATCGCGTGCTGTGGCTACTGCGCGAAAGCAGCGGGCCCAAAGAAGAACTGGCACGATCCGGCATGTATCAACACGTATTGGGTCGCGGCATTAGCTGCCAGATGCTACGCGTAACGCTACCCAATCACACCAATCTGTTTCCTGAAATCAGCGGAAGCGCGCATCGTTTTACCGTGCGGTTTTACGAATTCAAAGACGTCGAAAATCGTCCTACTCAATGTACCGACGACGTTCCGTTTCTTTTGACGTGCTGCGGCTGACATGAGCGCCAGACAGGTCCCTTGCCCGACGTGCAAAGCTGCCGCCGAATACAGCGAGCGCAATGCGTTCAGACCGTTCTGCAGCGAACGCTGCCAGCTCATAGATCTTGGCGAATGGTTCAACGAAGAGCGACGCATTTCCGACGATACATCAGGCGAAAATTCGACCGAACAAATCTGAACAGAAATTGTCAAAGGCCATCATGAACCCTCGATTCTTAATCACCTGTCTTGCCGCCGCGTTGCTAACATCAGGATGTGCAAAGGGTTTTTCATCAGGCCCGGTCGCCGACCGACACGGCCAGATGGACTTTCATGCCCGCGATATGATCGTACCGGATTTTCATGCAGGCCCGGCTTCTGCTCAGGCCCCCGTCAAGTGCCGTCAGGCCAGCACGTTGCAGTATTTCGACGTCACAGACCCCAGGGACAGGGACGTCAAACACACTGTAACGCTCTAGAACGCGCGTCATGGTGCGCGTAACCG
Organism: uncultured Gammaproteobacteria bacterium; assembly: GCA_963922815.1. GTDB lineage: Bacteria > Pseudomonadota > Gammaproteobacteria > Steroidobacterales > SZUA-146 > SZUA-146. Next base: position 3,698 of record CAWUKD010000237.1, read on the forward strand.
CTACCCCCTCCCACCGGCATCACCTGACCTCCTTCCGGCCGACCACGCGCCATACTTCCAGACTCTTTGCCATCATGGGCAAAGACAGCCAGTCAGGTTGCCTATGCCAACAGATAATTAAATCCATTCCAACCCGGCAATGAAGCAAACTGCAACCCGTCTTCAGTCAGCGAACGAATCGGAAGTTCATCCGCGCTGCAAGACCTTAGCGCTTCCAGGCAGCCGCGATGGCGGCAACGCGATATTCACTTTTTCTGATGACAGATTGGCTCTTGTTCAGGGCCGGGGAATGGCCGCGAACTTCCGACCCGCTGATACATAACCTGTCGCCAAACTCGGAGACTTTGAGATATATGTACCGCAAAACGGTATCGTTAATGCCCGCACCGACCGGCGCCGATAAAGCTTATTGGCAGGACAGACTCAGAGCTTCGAGCACCGGCCCATCAGCGGGTAACAATGGCATGTCGAGTATGTCGGATAGCGAGTACCAGCCCGCGACCTGCTGCTCCTGAGGCACGGGGTCACCAATCCACTGCGTAACCCGCCACACGTCGAGATGGATGATGCGATCGGTGTAGTCATGGGTAAGCTGAATCAGCGGTTCGCCGGCTTCAGACTCGATGGCCAG
>CAWUKD010000238.1:0-4237 GCA_963922815.1 uncultured Gammaproteobacteria bacterium
TAACTATAAATGAATGGAGGAAGTAGATAGTTGGTGTTCATAATGAATTCGAAACCTCTACTAAAAATAGTCTGGCTAATTTCTGAGAAAATCGAAAATCTCCCGAAATTGCACAAAAAGAATGATTCTTATTTTGAATATCTCGGTTAATAATTGAGCGAAAGTAGATATATTGCAAATGATAAATTGTCGCGAAAGATGGAATTTGTAGTGATAAAATTTGGAATAGATCGGGCGATTCGCTGTATGCGCCTGATTAATGTGATTATTTGCACGTGGTAAAGTTTTCTTCAAATCGATATCACGATTCAGCACACATGGAAAAGGACTTACCATGGCGACTAATACCCACTCTCAATCCCAATCCCATTCTCATTCCCGAACCTCCTCAGCATCCAGCTCGCCCTTCTTGAAATCGGTACGTGATGCCATTCGTGTGCGCCATTATTCGCAGAGCACTGAGAAGGCGTATGTGTACTGGATTGAGAAATTTATTCGGTTTCATGGATTGAAGCATCCCAGGGACATGGGCGAAACTCATGTTATTGAATTCTTGACGCACCTCGCTATTGAGAGGCATGTGGCGCCTTCTACTCAGAATCAGGCGTACAACGCGCTGTTGTTTATGTATCGGCATGTGATTGAGAAGCCGTTTCAGGAGGCGATTGAATCGGTTCGGGCCAAGGGGGAGAAGCGGATTCCGTTTGTGTTGACCGTTGACGAGGTTCGGCGGTTGCTGGCTGAGCTCGATGGGGTGCATTGGTTGATTGCGAGTTTGTTGTATGGGTCGGGTCTGCGGTTGATGGAGGCGCTGCGACTTCGGGTGAAAGATTTCAATTTTTCTAAGCGCTGTTTGTTTGTGCGTCAGGGTAAGGGCAATAAGGATCGCATTGTGACGTTGCCCGACCGGTTGCATCAGCCGTTGGCGTCTTATTTGGCGCAGCGCCGTTCGGTGTTTGAGCTGGATCGGCAGCGCGGCGTGCATTCGGTGTCGTTACCGTATGCGCTTCGTCGCAAGTATCCCAATGCGCCTGTGCAGTGGGCGTGGCAGTTTGCGTTTGCGGCTCGGTTACTGGCGCACGACCGGCGGGAGCAGGTGATGCGACGACATCATCTTCATCCGAGCGGGGTGCAGAAGGCGGTGAAGCTTGCGGTGATGCGTGCGAAGCTGAGTCCACAGGCGAGTTGTCATACGCTGCGCCATTCGTTTGCGACGCATCTGCTGGAGTCGGGTGCGGACATTCGCACGATTCAGGAGCAGTTAGGGCATGCGAATGTGCAGACGACCATGATTTATACGCACGTGATCAATCGCGGGGGTCTTGCGGTGCGCAGCCCGCTTGACTGGCTGGATGGCCCGCCTGCTGCGGTGGTGCCTCCTTCATCACGAAAAGTAATGCCCGAAACGGATTCTGAATCGGGGTCGCAGACGTAGCGGTAGGCGTAGCCGCATCTGAAATCGACATCGTTGCTGTAACAGTATTTGAAACTGCAGCAGTAGCTGTAGCCCTGGCCCTGGCCCTGGCCCTGGCCCTGGCCCTGGCCTCATTTGAAATCGAAGTCGTCGCTATAACAGTATTTGAGACTGAAACTGAGAGGGCCGCCGTAGCCGTGGCCCTGGCCGTATCTGAAACCGAAACGCAGGTTGAAACGTTAGCCGACGTCGTCGCCTGCTGGGAGCCCAATGTGCCATTCGTAGACGAAACCGAAGCCGGGAATGCCGTCTCCGTCAACGATTCGACCTCAGTCACAAAAAAACCATCAGCGCCGTAGCACTGATGGCTTTAATGTTTCTGTACTGCGTTTAGAGTCTAGGCGTGTTTAGACTTCGACAATCTTGGCGTCAGGGGCGTTGCGACGAACGCTCTGCATGCCGTTTTTGCAACCCGATTCGCTGTCATAGCTTTGGCTGGTGCCAATAACCTGATGGTTGCCAGCGCGCAAATTGAATTTATGTTTTCCGGCTTTGGTGACGTCCACGACGAAGCATTTGTCGTCGAGGCAGTTTTTCTTGACCGACGCGATGCCGTTCATGCAGCTGGATTTCGACTTGTAGCCTTCGCTAGCCAGAATGTTTTCGCCATTGCCCGCTTTCAAACGAAAACGATGCTCACCTGCTTTGTCTGTGTAGACTTCGAATTTACCTGCCACGTCGATCTCCTCTGAGCGTTTTTTGGATTTAATGGAGTTTACATGTTTTTTCGGGCGATGTTCAGGGTCCGGCGGTGGATTTATCAAGGTGTAACAATGTATTTGGGCGGGACATGGCGCGGCACGTATTTGCGAGAACAACGCGCTGGCCGGTTGGGAATCACAGCGTGGCCTGACTCAGTCGGGGAAACCTGTGGCGATTCACCCGGATTCGGTCTCCGTTGCAAGGCGCGCCTCGCATGGCGCTGGAGTCCGGTTCCAATGATCGGCGCGCTACAGTTTTTCTACTGTTTTCAACGTCGTACCTCATCGCTCCCTGTTCCAACGTGGAATGCTTTGACCCGGTCCGCGCAGCTTCAGGCGCCAGTTACACGCATTGATCAAATTTGAGCTGCCGCCAGGCTTCGTACACGACGACCGCGACGGAGTTGGACAGGTTGAGACTGCGGCTGTGTGGCCGCATGGGTATTCGGAGGCACTGCGGTGGGCCCAGCCCGTCGAGCACGGACGCCGGCAGTCCACGGGTTTCGGGACCAAACACGAGTACGTCACCGGCCTGGAATGCGACGTCGCTGTAGTTTCCCGAGCCTTTGGTCGTTAGCGCAAACACGCGTCCCGGGTGGCTTGCGGCACCTGTTGCGGTGAGCGCGTCGTCCAGCGACGAATGCACTTTGACGTCGGCCCATTCGTCGTAGTCGAGTCCGGCTCGTCTCAGGCGCTTTTCGTCGAGCTCAAAGCCCAGCGGTTCAATCAGATGCAGCGCGCAGCCGGTGTTGGCGCACAGCCGGATGATGTTGCCGGTGTTCGGCGGTATCTCGGGTTCAAACAGCACCACGTGCAGCCAGGGGTCGCCGTGTTGTTGCCCAGGTTGTGTTTCAGGCTCTTGTGCCATCGGGAACTCGTTGCTTGTCGTTGTGAGATCATTGTCGTATCGGGCGTTTGCCACCCACCGTTTCGGGGCGTTGCACAAAACACTTGACTAATGAGGCATCTGCCGTTGAAGTGTGCGCCTATGAGCACGTCAAACACAAGCCTGCCGCCGCGCCTGGCGAGCACTTTTTGCGGCATGAATTTCGACAGCCCGATCGTCCTGCTGTCGGGCTGCGTTGGTTTTGGAGAGGAGTACACCCGGGTAGAGGGGTTTTCCAATCGCGACGTGGGCGCCATTGCGCTCAAGGGCACAACCCTCGAGCCTCGGCTCGGCAACGTACCCCACCGGGTGGCCGAAACCCCGATGGGCATGCTCAACGCCATCGGCCTGCAAAACCCCGGCGTGCATCACGTGGTCAATTCAATCCTGCCCACGCTCGATTTTTCCGAAACCCGGTTTCTGGCCAATGTGTGCGGTTCAACCATTGAGGACTACGCCGAGGTGTGCCGGGTGTTCGACGACTCACCCATCGATGCGCTCGAGATCAACATTTCGTGCCCCAACATTAAAGAAGGCGGCGTGGCGTTCGGCAACAATCCGGATATGTCGGCTCGCGTGGTCGAAGCCTGTCGCAGCGCGACGAGCAAGCCCATCATCACGAAGCTGTCGCCCAATCAAACCGATATCCAGGAAAACGCCCGCCGCTGCATCGAGGCTGGCACCGACGCGCTGGCGGTCATTAATACCGTGATGGGCATGGCCATCGATACAGCTCAGCGAAAACCCATCATCGGCAACATTCAGGGCGGCCTGTCGGGCCCGGCGATTAAACCGATTGCACTATTAAAAGTGCATCAGGTGTATCAGGCCACAAAAGCCCATAACATTCCGATTATCGGGCAGGGTGGTATCACCACGGCCAACGACGCGCTGGAGTTTATTATCGCCGGCGCCTCCGCCGTGGGCATCGGCACGTCGCTGTTCTACGACCCGCTGGTGTGCCAGAAAATCAACAACGACATTAACGACTATCTGGTGGCGCACAGCTTTGAGTCGCTCACCGATCTGGTGGGGACTCTTGAGCTGCCCGCCACATCCAACGCGCCCAATCAAACCGAGTACGCCAAAGACTAAACGGCCCCGCGCGGCCTGTGTTCGTCGGTCCCCTGTGTTCGTCGGCCCCCTGTGTTCGTCGGCCCCCTGTGTTCGTCGGCC
>CAWUKD010000239.1:0-4217 GCA_963922815.1 uncultured Gammaproteobacteria bacterium
ACAACGGTATCGTCAACTTTCTGGATTTGAGCTACATCGTGTCGGTGTTTAATTCCGCCGATCCCGATGGCGATCTCGATGGTGATGGTGTGGTTAACTTTCTCGACTTTGAGATTTTCCGTGACTTTTTCTTAAGCGCTCCCGGACCTGCAGCGCCGCCACCGGTTGTCACCACCTTTACAGGCGACGTCCAGCCGATCTACCTGGCCAAATGCGCTCCGTGCCACACCGGGACAACGCCAGGTACGTTTAACTTCGCCGGCGATTACGGCAGTAACTTGCTCCCGGCGCAAATCGGACAGTGCACGGGCCTCACGGTAGGGGCATGTACGCTGGTGAGAATTCAAAACGGCGAAATGCCGTTTGGAAAAGGTTGTACAGGTGATCCGGTCCAGGATGTTGGCATTGGCGCCTGTTTAACGGCCGCCGAGCAGGCTACCGTGCAGGCCTGGCTTGACGATGGTTTACCTGAATAGAAAAGTATAGAGCGGATGTCGCCTGCGGGCGGCGACGCGCTACCGGCGCCTGACGGCCGGACAAAAAAAGGCCCACGAAAACGTGGGCCTTTCTTATTTGGCTCCCCAGCGCGGACTCGAACCACGGACCTAGTGATTAACAGTCACCCGCTCTACCAACTGAGCTACTGGGGAATTGTGCGGATCAAGCCGCAGGCGCGAAATTCTGGCGGCTTGTCGTCATCAAGTCAAGCCATTTTGTCACGATGTTTGCGATTAATTTTCGAGAGCTCCGATATCCGGCGGTCTACAGCGAATCAACGAAACGGTTTAGCCTCTTCAGAGCCGCCTCAAGGGTCTCCATGCTGGCCGCGTAGGAGATGCGCAGAAACCCCGGAGCGCCGAACGCGGTGCCCGGCACCAGCGCCAGGTCCACCTCTTCGAGAATTCGGGCCGCGAGTGCCACATCATCGTCGATATCCGGCAGCTTTGCGATAATGCCGGAGAAGTCAGGGAAGGCGTAAAATGCGCCGTCACAGCTGACGCAGTCGACGCCGTCAATCGCGTTCAGAGCCGGGATCAGGTAATCGTGGCGTTCCTTGAACGCGGTAACCATCATCGTGACGCTGTCCATCGGGCCGTTCAGAGCCGCTACCATGGCGGCCTGAGACAGTGAGCAGGGGTTCGAGGTGCTTTGGCTCTGGATTTTCTTCATCGGTGCGATCAGCTCGGCCGGACCTGCGCCGTAGCCCAGGCGCCAGCCGGTCATCGCAAAAACCTTGGATGCTCCGTTAATGACGACCGTGCGATCAAACAGGCCGGGGCATGCGGTCGCAAAGGAGCAGAACGGGCTGTCTCCCCAATAAATATGCTCGTAAATTTCGTCGCTGACGATGACCACTTCCGGGTGGGATTCCAGGACATCACCGAGCGCCTTGAGTTCTTCCCGGGTGTAAGCAACGCCGGTCGGGTTGCTGGGGCTGTTCAGAAACAGCAGGCGCGTACGCTCGTTAATCGAGGATTCAAGCTGCTCCGGCGTAATCTTGAAGTTCCGGGATGCGGGGGCCGATACAATGACCGGCTCAGCGCCAGCGAGTTTGATCATGGCCGGATAGGATACCCAGTAAGGGGCCGGAACAATGGCTTCATCGCCTTCGCCCAGGAGCGCCTGACACAGGTTGTAGAGCACCTGCTTGGCGCCCGTGGAAACCAGGATGTTTTCGGGCGCGTATTTCAGCTGATTGTCGCGAGCCAGCTTGTCAATAATGGCCTGTTTTACCGCGGGTGTGCCGTCTACGGCCGTATACTTGGTGTCACCGGCGTCAAGCGCGGCGACGGCGGCGGCCTTGATGTGATCCGGCGTGTCGAAATCAGGTTCTCCGGTTCCGAGTCCAATGACGTCGCGACCCGCAGCCCTCAATTCGGCGGCTTTGGCGCTGACTGCCAGCGTGGCAGAAGGTTTGATTTGCTGGGCGCGTTTGGAAAGTGAAATGCTCACGGTTCTGGTGTCCAGGTAGTTACGAAACGGGTGTATAGTATGACATCGCGCGTTCGTATCCAATTCAAAAATTCCTCTTATCTGAAACTGTTTTGTTGAGCCATCTGTGACCCAAATATCCCGTGAAGGACCGCGTTTTACGCTCCAGTGTGATTACAAGCCTGCCGGTGATCAGATCGAGGCTATCGATGAGCTGTGTGAAGGACTCGAAAACGGTCTCGCTCAGCAAACCCTGCTGGGCGTAACAGGAAGCGGCAAGACGTTTACAGTGGCGAACATCATTGAGCGCCTTCAGCGCCCAACGATTGTTCTGGCCCACAACAAGACACTTGCCGCGCAGCTGTATGGCGAGATGCGCGATTACTTTCCACAAAACTCGGTCGAGTACTTCGTTTCCTATTACGACTACTACCAGCCCGAAGCTTACGTACCGGCATCGGATACGTTTATTGAGAAAGACGCGTCGATCAACAAGCACATTGAACAGATGCGCCTGTCCGCGACAAAAGCCTTACTCGAGCGACCGGATGCGATTATTGTGGCCACGGTTTCGGCGATATACGGACTCGGAGACCCTGAGTCTTATCACAAGATGGTCGTGCATCTTCAGCAGGGCAAGCCGATGGATCAGCGCGATCTGGTGAAGCGACTGGCGGAGATTCAGTACACACGAAACGAAGTCGAGCTGGCGCCGGGCACCTACCGTGTGCGCGGCGAAGTCATAGACGTTTTTCCGGCCGAATCGAGCAAAGAAGCCGTACGCATCGAGTTGTTTGACGATGAAGTTGAGACGCTGAGTTATTTCGATCCGCTCACAGGCGAGGTGCTGCGCAAGGTGCCACGGCTTACCGTCTATCCAAGCACCCACTACGTGACGCCACGTGATGTCATGGTGCGAGCCACGCGTGAGATCCGAAAAGAGCTGATCGAGCGCCTGAAGTTCATGCGTGACAATGACAAGCTGCTGGAAGCGCAAAGGCTTGAGCAGCGCACGAACTTCGATCTGGAGATGATCAACGAACTGGGATACTGCTCGGGCATCGAGAACTACTCGCGATATCTGTCAGGTCGGGCTGTGGGTGAGCCGCCGCCGACGCTGATCGACTATCTGCCGCCTGATGCGCTGCTGGTCATTGACGAAAGTCATGCCACCATTCCCCAGCTGGGCGCCATGTACAAAGGCGATCGGTCACGCAAGGAGACCCTGGTCGAATTCGGATTTCGTCTGCCGTCTGCGCTGGACAACCGGCCGTTGAAATTTGAGGAATTCGAATCCCTGATGCCCCAGGCTATATTTGTCTCGGCCACGCCAGGCGCCTATGAGGGTGAAAAAGCGGCGCAAACGGTGGAGCAGGTGGTGCGTCCAACCGGTCTGGTCGATCCGGAAGTAGAGGTGCGGCCGGCGGGGTCACAGGTGGATGATGTCCTGTCCGAAATCCGCCTGCGCGCCGAGTGCAATGAGCGGGTACTGATTACAACGCTGACCAAGCGCATGTCGGAAGATCTGACGGAATATCTGTTCGAACACGATGTCCGGGTGCGCTACCTGCACTCGGATATTGATACCGTACAGCGCTCCGAGATTATCCGCGACCTGCGGTTGGGCGAGTTTGACGTACTGGTGGGCATTAATCTGCTGCGCGAAGGGCTGGATATGCCCGAAGTGTCGCTGGTGGCGATTCTGGATGCCGACAAGGAAGGGTTTCTGCGGTCGGATCGCTCTCTGATCCAGACCATTGGGCGCGCGGCGCGGAATGCGTCCGGCAAGGCCATACTCTATGCCGACCGGATTACGGGCTCAATGGAGCGCGCGCTAAAGGAAACCGAGCGTCGCAGAGAGAAGCAGCTAGCGTACAATCGGGAACACGGCATTACCCCGCAGACCATTATCAAACCGGTAGCCGACGTCATGCAGATGGGGCAGCAAGGTGGCGGTTCCCGGGGCGAGAAACGCAAGGTGGCTGAGGAGCAGGCGCTCTATATGGCCATGTCGCCCGAGCAGCTGGCGGCCAAAATCGCCAAGCTCGAGAAGAAAATGCTTCGGCATGCCCGCGATCTGGAGTTCGAGGAGGCGGCGGCTCTGCGCGACAAAATCAGCCGAATCCGCTCTCAGGGATTCGGTCTGCCGACGCAAAAAGCGGGCTAAGTCTCAAAACCGTGTCAAGACGCTTGCGCCGTGGCCCGACCTTCGATATCTTTCATGCCCTTCTAGGCGCGTAGCTCAGTGGTAGAGCACTACCTTGACATGGTAGTGGTCGGTGGTT
>CAWUKD010000240.1:0-4202 GCA_963922815.1 uncultured Gammaproteobacteria bacterium
TCCGTGAATTCAAGCGCGGCCTCGATATTCTCGTAGCAGTCTAATAATATTGTCTTGAGAATGTGTTTAGATCTGTCCTTTGTTCGAAGGAGCGCGATGTAGAAATGGACTGGCAGCCAGAACTATTCAGTGGGGTCACTAAAAAACCTGAATCACCCTGGGTTTACCGGAGGGGTTTTAGTTTGAGTCAGGCTGCCATAGCCACCAAGCCCTTCCAAAACTAATTTCAGTTTTTCCGCCGCTTAATCACACCAAGCGCATCAATAACCACGCCCACATCAAATAGCGAATGACCATCGCGAGCCGTGCATGTGTATTCATCGACAGTCAATGTTGACTGACACTGCTCAAGCGATTGTTCAACCGGCGATAACCTGAATGCATCCGGAATGGCGACACCGTCAGGGCGTGTGAACACGACACTTTTATCATTTTTCTCGCGGTCTTTTACGACCCGACATGAATACCCGCCTTCATGCATCAAATGGTGGTGATGCCAGCACAGCAAGACGAGGTTATCGAGGCAGGTTTTGCCGCCGTGGGCCCAGTGTTTGGTGTGATGGCCTTGTAAGAAGTTTGTGTGCGTACAACCCGGGAAGCGGCAGGTGCTTTTGTCGCGAATATCCAGAGCGCGGCGTATGGCGCCGGGTATTTTTCGGGTTCTTCGCCCGATGTCGAGTACGTTGCCTCGTTCGTCTTCGGTGACGGGTACGATGGCCGCGTCGCAGCACAGGCGTTTTGCGGCTTCTGCCGGAATTGTGCCGCTGAGTTCTAATGAGTTTGTCCTGGTTGACGTCCCCGCGGGGACGTGCAGCGTGACTTCGTAACCCTGGCAGCCCTGATCGGCCATTGCGACCAGCGCATCGGCGCGCCGGGATTTTGCTGATGGCGACGTCTCCGCGGGGACGTGCTCTGAGGTCGCGTTGATGGCGCCGATGACGCGTTCGGCGAGTTCTGCGGGTAGTCGTCCGAAGAAAATAACGCTGCCATCTTCGTCGGTACGCCATCCAAACTCGCGTTGTTCAAACGCGGTCTGCGTGCGGGCTTCGACTTGATCGTCGCGATTGGTGCGCTGTTCGCATCGCACAAGGCGATCCAGCTGCGCGGCGGTTCCCGATAGCGCGATGTTCAGCAGGATGCTTTCGTTGTCTCGGTTCGCGATGCGGGTTACAGCGCGAACTTTGGAATAGCTAAGTTCGCCGCGCTCGAACGCGGCGCTGATTTTTTCCAGTTTGGCCAGGGCGTGGGCGACGCGAAGTTTTTCACGTGCGGTATGCACGTTGATACCACAGCGCCAGTTGAGCCAGTGCGCACACGAGCGAGCGCCCATTTCAGCCCAGGCTTCGCGCTGGTCAAATTCACGCACCATGATCAGGAAGCGATAGGTAGCCGCGTGGATGTGGGCTGCCAGTTTTGAGATGTTGTCGGCCAGAATCTCGTTGGGAGATTGTGTCGACGTGGGGGTAGAGTAAGCAAAATTCATGAGCCTTCCATAGCTGTTTATATATACAGTATGTTACTCTAATTAGCTATATTAATCAATGGGATATAATCGGAAAAGTGATAGCATTTGACGTGAGACGCTCAGGCAATGAGACCCGATTAGATTGAAGTCGATGGTGATTCACCTCCGGTTCCGGACCCAAGCCGGTTGGTCAATGCGAGCAACGTTCTGCGTCTGTAAAACCTTGATGCAACCTGGCTGCGCCGTCCATCTATTTCCGATCTTTGTTCGCCCCAAACCACAGGTTCATGCTGTTTTCGAAAACGTCGAGTCCGGTTTTTGTGGCACTCCGGGTTGCCTTTCCTACGATGTCGGTGGGCAGGCGGGTGAAGCCGTCATGGATTCCCTCTCGAACACCTTCGCGTACGCGCTCTTTCAGTTCGAGACCCAGCGCTTCCGACTTTTCCGCGAACTGCTCAAGCAGGCGCTCTTTGAGATGATTGTCGTAGACATACCAGGCGCCAGACAGGGTCAACGCGCTGGTGATTGCCGCCGTGAGGATGATCAGGGCAAGTTGTGTAATCACGGTCGTCTCCACAGGTAGGGGGATGTCAGGGGCTCCATGGTAGCATTCTGTGTATAGCTTGGATTATTCGGTCGCGGGACAGGCAGGGCATGGTGTAAGCGGTGCGTTATGTCGAGTGAAGCCCGGGTCAGCGCATCACCTTGCTGGTCGGGCGCTAACCCGGAACATTTGGAACCTATTCGAGTCACTAAATACATGGGTCGAAGCAGCCTGGAACCCGGGTTTACGTTTTGAGAACACAGACGGGAAGATTAACTTGATGTCTACATTACACGCGGGCTTGCGAGCCCTGGGACGCGCGTCGCACAAACGACTCGTGTGGGGGCTGCTGGGCCTGACCGCTCTGGCTCTTCTTGGGATGGCCTTCTTCTATCAGTACGTCATGGATCTTCAGCCGTGCGTGATGTGCATCTATATCCGAATGGCGACGATTGGTGTCCTGATTGCCGCGCTCATCGGGTTTATCGCACCACACATACTTGCCGTGCGCTGGCTGGGACTTGGAATCTGGGCGGTTAGTATCTACTACGGCGTTGAGTTTTCCAGGCAGCTTTATGAAATTCAAAATCCGGTACCGGGTGAATTCGGGGCCGGCTGCAGTTACCTGCCAAACTTTCCCGAGTGGATGCCGCTGCACGAGTGGTTTCCCGGGGTGCTCATGCCAAACGCAAGCTGCTCGGATCCACCCTGGACGTGGCTGGGACTGAGCATGGCCGAATGGACGCTGGTGTCGTTTTCGATTTACGCGCTGGCCTTCGTGATTGTGCTTATCAGCATTGGCGTTAATCGTTTTACGGGTGGTGGAGACGCGGCGACGGCTGTTGACTGACAGCACGGCACCTTTTGTAAGCTATCAAGTGATTGACGAAACCGAAAACCCGTACGAGCCGCCAAAATCCGAACTTAAAGCCGAGCCCGGAGTTCCGGAGGTAGATGCGGACAGGTTGCGTGATCAGCTGATCCGGGAGCAGTCGTTCTTTCGTGTGTTTATCGTGTCGTTTTGCGGCTCGATTGCCGGGGTGGTGGTACTGGCGCTGTTTTTGATTACGCCTGGAATTTTCTTTTTGGCGTTTGCGTTGCCGGGACTGACGACAGGTCTGGCGCTGCGGCAGTTCGGCAAGGCGCTGGACGTTCGGTATCGGGTGTTTGGTGGCGTGATTGCTCTGCTGGCTTATTGGCTGGCGATCGAGGTCATGAACCCCAGCAGTTCGATGGTTGCGTTTATGCTTAGCCTGACCAATGGCGTGGTGGCGGGTGCTGTGTCGCGACGCAGTCTGTCCAGCGACGAGGAGTCGGCGGTTTATATGCGGCGTATGGGAATGGAGGATTAGTGGCGGAAAACCGGGGACAGTTTACTTAATTGAGTAAGGGCATCGGGTATTAAACACCCCTAATCAATTAAGTAAACTGTCCCCGGTTTTTCAAACTGTCCCCGGTTTTTTCCGGGTTTACTACCTGAGTCGCCGCCTTCCTGACATGAGTCGCAGTCCGGCAAGTGCGGAAATCAGTAAAGGGAGTGCTGCCGGAACTGGCACGGGAGCTACGGACTGAGTGGGTGTTCCGTCGGCGAGAATGAAATTCCAGGGACCAAAGTTTCCATTGGCGTCGTGTGGTGTGTTGTCGCTGATAAACTGGTAGACGGGATTACCATTGATCAGGATAAACTCTCCGAAGTTATCAAACTCGGTGGTGATGTTGGCAGTGACACTGTCATCAATCTTGAGACTGCCCGTCAAATAGACGTAGGGCCACGTCGAGCCCGCAAAATCGTGGAAATTGATTTGATCGTCGCCAAAGTCCGGCGCGAAATAGTAGAGCGTACGCGTGTCTGAGGTAGCAATCCCTCCGTCCGTGGATCCCGATAACGCACCAGTCACCTGCATTATGGTGGCACCCTCGGGAAGGGTGATCAGACTGATGGAAGTCGCTTGTGCTCCCAGTGCAACGAGCATGACTCCTGTTGCTATTAGTGATTTGATCAAATGCATTACGGTCTCCTTGGCAGTTATGTTATCTCCGTACCATATGAGTACCCTTGCCCGGTTGGAAGGTTCAATGAGTTGAATAATAAACTGGCAGGTTGCTCATTCGACCGATTTACGGTTCTGGCCATTGTCTCTGGCTTGCGACATAGGTACTTTAGAAGGATGAGTTTAGGTCAGCTGATCCGGA
>CAWUKD010000241.1:0-4157 GCA_963922815.1 uncultured Gammaproteobacteria bacterium
AACGTGCCTAGCTTGTTGTCGTACTCCGGTGGTATGCGTTTGGCCAACTGATCAACCAGAACGCCGCCACCGACAAATATAATGAGCATGATGCAAAGCATGCCACCCACCAGCCACGCAAGATCGACCAGCGGGTGAACGGTGGGAAGATTAACGCTGGCGTCCACCGTCTTGGCTACGTGTTTCATGATTCAACCTGTTGCTGATAAGTTTCGCGCCGTAAGTGCGCGTGACATGCCTAGCCTCGGTGCGTGTAAATAGCGGTGCCATACGCGTGCACCTCGACGGAGCCAAGGCCGCGTCCGGACGACAGCGTCGACGTTTCAATACGCATGTTGGCAATGCGCTCCGCGGATCCGGCGCTTTCTTTCATACGAAGAATCGCCTCACGCCGTCCGCGATCAACGAGCGTTTCATAAGCGCTGACACGGCCCCCGAAAATATTGCGCAGGCCGGCCGCAAATGCCTTGAAATAGTCTACCGAGACAACCACGCTGCCGCTGACCAGACGGGCGTCGGTAATGTCCGGGTCTAACGGAAAGACTGTGTCATCGGCCTCGTCGAACGTCACAGCTGGCTGGTTCAAGGTGGCCTGCTCACGTTCAACAATAGACTTGAAGTGACGACGTTCCAGAAAGCTGCCAACGAAATAACCTGCTATCAGTAACAGCAGCGGAATTCCGAGGTTGATGACGAGCGAAATTGAGTCCATCGGGGTTAACTGACCACCACGGCGGTGCCATAGGCAAACAGTTCAGCAGCACCCGGTGCAACAGACGATGTGGCATAGCGAATATTGACCACAGCATTGGCGCCGAGCTTGCTCGCTTGCTCAATCATTCGCTGGGTGGCTTCATCCCGGGATTCCTGTAAGAGCTCGGTGTAGCCTTTGAGTTCGCCACCAAAAATGTTCTTGAAACCGGCCGCGAGATCCCGTCCTACGTGCTTGGCGCGTATGGTGCTGCCGCTTACCAGACCGAAGTGCGTGACAATGGTCTTGCCGGGGACCGTTTGAAGTGAGGTCAGTATCACTGCACTCTCCCTGTGTTAAGAATTAAGGCGTATGTGAAACAGCATTCAGAAACGGTCGATCAATCGATGTTCATGCCACCAAGAAACAGTCTTGTCTCGATAACTGTGTCAGGGTTGAGCGACATACTTTCGATTTTTTGTTCCAGCAGCCATTTGGCCAGATCGGGATGATCCGAGGGGCCCTGACCACAGATGCCGATGTATTTGTTGTTTCTGCGACAGGCTGAAATTGCCATAGCCAGAAGTTTCTTGACCGCCTCGTCGCGCTCATCAAACAGATCGGCAATCAGACCCGAATCCCGGTCAAGTCCCAGGGTCAATTGGGTCAGGTCGTTTGAGCCAATCGAGAACCCGTCAAAGTACTCAAGAAACTCGTCGGCCAGCAAGGCGTTGGACGGCAGTTCACACATCATGATGTGCTTGAGGCCGTTACTGCCGCGCTCGAGCCCGTTTTCGGCGAGAATGGCCGATACCTTCCTGGCTTCATCAACGGTGCGCACAAACGGAATCATGATTTGGACATTGGTCAGTCCCATATCATTGCGCACGCGCTTGATGGCCTCGCACTCAAGATCAAAGCAGGGACGGAACGTTTTGTCGATATAGCGCGACGCGCCGCGAAAACCGAGCATGGGGTTTTCTTCATGAGGCTCGTATTTCTGTCCGCCGATCAGGTTTGCGTATTCGTTGGATTTGAAGTCGGACATGCGAACAATCACGGGTTTGGGGGCAAACGCCGCTGCGATGGTGCCGACACCCTCGGACAAACGACCGATAAAAAATTCGATGGGATCAGCGTAACCGGCCATCTGATCGGAAATCGTGGCCTTGAGGCTGTTGTCGAGACTGTCGAACTCGAGCAGGGCTCTTGGATGAACGCCAATCATTCGATTGATAATGAACTCAAGACGAGCCAGGCCGACGCCTTCGTGCGGCAGGCTGGCAAAATCCATTGCCCGGTCAGGGTTGCCCACGTTCATCATGATTTTAACCGGAACGTCCGGCAGTTTTGCCAGGCTGTGCTCGGAGTGCTCAAACTCGAGCGCTCCATCATAGACATTACCGGTGTCGCCTTCGGCGCAGCTCACGGTCACCGACTGCATTTCGCTGACGCTTTCCGTGGCGTCTCCGCAGCCTACAACGGCTGGTATTCCAAGCTCGCGGGCGATAATGGCTGCGTGACACGTTCGACCACCGCGATTGGTCACGATTGCCGCCGCGCGTTTCATGACCGGTTCCCAGTCTGGGTCAGTCATGTCTGTAACCAGCACTTCACCGGGCTGTACGCGATTCATTTCGGTCGGATCCTTGATGATCCGGGCGTTACCGATGCCAATCTTGTGGCCAATGCTACGTCCCGATGTAACCAGCTTGCCCTTGCCCTGAAGCGTATAGCGTTCGATCACCTGGGAATGCTGCCGGCTTCGTACGGTTTCCGGACGCGCCTGCAGAATGTAAAGCTGATTGTCATCACCGTCCTTGCCCCACTCGATATCCATCGGGCGGCCATAGTGCTGTTCAATAATGACGGCCTGACGAGCCAGGTTTTCTACTTCCGCATCGCTCAGGCAAAAGGCGTTACGAAGCTCCTTTTCTACCGGCAGAGTTTGTACCCCGTGGCCATCGTCGCCATAGGTCATCTTAATGGCTTTACTGCCCAGGTTTCGTCGTATGACGCTTTGTTTTTTGGCCGCCAGCGACGGTTTGTAGCAGTAGAATTCATCGGGGTTTACCGATCCCTGCACAACCGTTTCACCAAGTCCATACGAGGCCGTCACAAACACAGCGTCGCGAAAACCGGTTTCGGTATCGAGAGTAAACATGACGCCGCTGGCGCCGATGTCAGAGCGAACCATGCGCTGAATGCCCGCCGACAGCGCCACGTGGCTGTGCTCGAAATTCTGGTGCACGCGATACGAAATGGCCCGATCGTTAAACAGCGAGGCAAATACCTCTTTTACTCTCAGGATCACCTGATCGATACCGCGAACGTTCAGGAAACTCTCCTGTTGTCCGGCGAAGGAGGCCTCCGGCAAATCTTCAGCGGTAGCGGACGAGCGTACGGCAACGGCAATGTCATGGCCTCCGGACAGCACCTTGAAGTGCTCACGAATGGCGGCATCCAGCGCGGCGGGTAGGGGGGTGTCCATGACCCACTTGCGAATTTTGGCACCAGTTGCCGCCAATTGATCGAGGTCGTCGGCATCGAGCTTTTCAAGCGCATCGTGAATCTTGTCCGCGAGACCCTCCTGACTCAGGAATTCGCGATAGGCGTGGGCCGTAGTGGCGTATCCGCCAGGTACATCAACACCGGCTTTTGACAGATTCTGGATCATCTCGCCGAGCGAGGCATTCTTTCCGCCGACTCGCTCAACATCATCCATGCCGAGGGTATCGAAATCTACAACGTAATCATTCACAACAGAGGCCTTGTATTATTCTCAAAGACGTGGAAAATCAGTGGCAACCCATTCGTTTGAAGGCGAGATTTCATGCTTACCAGAACGGTTTTCTATATATCGGACCAAACCGGCATCACCGCTGAAACGCTGGGTCATAGCTTGCTGACGCAGTTTGAGCATGTCAAATTTCGCGCGGTAACTCTGCCATTTATTGATACCGTTGACAAGGCAGAGGAGGCCTGCCGGAGAGTCAATTTGACCTACGATGTTGAGGGCAGCCGCCCCATCGTTTTTTGCACCTTCGTCCACCCCGAAATCCATGATGTGGTGAAACAAAGCAACGGTCTGTTTCTGGATTTTTTCGACGCCTTCATCGGGCCTCTGGAAAAGGAGCTTGAGACCAAGTCTTCGCACACCACCGGCAAGGCCCACGGTGTCGCCGATTCGGCGAACTACACCCGTCGCATGGAAGCCGTGAATTTCGCCGTCAACTATGACGACGGTGCGAACATGAACGGCTTTAATCAGGCTCAGGTGATACTGGTCGGCGTTTCTCGCTGCGGGAAAACGCCAACATGTCTGTATCTGGCGCTCCAACACGGTGTTTTTGCAGCGAATTACCCGCTCAATGAAGACGACTTTGAAGCGGGCCGCATGCCGCGTGCCCTTGAGGAAAACAAAGAGAAGCTGTTTGGTCTGACGATCGAATCCGCCAGGCTGCAG
>CAWUKD010000242.1:0-4155 GCA_963922815.1 uncultured Gammaproteobacteria bacterium
GCAAAGTCAATCGTATGTGCTCACTGGCCGGCGTAACCGTTAAATACCCGATGCGCGATGACGAGATGGTTGCATTTTCGAACACGGTACCGAGTAACGTGAAACTCAAGGGTCAGGAATTACGCAGCTATTTCAAAAATGAAACGCGCGCATTTCTACCGTCTGAAATCATTAACAAGAGCAAGCACGGGTTCGGCCTGCCGTTCGGAGAGTGGCTTAAGCTTGAACCGGAACTGTCTAGTCACGTTCACGGCAATATCAAGAGCCTGAGAGCTCGCGATGTGTTTGCACCGGAATTCGTCGACGATCTGCTCGATCGGCATGAGAACCAGCACGCCGCCTACTACGGCAACCTGGTCTGGGTGATGGCGATGCTGGAGGAGTGGCTGGCTCAGCACAATCTCAGTGTTTGAGGTCCCGAAGACAACCAGCCCCAAGATGACCTAATGTGCGGTCGTCCGGCGTTGTTAGAACAGAACTGCGTGAATCCGTTACGGTCGGACGTTTAAGCCGCGCGTGAAAAATCGCCGGGCTCGTCAAAAAAACCACGTAAGGTTTTTAACGCCAGCTTGAATCCTGTGTGACGGCCGAACCCCATGCGTGGAAGCTCAAAGGCCGGCATCGCACTGGATACGTATCCCCAGTGCGTTGAAAAGGCCGCATCAAAGCCGAGTTCGGGCAGCATTTCTGTATGCGCTCGCGAAAAATCCTGATTCAGCTTCCCGTTTGGATACGCAAAAAAACGAGGCACCGAGCCCAGCAGGTCTGTCAGGGCATCCCGCCCTCGCCTGATGTCTTCACGTGCCTCATCATCCGTCAGCTTGAGCAATATTGGATGGCTCGACGTATGGCCGCCGATTTCCATACCGGCCGCAGCCAGTGCTCTGATCTGCTCCGAGGTCATCATCATGTTTTGAGGTAGCGCCTCACCACACAGCTCTGCCAGCGTCTGTACCGCACGCTGCCGGACGTCGGGCTCGAAGTATTTAAACGCGGGTATCAAGGTGCGAATGGCTTTGATCCGGTCTGCGTTGCTCTGCAGTCTTAACGACCCTTCCAACCCGAAGGCGTCAAGCGGCAGCGACGGTCGCTGCGTCAGACGAACGGACTCCACCAGCGTGTCGTTCCACATACGACCACCGTCCAGATAGTCGGTCGCAATAAAAAAAGTAGCGGGACATTGTGCCTTCGCAAGCTCTTCCAGAGCGACGTCATGATTGTCACGGTAGCCGTCATCAAACGTGATGGACACCGCCCGCGGGGGCAGCGATCCATCACGCATAGCGTCGATACCATCACCAAGCGCGACCACATTGAAAAAACGGCACAGCGTTTTAAGCTGTTCACGAAACACCGTTCGATCAACCTGGTCGGGTCGCAACCTGTCAGGCTGCTCAGGTACCTGGTGATAGTTCAGAACTACCAGACGCTGCAGCATAGTCAGCGACCGCCCAGAGCAGGTTGCGGCGGCCTGCGCATCGCACCTTTAACTTCGAGCTCGCGTAACTGCGAGCTGACTTCGCTATAGTTCTCGTCGTCCGGAGGCGCCAGTGCCGCCGCTCTCAATATGATCGCGAGCGCGATAAAGTGCCAATATAAATCAAAGTAGGCGAGGCCCAGAAAGGCGCCTCCAACCGCATAGGAGCAAAGACTCACGTTCATCATCCGCGAAAGTGAGGCAATCCAGGCCAGATCCTCTCGTTTTTTCGCAATCGAAATGGTTCGAGCGCACGTTAACAGCGCTCCCGCTCCAATCATCAGAAACAATACCAGCCCTACGTACCCGTGCTCAGCCAGCACCTCAAAGTAAATACTGTGCGCGTCATGAAAATCTTCCGGTTCAGGCGCGTAAATCAGGAAAAGCTCGGGAGTAAACGTACCAAAACCACCACCGGTCCAGGGATAATCATTGGCAAAATGATAGGCGAAATACCAGGCATTTATGCGCCCCAGCGCAGACCCGTCCTCCTGATAGCTGCCAATGGAATAGATCCGCTCATGCCAGTGTGTCGGCATGAAATTCCACATGACAATTGCAGCTATTACCAGGATCACCCCGATGATGACCTTCTTTGAACTGTAGTACCAAAGCACCACGCCCATAGTGGCCCAGGCCAGAAATGCTCCGCGAGAGTGCGTGGTTAATATCGCCAGAGACGTCAGCAGCATCATGCCGACCAACCCCCAGCGCAGGCGTTTGTCCTCGGTTTGCTGATACAGATAGAACATGAGCGGCATGGTCATGACCATGGCCAGTCCGAGCGCGTTATTGCCCTGAATAAAGCTGCCCGCGGGCCCCCAGACCAGATAGTTACCGCCCGTCAGGATCGAAAAAAGACCGCCTTTAACGCCAAAAAACCCCAGCGACAGCACGATCATCCAGATCAGTATATTGATTTGATGTTTCGTACGGATCAGGGCCATCGTCAGGATTGCGAACAGCATGATTTTCATGGTCCGGTCCCATTCGAGCAGAGAATAGGCGCGATCCAGCGCCGTGAGCGTACTTAGATTCATCCAGATGATCAGAATGAACCACAGAATAGTGAGCGGCATAAGCTTGAAAGACTTGTCGCCCTTGTGGAAAAGAAGCGCAACCAGCGTGGTCAGACCGACGAGCAAAGCAAATGGAAAGTCATACGCAAATCCCCACGTAAGCCGATGGGGATTCATGTAGCCCAGCCAGGACCACACGAGAATGCCAATCCATGGCTTTCGCAATATAAACGGCAGCGATCCCGCCACCAGCATCATTATGAGCGCGTCTCTCATGTTCTACGTATGCAACTTCCTAAGGGTTAATGCGTCGGCTACCAGCAGGCACCGCGATATTCGCACGGGAGCTCATCAACATCGGAAAGCCCGACCAGATCAAGCAGGTAGTGTTCGGCGGTTATCTTACCGCGAACTTCGCTGACAATGTCGCGATCGCCCAGCCCAAGAACCACCACGTCACCGTGATCCAGGACTTCTTCGCACGAATCGCACATCAGTTCCGCCACGTGAGGAATGCTTTCATCCAGATAGCGCTTGTTGGCCCCCATCAGGCGGGCCAGGTTCACTTCCGGATCATAAATCTTGATCTGCATACCCTTGCCAATGAGCCGCTCGGCCAACGTCAAAAGAGGGCTCTCCCGCAGATCGTCGGTACCGCTCTTGAAACTCAGGCCAACCATACCGATCTTGCGCGTTCCTCTGGCGAGGATCGTTTCAACCGCCAGATTAATGTGCTCTTCGTTGCTTGGCAGCAGTCCGGCCAGCATCGGGATATCCACGTCGTTCTCGCGAGCTACATGCAACAGTGCGCGCAGGTCTTTCGGCAGGCAGGATCCGCCAAACGCAAATCCGGGGCGCATATACGCCGTTGAAATATTCAGCTGCTTGTCCTCGCACACCAGGCCCATCACTTTCTTCGAGTCGACGCCAAGCGATTGCGACACGCGACCGATTTCGTTGGCAAACGTGACTTTTAATGCGTGAAACGCATTGCAGGCGTACTTAACACATTCGGCTGTACCGACGTCAGTACTGATGAACTTGCCAGGAAGCTCCCCAAACAACGCTTCAAGCTGAGCTGTTGAATCCGGGTGATTGCAACCCACAATGGTCATAGGCGGATTGTCGTAGTCCTTGATGGAGGTACCTTCGCGTAAAAACTCCGGCTGAAAACACAGACCGAAATCCTTACCGCTCTTCTTGCCTGAATGTTTTTCAAGCAAAGGCTCGATGGCACTGAGTACCGTTCCTGGACGAACGGTCGACCGGATCACAACGGTGTGGAACCCGTCTTTGACGCGCAGGGCGTCACCGATCTGCTCCGACAGTCGCAAAATGGCGGTCATGTCCTGATCGCCGTTTTTCTTGGACGGCGTTCCGACACAGACAAACGACAGCTCAGTCGCTTCCATGGCCTCAGCGCAGTCCCGGGTTACATGGACACGGCCGCTGTTGACGGCTGTTGCCATGGTTTCCTGGATGCCCTCTTCAATGATCGGTGGCTTGCCACTTGCGATCAGGTCAAGTTTGGTCTGATCAATATCCACGCCGTAAACCGTATGCCCGTCGCGTGCCAGACACGCCAGCGATACAGCACCTACGTAGCCCAGACCAAAAATACTTATATTCACGTTGCTTTCCTTTTAGTTAGCGCGCCAT
>CAWUKD010000243.1:0-4120 GCA_963922815.1 uncultured Gammaproteobacteria bacterium
CCGGGGTCGCAACTAAAGGTACCTATACGAGTCTTACAACCTGTATTTTATACCTCTCGATGATGAGCGCGTAAAAAATTCGCACATTTGAGAATTGGTTCCGGGCGTCGACTGCCGATATGGTTAGTATGTTAAACAACGATATTCCTGCCATCCGGGCCCGTACCCTGCACGAAAGAGGCATTTGCAGCAAGACATGAAGAGAAAACTGGTCACAGTGTTATTTACGACATCCGTATTGCTGCTGGGTGCCTGCGCCGGCGTGCTCAGCTATACCGATGTCGAGGCGGTTCAGTTCAATCCGGCCGTAGCGACCAGCGTCGAGGAGTGTGGGACGAGGCTGAATCAGTCGAGCGGCAAGCCGGTTGATGCGCAGACTCCGGGCAGGATCGATGTGCTGAGCTGGAACATCAAGAAGGGTGCAATGGACGGCCTGCACACGGATCTGCGATCGATTTCCTCGGGCAAGGAACTGGTAATTCTGCAGGAAGTGGACAAGCGCCTCGGTCTATTCGACTTCCTGGATGATATTAATCATGAGTCTTTCAGCCGTGGCTTTACGACACGGTCGAGAACCACGGGGGTAGCCACGTACAGCGCCAGCGAACCGATCAGCGAGTGCCACTTCGTCAATACCGAGCCCCTGCTGAGAACCCCCAAAGCAACCAGCATTACTGAATACAGTCTTGCCGGACACGGGCAGACGCTACTGGTGGTTAACGTGCACGCGGTTAATATCAGCTGGGGACTGATTCGATATCGTGAACAGATGGATCAGATACGCGCAATTGTCGCTATGCACAATGGTCCGGCTATCTTGTCCGGCGACTTCAATACGTGGCGTCAGAAACGCATGGATATTGTGGCCAGCATGGTGGATGAGCTGGATTTTTCGTCAATATCACTGGAGGCCGATCATCGCACGCGTTTTTACGGCCAGCCGCTTGATCACATTTTTGTCCGCGGTCTTAGCGTCGCGCAGAGCCAGACCAGACAGGTGTCTTCGTCCGACCACAATCCAATTTCGGTCCAACTCAGACTTTAGGGTTTCGGTGTACTCCAATAGTCGCAAGGCTGGGGTAAACTAGTTTCCCATGACACATAATAAAAATCCCGGCTGGTCTCTGGACTCGCTGCTGCTTATCTTCTCTATCGTCATTGTGGCGCAGCTTCTCACCTACGTGGTACCGCAGGGTACCTTTGAGCGCGTGCCCTATCCCGATAACCCGTCACGCGCGATGGTCGTCGCCGACAGCTACGCGCCTGTTGCTGCGGCCGAAGAAGTGTCGCTGCCTCCGTGGTATTTTCTGCTCGCGATATCCAAAGGACTGGAGGCCGCACAGGAAATCATCTTTCTGATTTTTCTGGTAGGCGGAGTGATCGCCATATTGCGTGCGACAGGAGCAATAGACGCGGCGCTGCATTCGGCCGTTGCCAGGCTGGGAGGGAAACCGTGGATACTCATTGCCGGCTGTCTGATCATGTTCAGCCTCGGCTCGTACACCATCGGTATGGGCGAGGAGTACGTGCCGCTCATACCCATTCTCGTATCCATGTCGCTAGCGATGCGCATGGATTCCATTGTGGCGATGGGCATGGTGTGGGTGCCCTACGGCATCGGCTGGGCGTGTGCGGGCACTAATCCGTTTGGCGTATTAATTGCCCAGAACATTGCCGGCGTACCGCTTACATCAGGCTGGGAATTTCGTCTTGTGATGCTGGCCGGGTTTCTGATCATCGCGTTTCATCACATTTACCGCTACGCGATGCGCGTGCAGCGCGATCCGTCCTCCAGTCTAGTGTCGCACGTGGACTACACGGATGGCTTTGAGGCACCCGATGACATCTCGCTGGGTCCCCGCCGTATCGCCGTGTTGCTGGCGTTTCTGATTACAATTGTCGGCTTTGTCGCCGGCGTTGCCCTGAAGGGTTGGTATATCGCAGAACTTAACGCGGTGTTCCTCGCGCTCGGTATTGTTGCTGCGATTGTCGGCGGACTCAGTCCGGGGCACGCCAGCCGTACGTTTATCAAAGGGGCTTCGGAGATGACGGCGGCGGCGCTGATTATTGGTTTTGCGCGCGCCATTGAAGTGGTACTGGTTGACGGTCAGATTATTGATTCCGTGGTGCAGTCCATATCAAGCGTGCTTGAAGGTACGGGCCCCGATGTGGCCGCCATTGGCATGCTGCTCGTGCAAACCATTTGCAACGTGTTTATTCCATCGGGCAGCGGTCAGGCCTTTGTAACCATGCCCATCATGTCGCCACTGGCCTCCCTGACCGGCGTGTCGCAGCAGGTAGCCGTGATGGCTTATCAGTTTGGTGACGGGTTTATCAATATGATCATTCCGACCAGCGCCCTGGTGATGGGAACTCTCGCACTGGGTCGCATTCCGTACGGGGCCTGGGTACGCTTTTGCGCGCCACTGCTGGTCAAGCTGTTTGCGCTGGCGATTGTGTTCCTGCTGATTGCCAATCGTTTTGGCGATGCGCTCCGGCTCAACGTTGTGGCCACTGGCTAAACCGGTTATTCGCTGAGCGATGCGGGCCATGTGGATTCAGGCCGACTTCAGGTGTCAGAGCTGCAGCTGACAGAACCCGCCGCCTGCGGTTTTCCACATGGCAGCTACCGGAGCACGACGGTACACTGATGATTCGTGCTGCGCCTGGTCAGGCCTGAACCGGCGCTTACAATTGACTGCCCGGAGGGCTTGCCCGTGAGTAACGTGACCGTTCTCGAATACATGAAAAAACATCCGTTCTTTAAGAAACTCGAAGTGCCTCATCTTGAGTTTCTGGCGGGATGCGTAAGCGAACGGCATGCCGCCAAGGGAGAGGCCGTGTTTGTACAGGGCGATCGTGCCGACACTTTTTTCGTTGTGCTCGATGGCGGCGTACAGGTTGAGGTTCCTGCGCTGACAGGCCCTACGCTTGAAATCCAGAGTCTGGGTCCAAACAAGATCCTCGGTTGGTCGTGGCTGATCGAGCCCTACGAATGGGATTTTCAGGCGCGCGCGACGTCAGACGCCCGGCTGCTGGAGTTTGATGGGCGCAAAGTGCTGGAACACTGCGAAGCCGACCCGGCTTTCGGCTTTCAGGTCTACCGGATGTTTACGGTGCTAATGAGTGAGCGACTCAACTCGGCACGACGCACGATGATGGCAAACTGGAGACCGGCGGGCTTCGCCTGATCAGGCCCTGTCCGTGAAGCGCCGAATGCGCCGGTGACTTCGAACAGTGCTAGGGATCGATGGGCAGCACCGTTGAATATTTAACCCGACGTAGCACGAACGTGGAGCTGGCCGATCGCACCGTCGGGTGTTTGAGAATGCTGTTATTCAGAAAATCGTTGTAGCGTTCCATGTCCGGAACCACAACGTGCAGCACATAGTCCCTGTCCCCCGACACCGAATAACACTCGGTAACTTCCCGCAGCATGGACACGTGATGTTCAAATGACTGGCGATTCATGTCCGTGTGCTCGGTCATGGCTACCAGAAGCATGACCTGCAGGTTAAAACCGGCTTTCTTCGGGTTCAGTAGTGCAACCTGGCGTTCGATAACGCCGGCTTCTTCAAACTCCCGGATACGCCGCCAGCACGAAGTGCGTGACATGCCGACCAGCTCCGCCAGTTCAGTCTGATTCCGGGTCGTGTCGTGCTGCAGTTCATTGAGGAGTCGGCGGTCCGTTTTGTTGAGCTTCATTTGGGCATATATTCCGAAAAAAGGAATTAGGTGAGACAAAAGTTTCAAAAATGATAGCACAGCCACTCAGTACGGGCACGAGGTTCGCGCATTCCGGGCATAATGGTTGATTGCACCATGAACTGGAGGGTCCTGCTATGGCCGATTTGTTTGAAAACCCAATGGGGCTCGATGGTTTCGAGTTTGTAGAATTCGCGTCCCCGGAGCCCGGCGTGCTGGAGCCTGCATTCAAATTGATGGGCTTCACCGAGGTGGCCAGGCATCGCTCTAAAGATGTCACGCTCTGGCGGCAGGGCGACATCAATTTCGTGATCAACAACGAGAAATACAGTCACGCCTATTATTTTGCTCAGGAACATGGACCCAGCGCCTGCGGCATGGCTTTTCGTGTCAAGAACGCTCACCAGGCCTATGC
>CAWUKD010000244.1:0-4017 GCA_963922815.1 uncultured Gammaproteobacteria bacterium
CCACGCCTGATTAGCCGCGCCTGCGGTCAACGCCGTAATAGTCACGGTCTGTTCAGCACCCGCAGCAAGCGTAAAGCTCGAGGGCGACATAGTGATTCCCAGGCCGCTCGCGCCAGGTGAACTGGCGTTCCACGTCGTTGAGGTATCAGCTACGGACTTGAATGTACGCGTCCATGAACAGGTTCCCGCACAGGCGTCGTCCTGCATGCTCGGCAGGTTCAGGGTTCGCGGGTCACCACCGGATCCCGGATTGGCGTTTTGGAAATTAGCGGTGGTCTCATCCATGACCAGTCCTGTACGTGCCGCACGAGTCAGGTCGATACGCCCGGAGCCGCGGTCAAACGGGTCCGTTGGCGTGACGCCATCTTCTTTGCGAATTCCGTCATTGACGGCCGTTAGCATAATGGCCGACTTGATTTCATGTGGACTCCACGTCGGCTGCACGGCAGTCAGCAACGCACCGGAACCCGCATTGTGAGGGCTCGACATTGAGGTTCCGGACAGTGTTCCATACTCGGGAGGAGAACCGCCGTTGTTTACAGCTGCATAAATACCTACGCCCGGGCCGGTAATATCGGGTTTAATGACATTATTATTTGAGTTCGGCCCACGCGAACTAAAGCTCGCCATGATATCGCCAATGGCCGGGTTAGACGTTGGCTGTGTGCCGGTAATCTCCGCCACGGTATTGGTGTTGGAAGCCAGCCACGCACGCAGTGCGTCGCCATCGCTTACGCCGATGTGAACGCCCGGCAGAAAATGTCCGTCGGCAACAATGGATTCACCCTCTGCAGGCGTATTGGCGAGTACAAAGCCTCCCGCACCGCCATCGAGAACGTTTTGTCCTTTTTGCACGCGGGCAATCTCACCGCGATCACAGACGATAATTTCACCACTGAAGGTACCGGCAGGAAACGGCTCGAGACACTGCGCAGGGTCGCCACCTGGATCATTCGGGTTGGCAAAATCGCCGGCATAGCGAATGGCCGCCGGGCCGTAACCTGCGGATACGCCCAGACCGCTAATATCAGCCAGAGGTCCCTGATCGCTTGAGAGATTGATCAGTGCGTTTCCACGTGCACCGCTGTCATGCGTGCTCGCACCGGTAGTAGACACCCAGGGCTCCTGGTGACCCAGCGTCGAGGCGCCCGGCCCGCTGTTACCGGCTGATGCCGCAACGTAAACACCTGCATCAGTTGCAGACAGGAAGCCTTGAGAAACGGTATCAGACCACGGATTAACACCGCCACCAATGGAATAGTTGATTACATCAACGCCGTCAATAATAAACTGGTTAACGCAGGCCGATGTTGCGCTGCCTGGACACAGTCCCTGACCTGCCGAATTGGTATAACACGCGTCACAGGCAATGATATTGGCATGAGGTGCCACACCCGAAATCTGGAGGTTGAGGCTCAGCGTAGGCGCATTGAACACGGTATCAACAACATTGCCGCCGGCTGTGCTGGCGGTGTGACTGCCGTGACCGTTTTCGTCTTCCGGACCGTCATTACCTTCCTGGGTCTGCACGGCGTCAACAAAGTCATGTGCACCGATCAGCTTGTTGTTACAGCCATCGAAATACTGTGCGTTACCCGGAGCCAGGCCACATCGGCCAATAAAGTTGCCACTACCAAACGGGTTCGTGTGCACATAACCGTCGCCGCCCACTTCGGCAAATGACGGATGGTCCGAGTTAATACCACTATCAATAATTCCGATGATAATGCCTTCGCCGCGGCTACCAATGCTGTTCGGAACGGCGCTGCCGTCCCAGATTGACGGTGCTCCAATAAACGTTGGGCCACTGTCGGTGTTCATCGGGTACAAAACGTCAGGTACAACCGAAGCGACACCTGGCAATGCGGCAATCGCGTCTGCTTCGTCAGCACTCAATCGAATCGCCATACCGTTTTTGGCATAGCGATAATCGAACACGGCTTCGGTACTGCGCTTGAGGGCTCGCTGTGCTCGCACGTTAAAGTCGTTGCGCTGCTGAGACAGATAGCCGTTATAAGCTTTGACTTCATCGCTTTTTACATCGACTGAAGTTTGACCCTTGGCACGAGGGCTGGTGGCTTTTAACGAACCTATGCCGCCAGCGTATCGGGCGATTGATGGTGTATCAAACGTCACGATGTACAGACCGTTGTCCGCCAGCTTGCCGTAACTGTCCGGCGCCGGTACGGAGGTAACCGCAGGTGCTGAACTGACAACCAGACTATCGGCCTTTTGGGCCTTTACCGTTCCCGTCGTCAATACCATGAGAAGAGAAATACAAAGTGCCGACAGTAATCCGTACCTGATCGACCGCCCATCATTGGGCAAAGACAGAATTGATATCACGCTTATCCTCCAGACCGAACGAGTGCAGCTCGGAATCGTTGTGTAATTGACCCGCGTATTGCGGAAAAGGCCTGATCCAGTTTTTTATTAGTATTTGGATTCGGTCATGACAGTCTGGGCAGCAAACCGACATGCCGTGTTTTTATTGTAGGAGTCAGTGTAGAGATGTAACGACGGTTTAGCAATGGATACGAGTAAATTCATTTCTACGACAGGGAGTTAAGTAACATCGCGCTCAGGTATTTGACATAGAGTCTTAAGTTCTTGTCAGACTCTTAGGGTTTTTCGAACACAGTGCAATTCTGTTTTACTTTTTCCGATCTTTCGCGGTCACAGATTACCAGTGCAGACCCCTGTCTTGGGCGCATCACGAAGTCACAGTCCCGCCGCACCATTGGCAGGATTACGAACGAACTGCAGTTTCATAATTGCTATTGAACATAACCCATACACTGGACTGCGAATTGCTTCGCACCTATCGTTAACAGGCATGTACCCAGGCCGCTTCAGACACGCCCGAGCTAAAAAGGCCGTTGCAATATGCCCACATGTCACCGGCATGGATTGCATGCTAGTGTCGATTCACATCTCATTAATAGAACGGTAATCGCTTCGGGGAAGCCAACATGAACACACCTCTGATCGGCTCAGGGCGCCTGACCTTACTGCTGTGCGTGCTGACATTGCTCATGTCGCCCCACGTCAGCGCTCAGGATGAACAAAGAATCCTGCTGTTCACAAAAACCATTGGCTTTACACACGGGTCCATACCGTTTGCCGTTTCCGCCATTCGCACGGCGGCCGAGCAGAACGGCTTTACCGTAGACGACAGCAACGACGCGAGCCTGTTCAACTCCACCGATCTTGCGAACTATGATGCTGTCGTTTTCGTGATGACCACCGGCAATATTCTCAACGACACTCAGCAACTGGCCTTCGAGGAGTTCATTCGCGCCGGCAACGGTTTTGTCGGCATCCATTCGGCTACAGACACGGAATACGACTGGCCCTGGTATGGCAACCTGGTCGGCGCCTACTTCAGCAATCATCCGGCTATTCAGCAGGCGACGATCAACATTGAAGACCCTGGCCACCCTTCAATGCAGGGCCTGGACAATCCGTGGGTCCGAACCGACGAATGGTACAACTTTGAAGACAACCCCAGAGCGAATGTGAACGTTCTGGCAACGATTGATGAATCAACCTACACCGGCGGAAACATGGGTGATGACCATCCCGTTATCTGGTATCACGAGTACGACGGAGGACGATCCTGGTATTCAGCAGGTGGGCATACCGTAGACAGCTATAACGACGAACTGTTTGTTGGCCACCTTCTGGGCGGCATTATCTATGCTGCAGGCGCAACCCCTATCGAAGATACGGACACGGACGGCGTCGGCGATTCAAGCGACAACTGTACGTTTGTGGCCAACGCCAATCAGCTCGACGCCAATGACGACGGGTTCGGTAATTTGTGTGATGCGGATATTAACAACGACTGTGCGACAAACTTTCTGGACTTCTCACTGCTGTCCGCCGCGTTCCAAACCACTGACAAAGATGCCGATATTGACGGCGATGGCATTGTCAACTTCACCGATGTCTTCTTGTTCACCGGACTTTATCTGACCGAGCCAGGCCCCAGCGCACTGGCCTCCTGCCCCTGAC
>CAWUKD010000245.1:0-4013 GCA_963922815.1 uncultured Gammaproteobacteria bacterium
ATTCTTTTACGGCAACAAAGGCCAGCAAAACCACTTATGTCCGATGCTTCCAAAACCGACGAATCCACCGGGAAACCCGCAAAGAAAGGCGGCTTTTTCTCGCGGATGCGCGCCCGCCTGAATCGCGGCGAATCCTGGCTAACGGCCGATCTTGGCGACCTGTTCGGTGGCGGCACCATCGACGACGAACTGCTCGAAGAACTGGAAACCCGGCTGCTCATGGCCGATGTGGGCGTAGAAGCCACCGAACGCATCATGAGCGACATTCAGGGCCAGATTTCCAGAAACGAACTCAACAACGGTAAAGCCCTTTACGCAGCGCTTAGAAAAGCGATGCTCGACATTCTCGAACCCTGCAACAAGCCTTTGAGCCTGCGTGGGGCGGAGGGTCCGTTTGTGCTGCTTATGGTTGGCGTGAACGGCGCGGGTAAAACCACCACCATCGGCAAGCTCGCGCGTCGCTTTCGCGAAAACGGCGTACCGGTCATGCTGGCCGCCGGCGACACTTTCCGCGCCGCCGCGGTCGAACAATTGCAAACCTGGGGCGAGCGCAACAACGTACCCGTGATTGCCCAAAGCACCGGCGCCGACCCGGCCGCCGTTGTCTTCGACGCGTTTCAGGCCGCCAGTTCCCGGGACATTGAGGTGCTGATCGCTGACACGGCAGGCCGCCTGCACACGCAGGACGGACTCATGGACGAACTGCGTAAAATCAAACGCGTATTGGGCAGAATTGACCCCGACGCGCCGCATGAAGTCATGCTCGTGATCGACGCCAGCAACGGACAAAACGCCCTCGCCCAGGCGACCCAGTTCAACGAAGCCGTGGGGCTGACCGGCATTACAATCACCAAGCTCGACGGCACGGCAAAAGGCGGAATACTGATCGCCGTTGCCGAGAAACTGAAGATTCCCATTCGCTACGTTGGCATTGGCGAACAGGCGGCCGATCTTGGGCCGTTCGACGCCGAGCAGTACGTTGACGCACTTTTGAAAGGTCCGGAAAAAAGCACCTCGTGATTCGATTCGAGAATGTCACCAAGCGTTACCCCGGCGGACAGGAAGCCCTGGCCGGCGTCAGCTTTTCCATGGAAGCCGGTGACATGGCCTTTTTGACCGGACATTCCGGTGCCGGCAAAAGCACGCTACTCAAGCTCATCGCACTGATTGAACGCCCGACCCGCGGACAGGTTTTTATTAACGGCAAGAATACAGCCAACACCTCTCACGGGCGCATCCCGTTTTTTCGCCGTCAGGTTGGCGTGGTCTTTCAGGACCACAAGCTGTTGTACGACCGCAACGTGTTTTCCAATGTAGCCCTGCCGCTCGTGGTCGCAGGCGTCGCCAAAAACCAGATCGAAAAGCGCGTGCGCGCGGCGCTTGATCAGGTCGGGTTGCTGCACAAAGAACACTCGATGCCCGATACCCTGTCGACCGGCGAACAGCAGCGCGTAGGTATTGCACGAGCAGTAGTACGCAAACCGGCCCTGCTAATTGCCGATGAGCCTACGGGCAATCTGGATCCCGATCTGTCGATGGAGATCATGTCGATCTTTCAGCGGTTCAGCGAGGTAGGCGTAACGGTTCTGGTGGCCAGCCACGATCACCACCTCATTCAGGCGTTTAACCCGCGATTGATAACACTCGACGGCGGTCGGCTTGTCGAACCTGACCCGACTCTGGGCGGCAGGATTCCTGAAGCCGATAGCAGCGGAGATCCGTTCGTTGTCTAGCGCACCCAAACGCACCCGCAGACCCACTGCCAGCACATCAGGCCGGGGAGCGGTCAAGAAAGGCTCGCGCAAACGTTTCGACGGGTCGGTGGGCGTCGTAGCCGGCGGTCACCGCGAAGCCGCAGGCAACGCAATGAAACGGCTGCTGTCTCAGCCGTTTGCGACATTGATGACGCTGCTCGTTATTGGCATTGCGCTTGCCCTGCCCGCCGGACTGCATTTGCTGGTTCAAAACGCGCGGTTGATCAGCGGCGAATGGGCCAGCGCCATAGACCTTTCGGTTTACGTGACGCCCGGAACCAGCGACGCCGAACTCGAACAACTGCGCGACACCGTCGAGGGCTTTGAGTTGGTCGACGGGGTTGTGCTGATTACTCCGTCTCAGGCCATTGAGGATTTCAAGGCGCTATCGGGTTTTGGACGTGCGATTGAAACGCTCGACAGCAACCCGCTGCCGGCGTCATTGATTGTACGCCCCAACGGGATCGACGATGACCCGCAGCAGATGAGCGCTCTGGCAGCGTCATTGGGCGAGCTACCCAACGTGGATCTTGTACAGCTGGACACCGAATGGGTAGCCCGGTTTCAGGGCATACTCGAAGTCGTGCGACGCGCGGTTCTGGTGGCCGGCTTCCTGCTGGCCCTGGCCGTACTAGTGATTGTTGGCAATACCATCCGGATGGAAGTGCAGCAGCGCCGCGACGAGATTGAGGTGACCAAACTGGTCGGCGGCACCGACGGCTTTATTCGCCGACCGTTCGTGTACACCGGATTCTGGTACGGCCTGATGGGCGGACTGCTGGCGGCCGGGCTGGTGACTCTGGCCGTGTCCGTCATGGGCGGGCCTGTTCAACGCGTGGCCGGACTCTATGGCAGCGACTTCACGCTGCGTGGGCTTGGCGACTGGCAGTGGGCCTGGCTGCTGGGCGCTTCCACGCTTCTGGGCGTTATTGGCTCCTTTATTGCTGCGACGCGACAAATTAACCAGATCGAGCCCGGCTGAAACAGATCCGATTCGGGGCCTTGTACTCGGGTAATTTGCCCCCAAGTCCTGTAAACGCGCCAAAAACACCTGCTTCCCTGCCGCCGATTTCGGTAGCCTGGAAAAGGGAAATTCACAAATTATTGATTTTGTTTGTGTTTTCATAACAGCGTATAGGGAACCTGTCGCCGATTTAGCACTCTATAGTTTGGAGTGCTAAAATGCGCCGCCAACGGAGAATGAAATGACGAACGCCGTCGTATTACAGCCTAACTATCAAGTACTTGCGGGTCCCGTAGGCAGCATTGATGCCTACCTGCAGACCGTAACCCAGATTCCTATTCTGGATCGCGAGACAGAAGTTGAGCTGGCTACCCGCTATCGGGACAACGACGACCTGGACGCAGCCCGAGAGCTGGTGTTCAGTCACTTGCGTTTTGTGGTTCACATTGCCCGCGGCTACTCCGGCTACGGTCTTAATCTGGCCGATATCGTCCAGGAAGGTAACGTTGGCCTCATGAAGGCCGTCAAGCGCTTTGACCCAACCGTGGGTGTGCGCCTGGTGTCGTTTGCCGTGCACTGGATTCGATCAGAGATTCACGAATTTGTCTTGCGCAACTGGCGCATGGTGAAAGTGGCTACCACCAAAGCCCAGCGCAAACTGTTCTTCAATTTGCGCAAGAAAAAGAAAAACCTGTCCTGGCTGTCGGTCGAAGATACCCAGGCGATCGCCGATGACCTTGGCGTACCGGTTAAAGACGTCGTTGAAATGGAAAAGCGCATGTCGAGCGCCGACATGTCGTTCAACGCCGTTCCTGCCGCCGGCGAATCAGACGGCTACGGCCCTGAAACCTACCTGCCCGCTCCCGACGCCGACCCTCAGGTGGCGCTGGAAATCGAAGACGAACAGTCTTTCCAAAGCGAACAGCTGGTACAGGCCCTGGCTGAGCTGGACGACCGCACTCGAGACATTCTCAAGCGCCGCTGGCTCACCGAAGACAAAGAAACGCTGACCGATCTGGCCGGCGAGTACGGCGTGTCGGCGGAACGCATTCGCCAGATCGAAAGCCGTGGTCTGAAGCTGCTCAAAGCGAGCATGGCATAAGCTGTAATAGTCGGTACTTGATCCGGCGGACGGTGTCCGAACAGATCGCGCTCTGACGGTCTGATTTCCCAATAGCCGTTGCCCGAGCGTCCCGTAAGGGGAAGTCAAGACCTTCCGAAAACAGCCGCTATGAGAGGGTGGACAATCCACCTGTGGGAGCGGCTTCAGCCGCGAATTGGCACTGAACATCGCG
>CAWUKD010000246.1:0-3985 GCA_963922815.1 uncultured Gammaproteobacteria bacterium
TGTCTGAGCATGAACGAGGCAAACACTTCGGCGGAAAACGGATTGGCGAACTCGGGATGATTCAGTTTCAGATTGTGCGCATCACTCATGCCCAGTCGACCACCACCGTAAACTGTGGTCATTCGATACAGATAGCTTTCCCGGGCAAACAGCTCGGCCGGCGGCTGTCTGCCACTGGCCAGATGCAGTATCACCGACTCCAGTAAGGGTGAGTTTTGCTGTGCGCCTACCAGTACGAATGATCGACTGTCCAACCGACCACGGCAGGAGTTGCCAACGTTGCTACGCAAATGTTCAACATAGGCGGGCTCGACACTTCCTGCGCACAGTACGGCCGTAATATCCCACGCGTTGTTCTCGCTGTCTCCGCCGGGTAATCCGTGGTTGAGCCGGTTGGAAAAAACGACAAAGCTGAACTTGCTGTCAGGCGTTTGGACTGTGTAGATGATGTCACCGGCGCCTTGTTCATCGAGGCTGCACGAAGCCCGGGTGATGCGCCAGTTTTGCTCAATCAGGGTGCGAGTCATCACGCGGGCGATGCTCAGTCTCGAAGGGTAGTGGCTGCTGAGTCGCGGCAAGTCCATGGCTTCGCTGGCTTGCGACTGGCCGGGCAATGGTCTGTGCGTACTGTGCTGGTTTCTCAGTCCCATGCTTTTATCCGGCTCGAATTGCGTCAACCGCCAGGACGCGTGCAATCCGATTGGATCCCCCCCCAAAATCAATGTCTGAAGAATTTCCGTTTCACTGATCGGCCGCATCCGTTTTGGCTGCTCTGTCAATACTCCCGACAGCAGGCAGGCAAGGATGGCGTCATTGGCCACTTGGCATACCGACGGATTATCCGTCTTCTTGTTATCGTTTCGATGATGGGGCTTGCGAAATCGCAAACTCTGTCAGTAGCAGGAAATCGGTCGCACGAATCCGCGGCCGTATCTTTGCCAGAACCCTCTGCCGCCGATAAACAGTTGCTTACCCATAGGCGGCAGTCTATTGATCAAGCGCACAATGATGACGATATGCGTCTAATCGGCGGTAAGCATAACACCGGTCCGGGGGTATTAATTGTAGACAAGTGTCTACACTATTGCGCTGCAGCAAGCATTGCTCGAGAATGATACGTAGTGAGCTTGGGTCAGCAATATTTGGGAACTTTTCGGGCAATATATTCGTGAATCTTGCGATTTTTAAGAGTGTGAGAGCACGCCCCGTGCACCAACTCAGTGCGACCATTCCGGTCGACAGATCCACGGGAGGTGTTTGTTCGATTGTATTGCGCAGTTTTTTCCATTTGTTCATCGACTCGGAGGATTTCGAACGTTTGTCTGGCTATCTTTCGGGTTTGCCTGAGCAGGATGTTGGGGTACCGTCATCTGAATCGATGTTCACCAAAAGTTGCGTCACAGGAAGTCCTCACTCGGTGGTTTCGGGTTATTGCCCTCAAATCCCGTTGTCCGAACGTGCCGACATAGCCCTGAACGAAATTCAGCTAACCGAATCCGGCGGTCGGTGATAGATTAGCGCATTGACTGGATTCAGGCCCTGATTCGGAAGCACGAAATGACCGCTCATTCTCAACTTGAACTGCGTAAGGCGTTCGGCACATTCATGACCGGTGTGACCGTGGTTACGACCTATACGGGCGATGGCGTTCCTGTTGGGTTTACGGCCAATTCCTTCACTTCAGTGTCTCTGGATCCGCCTCTGGTTCTCGTGTGCCCCTCAAAGGCTCTGACCAGTCTCCCCGCGTTCGATGCCTGCAGTCATTTCGCCATCAATATATTGTCGGAGGATCAGCAGGACGTGGCTAACGTTTTTGCACGGCCTGTTGAAGATCGCTTTTCGCACGTTAAATGGCGTGATGACAGCCTGGGTAGCCCCGTATTTGAAGGAGTGACAGCGTCATTTTCCTGTTCGGTTCACAATCGCGTCAGTGCCGGTGATCATCAGGTCCTGATAGGGAGGGTTGATGCCTTTGATACTTATGAACGGCCAGGGCTTGGCTACGCCAACGGTGGATATTTCAGTCTTGGTCTTGAGCGGTTCGCCGCTGAATTACCACGGGCGTCACGAGCATCTCATGTCGGCGCCATTATCGAATACAAAGACCAGGTGTTGTTGGCCCGCACGAGCGAAGGGTGGCGACCTCCGGAAGTAGAAATTCAGCGCAGGGCGGGCTCCCGCCTCATTCTCCGGGATCGTCTGCAGCAATCCGGGATCGATCTGCAGTTTGGTCCGGTGTACTCAGTGTTTGAAAACAAGCGGGGCGAGTACTCGACCTACTACCGATGCTACGCGCATGACAATACGACGAACGACATTGGCGAGTACGTTCCAATTGCGGAGCTGGATCAACTGGACTTCGCTACTCACGCGATCGCCGACATGATGAAACGTTGGGTTCTGGAACGTCAGCACGGCGTTTTTCGCCTGTTTGTCGGCGATGAACTGGATAGCGATATCCACCCGTTTACAGACAATAATAGTCAGCAAACGGGCGACTAACGCTCGGCAAGCCGTGACGGCATGTAGAAACGAGGGGCTTCCTTCGAGTGGCCGGTGGAGTATCCGCACGGCGGGATCGCTCCTTTCCGCGCCCTATGACCCGCAGATCGACCAAAGCACGGACTCATTGGTCAAACCTGACCTTCCAGGCTAAATTTACGAAAAACTAAGGATATTGATTACAGGTTATGTGGAGTCAGTACGCGTGTGTGTTTTTTGGACCGGAACCAAGCGAAAGGTTGTGGCCGCCTCTGAATGTTGCAGTGCAATCTAAGAATATCGATGGTATCCGGTGGAAAAAAACTTGCCATTTACCAGTGACTTCCGAAATTTTTGCTTAAAAAACCGCAACTTAGTATAATAGAGCCTCTTAACAACGGAGAACGTCTATGGAATGGTGGTATTGGGTTATCTTGGGCGCGGTACTGTTTGGAGCCGAGATTTTCGCCATTGAAGCACAGTTTTATCTGGTGTTCATCGGTCTTTCAGCCGTTATTGTCGGTTTGCTGGGCTGGTTGGGGCTGGATATGCCAATCTGGGCACAATGGGGCACATTCGGCACGCTGGCTCTGGTCTCAATGGTCACATTTCGAAAGACACTTCACGAGAAAGTCCATGGCAATCAGCCAGGCTACCCGGAAGGCGTTGCAGGTACGTTTCTGACGCTTGAAGATACCCTTGATGCGGGTAAAACCGGTCGCGTGAGCTTTCGCGGTACCAAATGGACCGTGGTCAATGAAGGTGCAGCTGCACTGGAAGGTGGTTCACGGGTTCGTATTCAGCGCTCAGAGGGACTCACCCTCTACGTCGGCACCGACGCATAATCCTCAAGGGCAGTTGCCCTCTTTCGGATTCAGTCGCCGGGGTGGTGTACTGAGAGGCCTGTGGCCCCCAAACAAAAAAACGCCCCATAATTTTTGTAAGTAACGAGAGGTTTTATTATGGATAACGGAACACTGGCGGTCATTATCGTCGCTGGCCTGGCTCTGCTGATTGTAGCCAAAACAGCCGTGGTCGTACCGCAGCAGAACGCATACGTTGTTGAGCGTCTGGGTAAATTCAGCCGCACACTGGGAGCAGGCTTTCATATCCTGTTTCCGTTTCTGGACAAAGTGGCGTACAAGCACTCTTTAAAAGAGCGCGCTGCCGACATTAATGAGCAGATCTGTATTACGCGAGACAACGTGCAGGTCGGAGTAGACGGCGTGCTGTACCTTCAGGTGCTCGATCCGCGTCGTGCGTCCTACGGTATTGGGCAATACGAGTTCGCCATTTCGCAGTTGGCGCAAACCACCTTGCGTAGTGAGATTGGTAAAATTGAGCTCGATCGAACCTTCGAGGAACGTGGCACCATTAATGCAAACGTGGTGGCAGAACTCGATAAGGCGTCTGATCCGTGGGGCGTGAAGGTTCTGCGCTATGAGATTAAAAACATCAATCCCCCTCGTGACGTACTCAGCGCGATGGAAAAACCGATGCGCGC
>CAWUKD010000247.1:0-3935 GCA_963922815.1 uncultured Gammaproteobacteria bacterium
TTTTATACCAGGTTTCGAACATCTCTCGACCGTAGACACCTTTTATTACCAATCCCTTGAAGATCACCTGATTCCAGTCTATGGCTGTGTCCTTTGGCGGAATACCGAGGAGGGCAAGGCTTCCACCGTGGTGCAGCAATTCTACAATAGTGCG
The DNA here is from genome assembly GCA_963922815.1 of uncultured Gammaproteobacteria bacterium. Classification (GTDB taxonomy): domain Bacteria; phylum Pseudomonadota; class Gammaproteobacteria; order Steroidobacterales; family SZUA-146; genus SZUA-146. The sequence continues at coordinate 155 of CAWUKD010000247.1, forward strand.
CAAGGCCTGGCCGTTGCCCGACATTTCGAGCCCGACGTCAAAGCCCTCGGTCATGCCGAGATCGTCCATAACGTCCGCTACTGAATCACGAGTCACGTTGATGGCACGTGTGGCACCCATTTTTTCCGCCAGCATCAGGCGATAGTCATTCACATCGGTGATGACAATGTGCCGCGCGCCCACATGCCGCGCGATGGCGACGGCCATAATGCCAATCGGCCCGGCACCGGTGATCAGCACATCCTCGCCGACAAGGTCGAACGACAGTGCGGTGTGAGTGGCGTTGCCAAGCGGATCAAGTATCGAGGCCATGTCGTCGCTGATGGAGTCGGGCAGCAAAAACGCGTTTGAGGCAGGAATCGTAAGATACTCGGCAAAACTGCCTGCGCGATTCACGCCAACCCCTTCGGTTGCGCGGCACAAATGTCGCCTTCCGGCTTTGCAATTGCGACAAAACCCGCATGTCAGATGGCCCTCTCCCGAGACCCGGTCGCCGAGGCTAAAGCCGCGAACTTCAGAACCCATATCGACAATCTTGCCAACATATTCATGTCCCACAGCCATGGGTACGGGAATGGTTTTCTGTGCCCATTCGTCCCAGTTGAATATGTGCATATCCGTGCCACATATGGCCGTTTTGTGAATTTCGATCAGAACATCGTTGTGTCCGACCGTGGGTTCCGGAATATCCTGCATCCAGATTCCGGGTTTGGCATGCGCTTTAACCAGTGCTTTCACGGTGTGCTCCTGTTTATCTCGTTCTTGTCCCGATTACCCGGGCGTCACGCTGCGGGCCCGGTTCTCCCGGCGCCCGTGTCTTCATTCGTGGCCAGCTCCGCCAGCGACAATCTTTTTACTGTAATTTCCAGAAATGCCGGTGCACGGCATCAATCGCCGCCAATCACGCCCAGTAACTCACCCACTTCAGTAAAAGCGGCGATGGCCTCATCCAGATGTTCACGTTCGTGCGCCGCCGACATTTGCGTGCGTATTCTTGCCTGGCCTTCCGGTACTACCGGATAAGCAAAACCAACGACGTAAATACCGCGTTCAAGCAGTTCATCGGCCATTTTAGTGGCCAGTGATGCATCTCCCAGCATTACTGGAATGATCGGATGTTCACCCGGCAGTAACGTAAATCCTGCCTTCTCGAGGCCTTCACGGAAATACCGCGAATTTTCCTGCAGTTTAGCGCGCAGGTCGTGGCCGTTTTCGAGCAACTCCAGGACCTTGATCGCGGCGGCCACTAATGGAGGTGCCACCGTGTTCGAAAACAAATAGGGGCGTGAGCGCTGCCGCAGCCAGCCAATCAGCTCTTTGCGGCCGCTGGTGTAACCACCGGCACCGCCACCGAGTGCTTTGCCGAGAGTGCCCGTGATCAGGTCTACTTTACCCATAACATTGTGAAATTCATGAGTGCCTCTCCCGGTGTCTCCCAGGAAGCCTGTGGCATGGCAATCATCCATCATCACCAGAGAGTTTGAGCTCTCCGCGAGCGCGCAGATTTCGTCCATTTTGGCGATGGAGCCATCCATTGAAAATACGCCGTCGGTCGCGATCATGCGCATGTTCGAACTGGCTGCGTCGGTAAGTTTCGACGTCAGGTCTTCCATATTGTTGTTCTGATACCGCAGCCTTCTTGCCTTACTCAGCCGAATCCCATCGATGATGCTGGCATGGTTCAGGCTGTCGCTGACTACGGCGTCCTTTTCACCCAGAAGCGTCTCAAACAGGCCGCCGTTAGCGTCAAAACAGGAAGGGTACAAGATGGTGTCTTCGGTTCCGAGAAAGGCCGACAGGCGTTCCTCCAGCTCTTTGTGAATGGATTGGGTGCCGCATATGAACCGGACCGAGGCCATCCCAAATCCGTAGTCGTCGAGTCCTTTCTTGGCGGCGGCCACCACGTCCGGGTGGTTGGCAAGACCCAGATAGTTATTTGCGCAAAAATTGAGTACGTCACGATCACCCACGCGGATGCGGGCGCTCTGGGGCGACTCGATTAGACGCTCGGCCTTGAACAGCCCTGATTTCTTGAGTTCGGCCGTGCGCCGGCGCAATCGTTGTAAGAATTCGGTGGTCACTAAACGCTCCTTTGTAGTACCGTCGAAGTGTATCAGGCAACACCGACAGGGTGGCGTATTGTGCGTCAAAATGACTCCGGCACCAAGAGCGTCAGGCTCGATCAGTGGCTCCATGCGGCGCGGTTTTACAAAACGCGGGGGCTATCGGCCACCATGATCAAAACCGGTCGGGTTCTGGTCAACGGCGCCCGTGCCAAACCGGCACACGCGGTGAAAGTGGACGATGTTCTCAGCGTCCGGCGCGGGACCCTGAATATGGAAGTAGTGGTGCTTGAGCTGAGCACTCGCCGTGCTGCAGCATCGATCGCATCAACCTGGTACAGCGAGACAGAAAGCAGCCGGAATGCGCGTGAAGAACAGGCCGAACAGCAGCGTATCGGTGCGGCCAGTTCCTCTGGACCTGACCGCCGTCCCGACAAGAAATCCCGCCGTAAAATCATCCGCTTTATCCGGGACAATCAGTAATCCTGCTGAATGGTTGTCTTTTCGATCTCAGGGCGGTAAAAGGATTGTCACTGCTTTAATGATCACGATTCGAACCGTTATAAGGACCCTCCTATGTCGATGAATGTCGAATTTCTGGTGAACGCCTCAGAACGAGACCTGGCGCCGCTGAGTGACACGATCAATCAGCTTTATCTGGGTGACGAAACCCGGTGTGTGGAGCGACTGCTGGAGCTGGCGACGCTCGAGCCGGCGGCCGGGGCGCGCGTCCAGGCCATGGCGACTCAGCTGGTTCACAGCGTGCGAGCCAACCGCAAGAAAGCCGGGGGCCTCGATGCGTTTCTGCAGGAATACGACTTGTCGTCACAGGAAGGCATCGTATTGATGTGTCTTGCTGAGGCGCTGTTGCGGGTGCCAGACGGAGATACGGCCGACAAGCTCATCCGTGACAAACTGCGCAGCGGTCACTGGAAGGGTCACCTCGGTGGCAATCGTTCCATGTTTGTCAACGCGTCCACGTGGGGACTGATGCTGACCGGGCAGATACTTGGCGCAGACAAAGAGGCCATTGACGATCCAGACACCTTCATTGAAAGGATGGTTGCCAGAGCCGGAGAGCCGGTGGTACGCACCGCGATGCGCCAGGCCATGCGCATCATGGGCAAGCAGTTTGTTATGGGGCGCAATATTGATGACGCGCTCAAACGCTCATTGAAAAAGGGCAACAGAGACTACCGCTATTCGTTCGACATGCTCGGAGAAGCGGCGCTGACGGCCAAAGACGCACGCCGTTATTTTAACGCGTACTCGGCGGCGATAGAGCGCATTGGTAACAGCAAGGCATCGAAAGGTAAAAATACGTTCGACTCCCCTGGAATATCAGTAAAGCTGTCGGCGCTGCATCCGCGCTATGACCTTCATCACCGCAAGCGCGTATTGCACGAGATGGTGCCAATGCTCGAAGAGCTGGCGACGAAGGCGCGGGAATTCGATATCGGCTTTTGTGTCGATGCAGAAGAAGCGGCGCGCCTTGAACTGTCGCTGGAAGTTATTGCGCGTGTTTTCCATTCGCCGGCGTGTGCGAACTGGGAGGGGTACGGCATTGCCCTGCAGGCTTATCAGAAGCGCGGGATTGAAATCTGTCGCTGGGTGGTAGAGCAAGGTCGCAAGGCCGGACGGCGCATGTCCGTACGGCTGGTTAAAGGCGCCTACTGGGACGCCGAAATCAAACTGGGACAGGAACTCGGCCTGGAAAG
>CAWUKD010000248.1:0-3879 GCA_963922815.1 uncultured Gammaproteobacteria bacterium
CTGTTCAAACAACTCATAGTAGCGAACTTGCCGAACGGCGCAGTGACTGAAGACACCGTTGCCCACGGTTTTGAGCAGCTCTATGACCTCATTGATCAGCTGCTGCATGCTAAAACCCAGTCGATACCATTCAAGGAGCATGAACTCGGGATTGTGCCGGCGCCCGATTTCACCGTTCCTGAACACAGGGCCCAGCTCAAACACATCCGGCGCGCCGGCGCCGAGCAGTCGCTTGAGCGGAAACTCGGGAGAGGTTCGAAGATAGCGCGTCTGGTCTTCGTCCACGTGAACCGAAAAACTCTCGATAGCGGGATCCGTAACGGCCGCTTGCGATAGTAACGGAGTAGTCGCTTCGAGAACGTCACGCTGCTCAAAAAAGGCGCGAATTTCGCGCACGAGCTTTATTCGGAGCTTCAGCAGTTCGGGCAGTGTTGTCACGATGGCAACCAGATGTCGGGAGCTGTCGTCGACGGCCGTCCAGGTATCAGCAGGACGCCCGGCGAATCAGTCCTTAACGCGCGAGACGTACTCACCTGAACGAGTATCTACCTTGATCATTTCGCCTTCTTCGACAAACAGCGGCACTCGCACTACGGCACCGGTTTCAAGAGTCGCGGGCTTAACACCACCCTGAGCCGTATCACCTCGCACACCCGGATCGGTTTCCGAAATCTTGAGCTCAACAAAGTTTGGTGGTGCAACCAGCAACGGCGTGTTGTTCCACAGAGTCACAACACACACGTCCTCTTCTTTCAGCCATTTGGTCGCGTCCCCGACGGCCGTCGCATCAGCGGCGTGCTGTTCATAGGTATCCGGCTCCATGAAGTGCCAGAATTCTCCGTCGTTGTAGAGATACTGCATGTCCGTTTCCATGACGTCTGCGGCCTCCACGGACTCGCCCGATTTGAAGGTCTTGTCGACTACCCGCCCGGTTTTCAAATTACGAACCTTGACCCGGTTGAAGGCCTGGCCTTTCCCGGGCTTCACAAACTCATTCTCCACGATCGTGCATGGGTCTCCATCCTGGATAATTTTGAGTCCGGACTTGAATTCATTGGTGCTAAATGTGGCCATTTACGTCATCGCTCATAGGGCTAATCTTCAGTTGGCCTGACATCATACATGCATACCGGGCCCGGTTACACCGCATCAAAGGAGGCTTCACAGCGAAAGCGTGACGCAGTTCGTATCACGGAGCATGACATAAGGGCCCGACAATCGGTACACTGTGCGACTGCTAATAGAGGTAGTGCTAAGTGGCCGACCATCAAGCCGACCCCATCATTGTTGTCAGTAATCGCCCCGACGACGCCGAGGCGATAAAACAGACGTTGCGCAACGCAGGCTCCATGGCCCAGTGCCATGGCATGACAGACACCAAAGAGCTGGTGATTGCCATGCAGGAGCTTGACCCTGTGCTGCTGGTTATTTTCACGAACGACTTCGAAAACGAGCGATTTACGCTATCGGTACAGGCCCGTGACACTCACAAGCCCGAACTGCCGATCATCGTGATCCAGCCTCGCGTGTCCGAGGAGAGCATCGCAGCTGCGATGGAGGCCGGCGCAAACGATCTCGTTTCGCTCGGAAATCACGCACGCCTGCAGTCCGTGGCAAAACGTGAAATCGAACGCTGCCGGCAGTCCCGGGAACTACGGGACATGCAGGAATCGGCTGTGCAGCTGGAGCGACAGCTCGAGGCTCTGGTCAAGGATTCGCCGGACGCGCTTCTCCACATTCAGGAAGGCATTATTGTTGATGCCAATCCGGCATGGCTCGAATTGATGGGCTACGACGGCGATTCCGACATGGTCGGTACTCCGGCACTGGACGTGTTTGGCGAAGATGATCACCTCACGGTAAAAGGCGCCCTGTCGGCCTGTACCCAGGGGAACTGGAGCGGCCATACGCTCGAACTGAAAATGTGCCGGGCCGACGACGGACTTACGGCCACCAAGATACAGCTGGAACGCGGCCTGTTCGATGACGAACCGTGTGTACGCATCAGTGTGGAAATCGATACCGCGAAGACCGACGAAACGCCTAAACAGATTGTTGATGGAAGCGCCCATCACCCGTTAACCGGTTTTTACCGGCGCCAGCGATTTCTGACCGAAATTGAGAATCGCCTGGCGGAGCCGTCGAAAGGCGGCCTGAGGGTGCTCGCGTATGTGAAGCCCGACAATATTCACAAGGTACGGGAACAGATCGGCCCGATTTCCAGCGATGATTTGCTCCTGGAATTTGCCAAAATTCTGCAGGAACACGTGCGCAAAGACGACCTTTACGGACAGTTCGGCGGCGACCTGTTCATGATACTGATGTCCCGCGGGACTCTGCGCGATGCGATTGCGTGGGCAGAAAACCTGAACGCAACCATCAACGATAAGCTGTTTGAAGTGGGCGACAAGTCGATCTCGGTCAGCTGCACGGTGGGCCTTGCCAAACACCTGATTTCGGATGAAGACGTGGCCGATCTGGTGCTCCGTGCCCAAAAGGCCTACCAGCTCGGTCTCAAAGAAGGCGGCAACACGGTGAGCGCCCCTGATCTTGAAAAAGCCGCGGCGGAAGATCGACGCGGGGATACGTCACAGGTTCAGCAGATCAAGACGGCTCTGATGCGCGACAATTTCCGTTTGGTGTATCAGCCGATTGCCAGCCTCAACGACCAGACAGAACATATCTTTGATGCGCTTGTGCGCATGATTGACGAAGAAGGCCGGGAAATCATGCCCAACCAGTTTCTGCCTGCAGCAGCACGGCACGGCATGATGAAAACGATCGACCGCTGGGTTATTGCGACCGCGATCCGGTTTTGCAAACAGCAGCAGACGTGTCGGATTTTCGTTCGTTTATCGGTCGAGTCAATACTGGACGCATCCCTGTTCGAGTGGATCAAGCAGCAGATTGAAGCGGCCGACATCAAACCGTCCCTGATGATTTTCGAAGTCACGGAAAACGACGCCGAAAACAATCTGAAACCGGTCAAACAGCTGGCTACAGAACTCTCAGATATGGGCAGCTGTTTCGCCATTGAGCACTTTGGGCTCGGCAGTCACCCGCTGCAGCTTCTGGAACACATTCCGGCCGACTTCATCAAGATCGACGGCTCGCTGATGGAGGGCATCACCACGGACAAGCGGCTTCAGCAGAAGGTCAAAGACTTTGTAAACGGCGCGACGCGCAAGAACATCAGCACCGTTGCTGAGCGCGTTGAGGACGCCAACACCATGGCCGTATTATGGCAAATTGGCCTCCAGTATATTCAGGGTTTCTATGTACAAGGACCCGAAGAGATCGTCATAGAGGGCTGAAAAAGCGGCCTAATATGTTAAAACCTTGACACATGTCACTGTTGTTAAAGAGGTTCCGTTGCAACATACGAGAACGCTGGTCACGCTAGCTGCGTTATTGTTAAAACGGCAGCAGTTGACCTCTAATACGGAGCCCGGACATGCGACCGACAGTGTTGGTAAAGTCAAAAACTAACGTACAAACATCTGATTTTAATAGACAATCTGCCGAAACCCACCAAACATTGGGGTCTCGCCTCTATTGGATGTCACGACGCCTGAGAGAACTCGGCTGGACGGCTGCGTTTAGCTCCTTGTTTATCTTCTCGCAGTCCTATGCGCTGTCGCTTCAGGGTATTCAGATAAACAGTGCGCTGGGCGAACCTCTTGATGCCGTTGTACAAATTAACGCCCAACCTGGCGAATTCCTCGAGGCTACCTGCATGCAAACCGGTGCGGCCGCCTCCGGCATGCCCCCCATACGAGGTGTGCAGCTTTCCCTTAGTCGCAAAATCTCCCCCGGATCGCTGCGACTGACCACTCGCCAGCCCGTCAATGAGCCGATGAGCGAAGTGGTTGTGTACAT
>CAWUKD010000249.1:0-3817 GCA_963922815.1 uncultured Gammaproteobacteria bacterium
ATTGCGGAACCCATAGGCCCAGATTTCGCCCAGCGTATCCGGATTGCCATCATTCGCGAACGGGTTATCCGAGGGTATGCCGTAGCGACCGTTTGAACTGTTGTTCCCGGCCGTATCCAGTCTCAGGATTGAGCCGTGCAGAGAATTCAGGCTTTGGGCGCGAGCGCTGGGTAGTTCGTCGCCGTCACCATGCGTGACGTAAAGCATGCCATAGTCGGCGTCGCCGGGTTCGGCCGTTGGATTGAAACCGATCTGCTGAATAGCGTGGTTGTACGTAGGCGCCTCGACGCGGAGTAACTCGACGTGGCTGCCGCTAAACGTGTTGGCCGCCGGATCGAGCGCAGTCCACTCTGTCACAATAGTGTGTCGAAGCACATTGGTATGTTCGGTCTGAATAAAGTCGGGCGTTCCGGTGGTAGGTGCTTCCATATGCACCGTATAGAACTTTCCGTTATTGGCAAAATCCGGATGAAACGCGAATGAGTTCAGTCCCGTGCCGAAAAACCACTCAGTGCTTGCGTTAGTCAGAACGCCGTACACGTCAAAATACTCGCTGACCGTATTGTTCTGGATGACGTGCAAGTAACCGCGCTGGTCGTTAACAAACACACGACCGGAATTATCGGGGCTTGGCAGTGCCACATTGAGCTGTGCCGGAGCGCCGTCGCTGTTCGGTATTTGCACCCAGTCAACCACCCGAAGCGTCAGAGCACCATAGGGGATCGACTCGGGAATCGGATCCGAGAGTTGCGCTCCGGTGTGAGTTGCGGCGAAAAGAGCGCCTGCACAAAGCAGTAGTGCTGCGGTGTTCCTGATCATGTGGTGTTCCCCTTAACGCATTTCGGGCATCGCTGTGCCTGTAGTAATGCGAAATCTAGCGTGGTTTAATATTCTTTAGATGTTGTTAAACAGCCACGCTTTCCATATTGGTGTCCTGATTTGAAATTTTTTTCTACCAAGCGTCGGCCTGGCTATCTCGGCCCATTTCCTGATGAGCGATTATCTCGCGTCGATCATGTCGATCTTGGATGCGTGCCTTCAGCGACACCTGTTATTTTTCGCGATCCGCAACATCCCCTTAAGCTGTCAAATTCCATGGCACTGTTTATTGCCATGCTCGATACTATTCGCGAAGGAACAGTAAATCCTGCCAAAGGAGAGTTACCCGATGATTCTATCGAGCGCAGTCGAAACATAAAAGGCGCCGGATACTTCAACGACTCCGCAATCGTTGGCATATGTAAAATCCCTGCGGAAGCCCGTTTGGCCACACCCTTTACGAACAACGACATCGAAGCGCTGGCCGGGCTTCTTGAAAATTCACAGATCAAAGCGCTGGCCTCCGGAATCGACCAGATAATGGCGCAGTTAAAAGAAGCGGTGCGCGCCCCGCAGACGCCGATAGATCATCACACGCACGCCGTCGTTTTTCTTTACGAGTATCCCCGTGAGCCTGACACCGCTGAGCCGGGTGGTGAATGGATTGCTGGTACCAATCCACAAAGAGCGGCGCTACGTGCGGCGGAAACCGCCGCGGTTTACGCGAACTACTATCGACTGCTTGGTTTTGAGGCGCGCGCGCACACGGCCACCACGTCCGACGTTGACTTGAATGTGTTAGCCGTTGCTGCAGGATTGGCTAACGTGCAGCAGCGCGACGGAATCGACGTAATTTCGAATCCGTTTGTCGGTTCGGAATTTGGTTTGGCTGCATTGACCACCACGCTCACGCTCGAGCCCGACAAGCCACTTGCGCCGAATGCGTCTGCGACAGGGTTGGCCTACAAAATCGGAATGGGTACTGCACGAAGCGCTGGTACGGCACGACCCTACGCGAGGCGACGTTTTGTCGACGGTGCATTGCCGTTTGAAAACATCAAGCGCGTAAAAACGCCCACTACCTTTATCGATGAAGCGAACGTGCCGCGCGTTCCGAAACGTACCGATATGTTTCCGCGCGCGCAGTTTGGTGATTTTGGAAAACGCGTTCAGGATGCAACGATTGGCGGTCACATGATGAGCAAGAACGCGACCGGCTGGGCGTCACGTGCTGCGCTGGGTGCGTTTATCGTTTTGCAAAACGGAGAGGTTGCCGACACCGTCGACGCGTCCGCTACGGACCCGAAACATAATGCCGACAACATCAGGGCCGCCTGTTATTTTCTTGGGGTCGATGCCGTGGGTCTGAGTCGATGTCCGGACTGGGCATACTACAGTCACGACGCGCGCGGCGATCCCATCGTGCCGTATCACAAGAACGCGGTCACCATGATGATTGATCAGGGTCGCGATTCGCTTGAAGGCAGCTCGGGGGACGACTGGCTGTCTGCCGCGCAGTCCATGCGCGCGTATTTGCGTAACTCAATACTGGGCGGTGTTGTCGCGGCGCACATTCGTTCGCTGGGCTATAGCGCGCGCGTTCATTCTGTGGTCGACGGCGAGGTGTTGCAGCCGCCGCTGTCGTTACTGTCCGGACTTGGCGAAGTCAGTCGCATCGGCGAAGTGATTCTGCACCCGCTGCTCGGGCCGCGGTTGAAAACAGGCGTGGTGACGACCGACATGCCGGTTGATCACGACGATCCGATTGACTTTGGCCTGCAGCAGTTTTGCGAAAGCTGCAACAAGTGCGCGCGAGAGTGTCCGTCCGGTGCGATAACGGCAGGACCCAAGACCATGTTCAACGGTTACGAGATATGGAAGTCGGATAGTCAGAAGTGCCTGACCTACCGGCTGACTAACGACGGTGGTTCCATGTGCGGGCGATGCATGAAAACCTGCCCCTGGAATCTTGAGGGTTTGTTTGCCGAAGCCCCGTTTCGCTGGGCGGCGTCCAACCTTCCGACGCTGGCGCCATGGCTTGCAAAGCTCGATGATACGCTGGGTCATGGCAAGATTAATCCGGTTAAGAAATGGTGGGTCGATCACGACAGGGATTTGAAAACCGGGGCTTACAGGATCAGTGCAAAGGTGCATAAACGACAGCTGCAACCGGAGTTGAACCTGAAACACGAAGAGCAAACGCTCGCTGTTTATCCCGCGCATTTGGCGCCACATCCATACCCGTATCCGTTTCCGGCGGACAGAGAGGCAGGAATTAAAGCCTACGGCGACATGGAAGATCCGACAGAGTATCAGCGGCGCCTGAAAAACGGCGAACTTAAAGAACCGCAGCATCGTTATCAGCTGCCGGAAGGTGAGTCGCCGGTGTTGCGCATGAAGATTGTTACCGCCGATCGCATGACCGCGGGTGTCACGCGATATCGGCTCGCGGCCGAGGATGGCAGCGAGCTGCCTGAGTTTACCGCCGGAGCGCATATCGACGTTGTCGTCGCGCCGGAATTTTTCCGCCAGTATTCGCTGTGCAGCGATCCGGCCGAGCGCCGTTACTACGACATTGCGGTGCTTCGCGAATCGAAAGGGCGCGGAGGGTCTGATCTGGCGCACCGTGTATTTGAGCAGGGGCGCGTGGTGTTTGTGTCACGGCCCGTCAATCACTTTCCGCTCATTGAGACGGCAGCCCGTAGCCGGTTGTTTGGCGGCGGCATTGGGGTGACACCAATGCTGGCGATGGCCCATCGGCTCCATGCGCTAGACGGCAGTTTCTCGCTGCATTATTCCTATCACAGCAAGGACAGCGCCGGGTTTCTCGATCTTCTGGGTGAGGTCGCCTGGAAGGCAAACGTGTATCACCATGACTCAAGTGGCGGAACACGAGCGGACTTGAATCAGCTCGTTGCAGGCTATGAATCAGGTGAGCATGCGTACGTCTGCGGACCGGATAACTACATGCAATCGGTGATGGAAGCCGCTTTGGCGG
>CAWUKD010000250.1:0-3815 GCA_963922815.1 uncultured Gammaproteobacteria bacterium
GATCCGGTATTTTTTCTTCAGGCTCTTGATCACCTGACGCGCCAGCGATCCGGCGGCCCCGGTGACCAACACGGTCGCCTGTCTTTTCGCCGACGTCGCTTTTTGTGTGCCGGTTTTTTTCTTCGACGCAGATCTGGCTTTGGAGGCGGAACGCTTTTTGGTCTTCGCGGCCGTGTCCTTTGCCGGCCTGGCACGCGTGCCGGTTTTCTTGTCGGCTTTGGTCCGTGCTTTTTTCTTGTCAGTGGTACTCATCAGTAAATACTGGTTCGTTGCGACAGGCCAAGATCGATCAGTTCGCGAATGCGGGTTTTAACCGACTCGACGTGTTCGACCACCTCCTCCTCGCTTTCAACAGACCCTGCAAACGTCATGGGCTCGCCAAAATTAAGCGTTACCCGGGCGGGAAGTGGTACAGGCAGCGCCATGGGAAAATAGGGAATACCGAGCATTTTTGCGAGCGGTTTTACATTGCCCGCGCTGGGCATGGTCTCTTCACAACCCACCACCCCAACGGGCAGTATCGGTGTGTTGTACTTCAAGGCCAGGTGCATAAACCCTGTACCAAACCGCTGCAGCTGGTAGCGATCTTTATAAGGCTTGCCGGATCCACGGATGCCCTCGGGAAACACCACGATACACGCCTCATGCTCGAGCATTCGCTGGCAGTTTTTGGGGTCGCCAATAACCGCACCCATGTGATTCATGGCATTGCCGACAAACGGAACCGTGGGAAAAAAGCGTTCAATCATTGCCCGCGGCGCACGTGCCCCGTGCGGATTGGTAGACAGCGCCATACCGATCAAAACCCCGTCCATAGGCAGCTGACCGCTGTGATTGGCAATGACCAGCAGACGCCCTTTCGTGGGTACATTTTCAAGCCCGTTTGCCTGCACCCGAAAATAGTCGTCGTACAGCCGCTTGCTCACCGCAAAGCTCAGCCACGAACGTTCTTTATCCATACCCCAGGGATCACGCGAGAACTCTCCGGGCGCACGCGGAATTTCGGCGAGCTGTTCGGCCATCTCTTTTGGCAGGATCAGGTCTTTTAGCGCTTTCCCAAGCCCCATAGTGCGCTCCATAGCACGTGATAAGTCTTTAATTTATACGCGGTACACCTGACCGACGCAATACGTCAACAGGGCTCAACCGGTTTTTAGGGAATCTTCCGCTTATTCAGCAGAACGGCAGTGCGCAGCAGCAAACGATAAAACCTCGTTAACCAGCCGCCCGGCCAGTACATTGGCCGCCCCTACACCCCCGGCCGGCGTACCTCCCGCGGGTTCAGCCAGCACAATGGTTTTGGTGGCGAGCACGCGGTTGGGATTGAGTGCAAACAGTCGCACGTGAGCCCCAAGCTCTACGGTAGAGCTTTCGCTTTGACGTGTCTCGAACTGTTGAATCAAACTGACGTCACTGAGCTCAAGGCGCAACAGCGTCGGTGCAATCGTGGGCGCCGACAGCACTTCCGGAAAGGCATCATGTGCTTCAAAGCCGCGCTGCAGCGGGCGGCGCAGCAAGCGCGCAATCGTATCCGCCCAACGGGCGTAGGCGAAGTAATCGATTTCGTAGGACGCAGTGCTGTAGGCCATGCGCGATGAACGAAATCCGGGAGCCGCGATGGCATCGCCCAGCGCGATACTGCCACACACGGCGCCATCGGCATCTGCTACATCAACAACCGGGTCGAGCGTGTAGACCTGCTCCCTGATTTCGCTCTTTTTGCCAAACGTTGGCAGCAGCGCGCAGGAACTGAGCAGCGCCATCGATACGCCGAGAACCATGATACGAACAAGACGACGACTCACTGACATTACTTCTCTCCCGGTCCGGCTTCAGGTGCAGGGCCACCAAACAACACCCGGCTAGGATCATCCTGCAAGGACTCACTCACAGCGCGCAGATTGCCGGCCGTAATTTTTAATTCCTGAATCAGCTGATTGGCCTGCGGCAAGGCGCTTGATGTAAAGGTTCTGACATCCGTACCGCTGCTGGCAACCGTGTTTTGCAGATCGGCGCTGGTGGCCTGCAGGGTTTCGCCGGCTTCAGCCAGATTAAGCGCCATCGATTCCAGAGCACTGGCCGTACGTGTGAACTGATCAACCAGCTGGGGTAACCGGGTCGTTGCAGAGTCGACTTTTGTAATCAGGCTGTTCGCGTTTTCCAGCAGTGCGTTGAGTTCTTCCGCCCTCGCGTTGAGGTTGGCCGTGAGCGCCTCCGTATGGATCAGCGTTGCCGCAATCCTGTCCTGGTTTTGCTCGTTAAGCAGGTTGCCCATGCGGTCGCTGGTGTTGATGATACTCGCGAACAGTTCTGAAACGCTGTCATCAAGCCGCATCAGCAGAGAGGGTCGGCTTGCGATTATCGGATACTCTTCATCGCCCGTTTCGATCAGTGGGCCCGCATCACGCGAACCGCCGGTCAGGTTAATATTGGCGATGCCGGTAATTCCCTGTAACTCCAGAGTCGCAACCGTATCGGTCTTGACCGGAGTATCTTCAAGCACCAGCAGCACGATCCGAACCCGCTCCGGGTTGTTGGGATCCAGTCCTACTTCGCTCACCCGCCCAATGCTGACGCCTTTGTATTTAACATCCGCATCGACATTCAGCCCCGAAACCGACTCCGTCATGTAGACAAGATATCCCGCGTAGTCGCGCGGCGGTCCGCCTGTGGTGAGCCATAGCAAACCGGCAATCAGGGCCGCTCCGAGCATCAGCACGAAAACGCCCACTAATACGTAACTCGACCTTGGTGTCATGTGTCAGGTATCCCCATTGCCTTGCCAAACGCTCCTGTCATGCTCAACCCCTTGTCCCGCACCAACACCAACTGCGCCCCACCTTCGGCTAACAGACTACAGCGACCAATGATGATTCCTGTAGAACCGCAATCATCCCCGCGAGACGGTTCTGCTTACTGCCGCCGGGCCGGAGCAAAAAACTCGGCGACTTCCTCGAACTCTGAATTCGCCAGCTTTTCCGGTGTGTCACACGCCAAAGCAATATTGCGCCCAAGGAACACGGCGCGATCGGCGACATTCAACAGCGAGTTCATATCGTGTGTAATCATAACAATTGTCAGCCCTAACAGCTCTTTTAGCTGCAAAATCAAATCATCGAGCGCACGTGCGCTGACCGGATCCAGACCTGATCCAGGCTCATCGAGCACCAGCAGCTCCGGATCCAGTGCGATGGCACGGGCAAGCGCCGCACGCTTTTTCATGCCGCCGCTGAGCTGAGAAGGCATGAGCGGAGCAACGCTCGCATCGAGATTCGACAGCCTGAGCTTGATTACCGCCAGCTCGTCGATAAAGTCGCTGTCGAGACTGGTGTGCTCACGAAGCGGCAGACCCACGTTTTCAAGAATGGACTTATCGGAAAACAGCGCCCCGTACTGGAACATTACCCCGATGCGCTTGCGCAACGACAGTGATTCGATTTCACCCAGACCCGTGACTTCCTGATCGAATGCCTTGATCGATCCGGCCGTGGGCTGTGACAGCATTACCATGTGCCGCATGATAGTGGACTTGCCGCTACCGCTGCCGCCCACAACGGCAAACACTTCGCCTCGGCGGATATCAAACGACACGCCGTCATGTACCACTTTGGTGCCGAAACGCGTGATCACGTCACGCACTTCCACCAGATTTTCGACCTTTTCTTCAGCCATAGTCAGATTCCCAGCTTGCTGAAGATTACCGAGAATATGGCGTCCGTTACCAACACCAGGAAAATGGCCTGCACAACGCTCACGGTCGTTTGTCGCCCTACCTGCTCCGCACCTGCCTTGACTTCGAATCCCTGATAGCAGCC
>CAWUKD010000251.1:0-3782 GCA_963922815.1 uncultured Gammaproteobacteria bacterium
GTTCACATAGCCAAGAAAGTGGTTGATCCTGAGCCTGCCGATGCTGCACCAGAAGCTCCTGCTGATGGTGAAGAGGAAGCCGCAGAGGATTGATGCGCAGTTACGCATTAGCGATACTTGAGCCGTTGCGCGTGCGCAGCGGCTCATTTCGTTCCGGTCTGTGGTTTTTAAGCGTTAGCAGGTAATCGATACACATTGCGGGCGGATTCGGGAGCACGAACGAGACCAACACACCCGCGGTATTCCTGGCAGGCAGTCATGAGTGACACACACATACAATTAATTGTTGGGCTGGGTAATCCAGGCGGCAAATACGAAGCGACGCGACACAACGCGGGCTTTTGGTTTGTGGACGAACTGGTACGCCGGCACGGCGGAACGTTTACCCGGCAGGACAAGTTTCACGGCGATCTGTGCCGGCTCGACATCGGCGGTCGCGATGTGCGTGTGCTGCGACCCGATACCTACATGAACGAAAGCGGCCGAGCCGTCCGCGCGGTTGCCCGGTACTACAAAATTCCAATATCCGAAGTGCTGGTGGCCTACGACGAAATTGATCTGCCGCCCGGCAAGGTAAAGCTTAAAGTTGGCGGCGGTCACGGTGGCCACAACGGCATTCGCGACATCATTGCACAGGAAAGCGCCGGGTTTGTGCGGCTGCGTCTCGGCGTAGGCCATCCGGGCGACAAATCGCTGGTGGTCAATTACGTTCTGGGCGTGCCAGGTCGCAAGGAAGCCGAACTGATTGAGGCGACAATTGATCAGTCGCTTGATGTGGTGCCGGTGCTGGTGACTGACGGGTTACAAAAGGCGACCCATCAGCTGCACTCCACCAACAAGAAGCCAGCGAAAAGCGACGACGACATTCCGCGCAAGCGAAAGTCTGCGAAAGCCTCGGACGCCTCTGAATCCGGCGCTGCGTCGTCCGGCAAGACATCAGGCAAACCGGGCAATACTGAAAAGCCGCGTAAGCCTGTGAAGACATCCAGGCCCAAGCCGTCGCGGCGAGAATCGACCGACGCGTCGGACACTCAGCCAGTCGAACGGGCCAGTCTCAAAGACCAGCTCATGGCCCTTTTAAAACGAAACAAAAACTAGTCGCTTAAAAGCGACCTCGGAGTACAACGCAACATGGCCATTCAATGTGGAATCGTAGGACTGCCCAATGTGGGCAAGTCCACGCTGTTCAATTCGCTGACCGCGGGCGAAATTGCCGCCGAAAACTATCCGTTTTGTACGATTGAGCCGAACACCGGCATTGTGCAGGTACCGGATCCTCGCCTGCAGGCGCTGGCCGCGATTGTAGAGCCACAAAAAATTCTGCCGACCACGGTGGAGTTTGTGGATATCGCCGGACTGGTCGAAGGCGCGGCCAAAGGCGAAGGGCTCGGCAACAAGTTTCTCGCGAACATTCGTGAGACAGATGCGATCGCTCACGTGGTGCGCTGTTTTGAAAACGACGACGTGACTCATGTTGCCGGCCGGATAGATCCGCTAAGCGACATTGAAACCATCAACACAGAGCTGGCGCTGGCCGATCTTGAAAGTATTGACAAAGCGCTGACCAAAGCGGTGCGCAATGCCAAGACCAACAAGAAAGAAGACGTGTACATAAAAGAAGTGCTGGAAAAGGCCAAAGCGCATCTTGATCAGGTGCTGCCCATGCGGTCGCTGGAACTTGATGAGAACGAACTCGAAGTACTGTACCCGTATCATCTGCTGACGGCCAAGCGCACGATGTATGTCGCGAACGTGTCCGAAGACGGTTTTGAGAACAATCCGCACCTCGATGCCCTGATGGCATACGCCGAAGCCGAAGGGGCGCAGGTTGTGCCGATCTGTGCGTCAATTGAAGCCGAGATCAGTCAGCTGGACGAGGAAGACAAGATTGCGTTTCTGGAAGACATTGGTCAAACCGAACCAGGACTGGATCGTGTGATTCGCGCGGCTTACTCGTTGCTTGGCCTGCAAACGTATTTTACCGCAGGCGTGAAAGAAGTCAGAGCCTGGACTACCAAGGTAGGCGCTACGGCGCCGCAGGCCGCCGGTGAGATCCACACGGATTTTGAAAAAGGCTTTATCCGTGCCGAAGTCATTGCGTATGATGATTATATTGCCGGAAATGGCGAGAAGGGTGCCAAAGAAGCCGGCAAGATGCGGCTTGAAGGGAAAGAGTACATTGTGCAGGAAGGCGATGTGATGCACTTTCGCTTTAACGTTTAGTTACGCGCTATCCTGCATTTCGATTGAATGGGTGCGAAGCCCGCCTGTAATCGGCACGGACGTTTCGTTGTCGTCGCAGGAAAAGTGATGCTCGCGTTGTGACGCGCCGCGCTTAACCAATTTAGGGAGAGGTTTCTTGGAAACTGTACTGCTCGGACTCAAGAGCATTGTTTACATCGCCATTGTTCTGGGCGGCGCCTACTTTTTGCACAAGATGCTCGCTTTGCGTATCAAGGAGCCGGGCGGATCAAGCTATCGCGTGCAGCTGCTGACGCTCGGTCTGGCGCTCGCCGCGCTGATCGTACTCCTGGTTATTTTGCCGTTTAACGACACCCTCCGGGGCCAGCTCTTGAGCCTGACCGGTATCCTGCTCAGTGCGGTCATCGCACTGTCGTCCACCACCTTTGTCGGTAACGTCATGGCCGGTGCCATGCTGCGTTCCATCAAGTGCTGCTCGCCCGGCGATTACGTTCACATCGGAGACTACTTCGGGCGCATCTCCGAAATGGACCTGCTGCACGTTGAAGTGCAAACCGAAGACCGCGATCTGGTAACGCTGCCCAACCTTTACACGGTGACCAACCCGATGCGCGTACTGCGTCCATCCGGAACGCTGATCAGCACAGAGCTATCGCTGGGTTACGACGTCGACCGCAAGGTGATCGAGACAAACCTGCTGGCCGCGGCCGAAAGCGCCGGCCTGGACAAGCCCTTCGTGCACATCAAAGCGCTGGGAGATTTTTCGGTAACCTATCGCATCAGCGGCATGCTGAGCGATCTGAGCATTCTGCTGTCAACGCGGTCGAGACTGCGTGCCAAAGTTATCGATCAACTGCACAATGCGGGCATTGAAATCGTGTCGCCGACCTTCATGAATCAGCGCCAGTACCGCACAGAGCGCACGTTCATGCCGGCCAAAGTGTTCGGCCGACAAGAAGAGCTCGAAGAGCGCGCCTCGGATTCGGTGGTGTTCGACAAAGCCGCCAAGGCCGAATCGATCAAAGAAGTAAAAGACCGGCACGCCAAGATCATGGAAGACATCAAGGCGCTCGAAGCCCAAAAGAGTGCGGAAGAGAAAGATAATGTAAAACAAGGACTTCAGGAACGCATCGATAGCCTGACCAGCCAGGCCGAACGCTGGGCCCAGCTCATCGCAAAGCGCGAGGAAATTTTCAAAAAAGAGGTCTAAATAAGGCCCCAAGCACCTTGACACTCGCCGGTAGAGTGCGCAGAATCGCAACACTCAAACGGGCCGTCCGGCCCAGGCACCATGGCTATGTAGCTCAGCTGGTTAGAGCGCGGGACTCATAATCTCGAGGTCGGTGGTTCAAGTCCACCCATAGCCACCATTAGCTTGTCTTGTAATGTCCAGTACTGACCACAAACAACAACAAAATCAGTAAATTACGCGAATTTTATTTCAATGACTTACAGTGCTGTCCTTGCATGTCCGCTATATTTTGTGGGTAACTATGAGGGTAACTCGTCAATCGAGTTTTGCCCACACAGGAAGTTACCCACAAATGGCACTAACAGTTTCAGCAATCAACGCGTTAAAA
>CAWUKD010000252.1:0-3738 GCA_963922815.1 uncultured Gammaproteobacteria bacterium
CCGGCAATGGCCGTGTCGTCGGCGTTTGCAAGAGCCGGCAGGCCGACGCGATCGGACAGACTGTTGAAGTAGGCTTCCGATTCGTTTGCGGCGGTAAGCAGCGAACTGACTTCGTCAAACAACTCCGGATTGTTCCCGCAGGCTTTTTGGAGCCACTCTTCGCGCTCGCTGGGCGAAAGCGTCAGGGCTTCATTGAACAATTGTTCCGCCTTTGGAGAAATTAGCATCGCGTTGTTCCTTTTGAACGGGTTGTCTAAACGGGGTGGTCCCTCTGAGTCTCTCGATAAAGCCAGGCGCTTACCAGCGTCCAGTCACGTTTCACGGTAGCGGGTGATACTTCAAGCGCCGTGGCGGTTTCCTTTATGGTCATGCCCCCGAATACCCGGCATTCAAACAACCTTCCGTGACGGGGGTTTTCTTCTTCGAGCTTTTCGAGCAGTGCATTAATCACCAGCAGATCGTCGAGCGTATCGCCACCGTCGAGCGCCAGTTCGGATAGCGTTACGTGGACGGCGCCACCGCCTCTTTTTGCCGTTGCCGCACGTTCGGCGTAGCTGATCAGAATCTGGCGCATGGCCTTGGACGCTGTGGCGTAAAAGTGTGTCCTGCTTTCGTAGGTCGCAAGATCACTCTTGGCGAGTTTGAGGTACGCCTCGCCGATGAGCGCCGTCGTATTGAGCGTCGGATTACCCTGCCAGCGATTGCGATGAGCGCGCGCGATTTTACGAAGCTCCTGATAGACCGTAGTAAACAGTTCATCGCTGGCTGCGCGATCACCATCGGCCGCTGCCCGTAAAAGCTGAGTTATTTGCTCCTGACCGCTCACTGCGTCCCCCACACCATGCGCAGAGTAACAGTATAGCGATTAAACGTCTCTTTTGAAGTCGTTGATTAAAAAGCCCCGTCACATCCACTGTGACGGGGTGCTGCCAAAGACTGGCAAGTTTGCGCGACTCCTATTTGAGCTGCGCTTTGAGCTCGTCAAGCTCTGCGCGCTGCGCTTCAATTTGCTGCTGCTGCTCTTTGAGCGCCTCAACGAGCACGGGGATCACGCCCATGTAGGCAACGGTTTTGAGTCCTGTAAATTCATCTTCCGTTACCAGCTGCGGCAGCACTTCGGCCACATCCTGGGCAATAAAACCAACCTGGTTGTCGTTAACGAACTGCTCTTCGGCCGTCAATGGTCGTTTGCGCTCACCCAGAGGAGACTTTGATAACGCGTAGCTCACGCCTTCAAGTGCTTTGATTTTTTCAAGTGCGCTGTCGATTCTGACAATATTCGATTTTAAAGAGCGGTCGGAATAGGTTTTATACTGCAGTGCGTTTTGGGCGTAGAACTCGCGACTGTAAATGCGCCAGAACGGGCTGGTGCTGCCACCGACAAGGCCTTCTTCAAACGCCGTTGGTTCAAACAGAGCGTTTGTCGGGTTCGAAGTCGTTCCGGTCATCCGCATGCCGCTATTACCCCCGTTGTCGAAATAGACACGACCTCTGATTTCCAATGAGTCGTGGTCACGTGAACCTCCCGAATTGATTCGAACTTCGCCACCTTCGGCGTTTAGCGCCAGTGCCGTCGCCGTTCCATTTGACCGCGCCATGATCTCATTGTTGTCGATCGCAATATTGGTACCCGTGTCGCTGCCCACCGTCACGTAGCCGCCTCCGGCAGGCGTAACGTCCGATCCTGACCCAATATGCAGCCTGGTGCTCGGCGAAGTGTTCGAGATTCCCACGTTTTTGCCAGCGTCAATGACAAAGGCGGCCCCCGACGAGTTATTGGTTGAATTCAGCACAAACTTGCCGGGTCCTGCGGCCCAGGCATCCGCACTGGCGCCTGCGTACCAGCTTGTACCGCCTGTACCGTTATTGGAAAACTGCATCTGCCAGTTGGGGTCGACAACGGTCAGCTTGGCGTTAGGTGCGGTGGTGCCAATGCCCGTCGGCCCCGACACATGCAACCCGTTCTCGCTACCGGCACTCGATGTTCCGACCGATACGCTGCCATTCTGGTGTACCCGCAGCTTGGTTGAGGACGCAACCCGGGCACGAAACGGGTCAACGTCAACGGGTGAGTCGATTTGAATCATGGCGGCGGGAGCCGTAGTTCCAAGGCCAACGCGTGTCCCGTTCAGAAGATACGCATCACCGTCAAAACTCCAGGGGCCGGTATTGTCCGAAAGACAGTCCACCGATCCGTTGGTGTTTACGCCAGTCATGAATGATCCGCTTGTGCAGTTACCGGTTACCGTGTTTTGCTTGGTCGCCAGCGTGCTCTGAATTGAGTTGATGTCCCCTTCCGCAGTCTGCACATCAGATTGCAGGCCCAGAATGTCACTGGCCACTGCCGCTACGTCGCTATCCAGAACGTTAACGTCGTTTTGCACGGAAGCGAGGCCTGAGTTAATAGAGCTGACCGATGACTGAACCGATGCAACGTCTGCCTGGGTGGCACTGAGGCCGCTGTTCAGACTCGCCACATCGCCCGACTGATCAAGATCAAATGACGTGAGGCCTCCCACAGTTTCGGCATCCTGTGCTTTTAGCGAATAGGCCGATGATGTCAGCGCCGTACGCGGCGTCATTTCATCGTCCGTGCTGACTTTGATTCCCAGATATAGCGGCGTATCAAACATACCCGCAGGAAACGGATTGCCGGCGTTACCCAACGTCGTCGAAAACAGTCCCTGGTCCGGAAATACGCTTTGAAAATCTGACCAGACCGGTGAGCCGCCGCTCTCTACGGTATAGATCGAAAACTCAACAACAACCGAATCCAGCAAGGCTTGTCCGCTCGCGTCAGTCAGATATCCCTGATAGTTGAGAGTCTGGGGAACCTGGGCCAGTGCAACGCTCCCCGAAGCGGTCGCGGCCAGAAGTAGTAGCATAGCTACCCGTCGGATCATCCAATGCATGTTCTTCTCCTTAAAGCTGTATCGGCATGTGCATAGTGGTGGACTTTTTCATTCCATTATTCAGACATACGGGATCAGCCCCAAAACCGGCTCACAGCGCATCCACTGGAGTCAGTCCTGATATCGGTTTCCAGGAAGGAGGGAGGGCCTGTCGCCTCAGGAAGAGCGCGTGCTCGCAACCATCGACACGCTGCAAACTGCGGCAAGGCTTTGACAGATAAGCAGATTTATTCGAGTCAGGCTAAATCGATCGGCAGGAAAACCAGGGCGGTTCAGTATCAGGCAATTTCAAACAGCGCAGCAGCTCCCATGCCGCCGCCCACGCACATCGTCGACACCGCGTAGCGAGCACCACGGCGCTTGCCTTCGAGCAACATGTGCCCCACGGTGCGGGCACCGGTCATGCCATACGGATGCCCGATGGAAATGGCCCCGCCGTTGACGTTGTATTTCGCAGGATCGATACCGAGGTGATCCCGACAATAGAGGCACTGCACAGCAAACGCCTCGTTGAGTTCCCACAGATCGATGTCGTCAATGGTCAGGCCGTGCAGTTTCAGCAGTTTGGGGATTGCATAGATCGGACCAATGCCCATTTCTTCAGGTGCGTTACCCACAACGGTCATGCCCCGGTATATGCCGAGCGGCTCAAGATTGCGTTTCTCCGCCAGCGCCCGGTCCATGACCACGCAGGCCGATGCCCCGTCCGATAGCTGGGACGCGTTGCCCGCGGTAATCGTACCGCCCTCGATAACAGGGTTCAGGCCCTGAAGATTTTCAAGCGTCGTTGATGGACGATTGCCTTCGTCCCTGGTCAGCGTCACCT
>CAWUKD010000253.1:0-3725 GCA_963922815.1 uncultured Gammaproteobacteria bacterium
CCGCCCATTGGCGAACGCGGATTGTTTCGATCGAAAACCCAGACGTCGGCACGCCCGATGCCGGCGGTAGTCAGCCTGGGGTCGACGGGGCTGTTTTGTCCGCGGTGCGCGGTGGTGATGAACGCTCTGCCAAAGTCAGGGCCGGCAAACACGATGTCGCGGGGTTCATCGCCGACCAGCAGCGTACGTACCACGCGGGCCGGCGCCAGTGACGTATCGATGATGCTCACGCTGTCTGACAGGTGGTTAACGACCCAGACCTCCGAGCCTTTGGTCGCCACGGCTACTGGTTCCATGCCAACGGGAATCGACTGGGTCAGCGTCAGCGTCGACTGGTTAATCGAGAACACTTCGAGGCGGTTGTCGGGCGTGTTGACCGCATACAGCGACTGGCCGTCTTCGCTTAGCGCGAGAGGGCGCACGTGTCCGGATTCGAAGGCAATAAATGATTTGAGTCCGCTGGGCGTTGCGCTCAGGTTTGTTGGCGGTGGCAGGCTCGTGGCCTGAATGATGCCCGTCAGGCCGCTGGTGACCGGAGGATTGCCCCCACCGGGTGGCGGTGTGGTTGTCCCACCGCCGCCTCCACCACAACTCGCTGCGAACGCGATCAGAGTCAGAGCGGTAAGTACGGTTGTTCTCATGCGGCACCGGGGGTGGATGTTGTTCATTTAATAGACAAACTTAGCATGAAAAAAGTCCTCCGGATTCCGTGGCAGCTAACGATCCTGTTAGAGCCCCTCTAAACAGACGACATAACGCATCGATTGCGGACCAATAAATCCTGGTGTTTCGCCCGATTTGTTGCGGGGGTTTACGGCTGGTCTGCGTTACACTAAGACACTGTCAAAGAATGTCATGCACATACAGCATGTCTTCGATGACCGAAGGCATTACGCCTTTTACAGCGGCCTGATCACGTCAGGAGCGGGATAGTCGCGTAAACGATTAATTGAAAGGAGCAGGGTATGGACCCGCAACTGATTGATGATCTGGCCAAGCGCCTGATTGGGAGCCTGCCTGACGGTGTCAAATCCATGCAGCAGGATCTGGAAACTAACGTAAAGGGAGCGCTGCATTCGGTGCTGGGAAAGATGAACCTGGTGTCGCGTGAAGAATTCGATGTTCAGGCGGCGGTGTTACGAAAAACGCGTGCCAAGCTCGAAACACTGCTCGAACGTCTGGCCGAACTGGAAGCCAGCGCCAAAAAGTAAGCGCGACCAGAATCGCTGTTTGTCACAGGACGCAGCGCCTGGCACGCAAGGTGTTAGAAACTGCCGAAACACAGACGGTGTTTGAAGCTGATTCGTGGTCAGCAGGCCTTGATCAGAACACACCGTCGATCATGCCAAAATCGCAAGGAGTGCGAGCATGTCGTTTGCGGCCGTCTACTGTCGGGCTCGCGTCGGAATCACGGCGCCTCGCGTTCACGTTGAAGTACATCTTGCCGGTGGCCTGCCGGGATTCTACATGGTGGGCGTACCGGAAACGGCGGTACGTGAGAGCAAAGACCGGGTTCGCTCTGCGCTGATAAATTCGGGCTTCGAGTTTCCCGTCAGTCGCATTACCGTCAACCTGGCGCCCGCCAACGTTCCCAAAGAGGGCGGCAATTTCGATCTGTCCATCGCCATCGGCATTCTGGCCGCGTCGGGCCAGATCTCCTCCGAGTCGCTCGACAACGTGGAGCTTTACGGTGAGCTGTCGCTGAACGGCGAGTTGCGCCACATGCGCGGTGCGCTGTCGATTGCCATTGCAACTCTCAATTCCGGCATAACGCCCGTGATCCCTGCTTCGAGCCTGGACGCCACGCGCGGCGCGGGCAATCCTCGTTTGCTTGGCGCTCACACGCTGGTAGAAGTGGCCGGGTTTATCGACGGCAAATCAGGCCTTGAACGCCTGACGTCACACGGTGAGGAACCGGTTGCCGACGTGACGATGGACTTTTCCGATGTGCGCGGTCAGCCTCTGGCCTGTCGCGCCATGGAAATCGCGGCGGCAGGCGCGCACCACGTACTGATGATCGGACCGCCCGGCAGCGGCAAGAGCATGTTAGCCAGGCGATTGCCCACCATCCTGCCCAACCTGACCCGAGAGCAGTATTTGCAAAGCGCCATGCTGCACGACGTGGCCGGTGTTACGCGAACCCCGGCAGCCTGGCAGCTCCCCACGTTTCGCGCGCCCCATCACACGCTCTCGGCCATTGCGCTCGTGGGCGGCGGGCGCATGCCGCTTCCAGGCGAGATTTCTCTGGCGCACTGTGGCGTCCTGTTTATGGATGAGCTACCCGAGTACTCAAGAAAATCGCTTGAAGTGCTGCGCCAGCCGCTGGAAGAGCGGCAGGTCATGATCGCAAGAGCCGCAGGGCGCATGGTGTATCCGAGTCATTTCCAGCTCGTAGCCGCGATGAACCCGTGTCCGTGCGGGTACGCCCACGACAATCGTAAACCCTGCGTGTGTGGCCCGGGCCAGGTCGCAAGATACATGGGCAAGATTTCGGGCCCGCTGCTTGATCGCATTGACCTGCATATGATGGTGCAGCGACCCGGGGCCGACATTCTGGCGGGCGGCGGTCCGCCTGCCGATTCCAGCGAGACCATTCGAGAACGGGTGGTGGCAGCACGCGAAAGGCAGCACGCGCGTGGCGTCGTGAACAGCGATTTATCGGCCGCCCAGCTCAGCACCGACGAGCTGGTGTCCGCAGAAGCGCGAGCGCTGCTGGGCGAAGTCGCCGAGCGCAAAGCCCTGTCGGCGCGCTCCTGGTTCAGAGCGCTAAAGGTAGCGAGGACCGTGGCCGATCTTGATGATGAAGAGCGCGTAGAAACGCGTCATATCGCCGAGGCGCTGACGCTAAGGATGCTGGATGTGCCTTAGCCGTGAGCTGGCTGTGGAAGTCAGTCGTTGTGCGGGGCCTTTGTCAGCTTTTCGCCCATCAGGCGTTTGATGTAATTGCGGATATCGAGACTGTAGTCTTCCATCGGCGCGTAGTAGCCGTGCTCAAACTTGCTCGATCGCATGCCGCGCTGAACGCTTTCGCAGATGGCCCAGTCCTGCTGATTGACCAGATCCCAAAAGGAGACGGCATCCTCGGGATCGAACGTGCTTTTGGCCACTTCATCCGGGTGGAATAAAAAGTCGCAGTCGATACGGGTCGAGTGTTCGGACTCCGGCCACAGCGTAAACACGGCCACGTGGTCCATCGCGAGACTGATCATGAGATTGGGGTACACCAGTTCGCCTTTGTGCCGTTCCTGTTCATCCCGGTTGAGTTGCGGAAACGGTTCACGCTGCGTCACGCCGCTGGCGGTAAACGTATTGGCGCCATCCTTGTGCGGGATGCCTTTGTCCCAGTCGAGATCGGCCCCGCCGTTCCTGCGAAACGCCGGCACGATTTTGCACAGCTCGGGGTGCACGCCAGCGCAGTGATAGCACTCGTTGTAGTTTTCCAGAATGACCTTCCAGTTCGCGTTTACGCTGTAGCGCAGGGTTTGGGCTGTGACCAGCGTGTCGAGTTCATAGCGATGGATGCGTTCGGTGATCGGCGCCAGTGTTTTGGTGAGCGGTTCAGTGTCGGCGGCGCTGGATTGATCCGCCAGTCGCACAAACATGAAGCCGTTCCAGGTTTCCAGCTGGGCTTCATGCAGCGGAAACGCAGATTTGTCGAGTTCAAGATGGGGCGTTTGTTTCAAGGCGCCATCCAGGCCGTAGAACCAGGAGTGATAAGGACATCG
>CAWUKD010000254.1:0-3693 GCA_963922815.1 uncultured Gammaproteobacteria bacterium
CCTGACTTTGTCTACCAGCGCGTCCAGTTCAGCGGGTGTCGCACTCGCACTGGATGCGATACCAAGGCTGACAACCATCGCGATGGTCGCCGTAACGTGAGTGATACGAATCATGTGCGATCCTCCGGAGCAGGAATGGGCAGTCGAGTCAGATCCGGGGGCAGCTGTTTCCTCGCGATGCGCATGGCACGGTCGAGCGATTGTCGAAAATCTGCGTCGAGGGTGACCCAGCCGTCGGCCTCTTTATCCCAATGCGCGATTTCCAGACCATCGAGCGTCATGTAATAGAGCCCGAGACGCCCGTAGCGAAGAAAGGCAACGGTACGTGTATCTCCGCCAGCGTCAATCTCGCCTTCGTAGCTTTCAATGGTGTGACCGTATTCCAGTTCGACCTGGTACGCCTCGGCAACGCGCCGATACTTTTCCGACGTGGGCACATCCGGTCGCGCCATCAGTTCCCGCAGTGCCTGTATGCGCATGCTGCGTTCGATGGGCAAAAACGGCATGTCGATGTCGACAAACTCTTCAAGGACATCAAGCATACGAATGATCAGGGGAAGAATCTGTCGCTTCGTGGTTTCTATTTCCTGAAACTGTCTTTCGTAGTCCGCCAGCTCTACGCGCTGCGTAGCAACCAGGCCGTCCAGCTGCTGATTGTAGGCCGTCAGATCGGCCGTCTGCGACAGCGCCTGACGGTATTCGTTGAGCATTTCCCGAGTGGCGTCATCAAGCGAATTGATGCGCTGTTGAACTGCCGCGCTGGCTTGCTGGGTGTCGGACTGTTGGCGAAGTGCCTGTTCGATTTCTTGCTGGGCATGCGCATCACCCATCACAATGAACGAACCTGCGCTGACACACGCAATCATCAGGAGTCGTAGGTACATAACGCTGGTGCCCCGTTTTTTATTGGAAAACTTGTATCCCCAATTCATTCTACGAAACCGGAACCGCGTATTACGTCGTGGATTGTACGTAATTCGCTTAGGTGAACTACGCTGAAACGGCAGCACTGGACAGGTGAATTCCCGGATACACACGCCGATTTCGGGGGGGGATTAGGTGTCAGGAAAATACGGATCTACCAAAGCACACGATAGGCACCGATTCATACTGCTTGTGTTATCGCCGCGTGAAATTCTGACGCAGCACCGTGTTTGAATGCGCGGTGATTGAAGACGTTCGAGCGTTGAGGTTCGCGCAGTAGGGCCTGTAAAACGACGCGTTGATGCGTCAGTTACACTGTTACAACGCTCTAATATTCGGCGCGATCCAACTGAATTCTTCGTGCCCCGGACGAGCGCCTGCAACCGGGTATCAGACAGAATCTAGCGTTGCCAAAGACCGTGATGAATACCGCCCTGTAAGTAAATAGCGAAGTATCCGAGCCCCGGTAGCTCCATTGATGGATGGGCGATTTGCCCCCCGTGTGTAACGGCCGTCGCCAGCGCCTGGTCAATGTCATCGACAAGGAGATAGGGCCGCACCACTGTTTCCTCCGCTTCATGCATCGGCGCACGAACGCCAATCATCCCGCCGTCTTGCAGCTGCGCCGTACGCGCATTGCCAAGCCGCGGCTCCGGGTCACTGAACGTAACATCATGCTGTTTGGCATAGCTTTCACAGATGGCGTCCACGTCGTAACTGACAATTTCAAGATAGTGTATTTGCATTAGCCGATCTCCTCGTTAAGTCTTGTGCAGTGGGGTCGGACCACCCATTACACTGCAATAACCGCACCAAATTCCTTAAACCAACGGTTTTCGTACCTTAAAACGCGATTCTCCCAATAAAACCGCGTCCTAAGTAGGCGAGTCCCTCATCCAACCGAATCATGAATCCCGGCGGCGTTGAAATTTCGTTAGAACGTGTTTTGGATAACCAAATAACGTTCTAAGAAGTGAAAATCATAGGTCTAAGATCGCTGGCGCTGCTATTACAGCTTAAGCAGTGGTCCGACCCCTTTGCACTCTTTGCACTTTGCACCCCTGGGTTTAGTTTTGACCCCCATCGCCTTCATCAGCCTGTACTTCAGACGCCGACTCAATCAATTCTGCTCTTCGCGTCCAGAACACGATGGCACCAAACGGCAGGCTCACGGAAATAATCCAGGGGGCGGATGCCCCAAACGCCATGAAACTGACGCCCAACAGCTGAATGTTCAGCAATTGGAATACAATCGCCCCTGTAGTCCAGTTTAACTGCAGCGTACCGATACCGAGCATGACGAAGAGAAACCACAGCCATTTTCGCCGCTTGATTGGGGTTCTGACGAGCACGATGAGAGTTACCAGAATAAAGACTGGAATAAGGACCGCCAGCGTCAGTACCGCGTAGTGTATGAGTGATTTTTCAGCCAGCGTAAACTTGTTGATTTCGGCTTGCGATGCCTCCGTTCGAAGCACGTTGAGCCCGTAAACCTGATAGTCGTCCCCGGTACGCACAAGCGCGACGTTGGCGATATTCCAGCCCGATTCAAATTCAAACTCGTAGGTGAAGTTACCCGTCCAGACATCGTTAAACACCCGAATCTGAGAACCGATAATCTCTACCGACATAGGCTCGCCCTCGTGAAAGGTTTCGCCGACCTTGGTAAGCTGATCCTCATCCACCTGCACTTTCAGTTCGTCCTTCAGCAGGCCGAAAACGTATTCCACGTTTCCGTTCCTAAGCTCAGTCAGGACAGATTCAGCGAACGCCGTTTCTTCTTCGGGCACCAATAAGTCTGGCAAGTCTCTGGCGCCGCAACCCGCCAGTGTCAGCAGGGAGACGAACAGACCCGCCACGACCCCTCGAACAATGGTTGTTTTTCTTTTCATGTCAGATCTTTTCCTCTCGAATACGCTGAACTCAAGGCGCATGCACTCTATTTAACACGTTACAAGGAAAGATTGCTCTGGCAATAAAGTTGCGACAACCAGTGCTTACCCAACGAGTAACGTGAAATTAGAACGAGTCTTTGGTAACCCTTTTCAGCGTTGCCGCATCATAGACATTAAGCGCCTGCGCTCTTCGGAGCATGCAGCAGCCCCGCCAATAACAACGAGAAATAGTAGACATGGTTTTTAACACCCCGATTTTCTTCGTTTTCTTTGTTGTTTTTCTGCTGATTTACGGTGTAATTCTCGGCGAGAAAAAACCCAGGCTCTATTTCTTGCTGGTTGCCAGCCTGGTCTTTTATGGCGCGTGGAACTACCGGTTCATTCCACTTTTGGTCGGCAGTTCGATCATTGACTACTATCTCGCGCTGGCTATCGCCGGTGCACCGCAACATCGAAAACGCTTTTTCCTGACGCTGTCGGTAGTCATGAACCTGGGCATTCTTGCGCTATTCAAATACGCAGACTTCGCCATTGAGTCCGCCGGTGAATTCTTACTGCTGTTCGGTGTGGAGGCATCCCTTCCGACCCTGTCATGGATCTTGCCAGTCGGCATCTCGTTCTACACGTTCCAGAGCCTAAGCTACACAATTGACGTGTATCGCGGTGACATGGAACCGCGGCGCGGGCTCGCTCAATTTACTACGGCTCTCGCATTTTTCCCCCAACTGGTCGCCGGACCAATCTTGCGTGCACGACAGATATTGCCGCAATTTCACTCGCTCCCGATTCCTACCTGGGAAAATGCCCGACACGGCTTTCTCCTTATCACTTCGGGATTGTTCAAGAAAACCATTGCCGATCTGCTCGCAATACC
>CAWUKD010000255.1:0-3579 GCA_963922815.1 uncultured Gammaproteobacteria bacterium
TCAGTTTCTTCAATGTGCTTCAACTGGCGCGCCAGCCTGGCCGCAACGTTCTTGACCTCTTTGCCCAGCGTCGTCGGACTGGCCGTCTGGCCGTGCGTTCGAGATAGCATGGGCGTGGCGCTGTAGCGTTCGCTGATCCTGGCCAGTTCCGCATGCAGGCTGGTTAGCCTTGGAACGATGACGTCACGGTTGGCATCGCGGACGGCCAGGGCGTAAGACAGATTGTTGATGTCTTCTGACGTACAGGCGAAATGAATGAACCTTGACTGATCGCCATTCGGGTCGGCGCCCTGAAGCTGCTCGCGGAGGAAGTACTCTACGGCTTTGACATCGTGATTGGTGGTGGCCTCAATGTCCTTCACACGCTGAGCATCGTCCAGAGAAAAATCGGTGGATAGCCGGTTCACGCATTCGAGCTGAGCAGCCGACAGCGGGTGGCAGTCGGGAATACCGCTGCTTTCAGCCATAAAGGCGAGCCATTTCAGTTCAACCAGCACGCGATAGCGTATGAGACCAAACTCGCTGAAGTACGGACGAAGAGGGTCGCCGGCGCTGGCATAACGGCCGTCGGTTGGCGAGAGTGCGGTCAGGACCGGAAGCGATTTAATGCTCATGCTGGCGTGTACCAAAGCTGATAGAATTCGGGATAATATCGCATCTGTTTGGAAAACGCTGCCGTAAACCTGGCGGTGTTCGGATGGCAGTTTTTAGTCTGTTCCGGATTTCGGCGTCCTGTACGCGAAACCGTATCTTTTACAAAGGATTTAGCATGAGTGCGTCAGATGTTCGTATCGAAAAAGACAGCATGGGCGAGTTGAATGTACCCGCCGAGGCTCATTGGGGCGCTCAGACCCAGCGTGCCGTAAACAACTTCCCGGTCAGCGGAATGACCATGCCTCGCGACTTCATTCGGGCGCTCGGGTTGATAAAAGGAACGGCCGCATCGGTGAACGGCGAGCTGGGAATGCTGGAACAGCCTTTTGTCAAGGCCATAAGGTCCGCCGCCGCCGGCGTTGCCGCGGGCCAGTATGACGAGCATTTTCCGATCGACGTCTTTCAGACCGGATCGGGCACCAGCAGCAATATGAATGCCAACGAAGTCATTGCCAATATTGCGTCGGCACAAAGCGGTCTGGCGGTACACCCGAATGATCATGTGAACATGGGGCAGAGCAGCAACGACGTGATTCCCACATCGATTCATGTGAGCGCAGCGCTGTCCATTCACGAGCGATTGTTACCGTCGCTGGCTCACCTTGACGCCGTGATAAGTGCCAAAGCGCGCAGTCTGGAAAGCGCGGTCAAGACCGGGCGAACCCATTTGATGGACGCCATGCCGGTGAGTCTGGAGCAGGAATTGGGCGGTTGGGCGCAACAGGTGCGTAATGCACGCGATCGCATTTCCGATTCGCTGACCCGACTGCATCGATTGGCGCAGGGAGGTACAGCCGTCGGCACCGGGATCAATGCACATCCGGAGTTCGGTAAACGCTTTGCTGCCGGCATGGCGTCGGAAACCGGTATTCCCTTTGTGACCAGTCCAAACTATTTTGAGAGCCTGAGTTGCCAGGACACGGCCGTTGAGGTTTCAGGACAGCTCAAAGCGCTGGCGACGGCGCTCATGAAAATCGCCAATGATCTGCGCTGGATGAACAGCGGGCCACTGGCCGGAATCGGCGAGATTGCGCTGCCGGCGCTGCAGCCCGGAAGTAGTATAATGCCGGGTAAAGTGAATCCGGTTATCCCCGAGGCAACCTGTATGGTCGCGGCCCAGGTGATGGGTAACGATGCCACCATCACGGTGGCAGGGCAGGCCGGAAATTTTCAGCTCAACGTCATGCTGCCAGTTGTTGCTCACAACCTGCTTCAGAGCACCGACATTCTCGCCAATATCTCCCGACTGCTCGCCGACGATGCCATTGAGGGCTTCAGCGTCAATCACAACAACCTGACCGATGCACTGGCGCGCAATCCTATTCTGGTGACCGCGTTGAACCCGGTCATAGGATACGAACTTGGCGCGGCCACGGCGAAGCAGGCATATAAAGAGGGGCGTCCGATTCTGGACGTTGCTCTGGAAACGACAGGTCTCGACCGCGAGGAGCTGGAGCGATTACTCGATCCGGCGGCACTGACGAAGGGCGGAATTCAGTAAGAAATAACATAAGCTATTCTTACTAAGCCTCTAATAATATTGGATAAGAGATTCCTCAGAGAACGTTTCAGCGGACAGCTGAAAACGTCGGACCAGCGGATTTTGCATGGCGCAAAAGACTTGATTGCGCCTGGTGAATCCTTTGTGGACGCGGCCGTGCTGATACCGCTCGTGGTTGATCAGGGAGGCGTGGAACTGCTGCTGACTCAGAGGGCCGCCCACCTTAAACATCACCCCGGTCAGGTCAGTTTTCCTGGCGGGCGAAAAGAATCAAGCGATGACTCGCTCGAGACGACCGCTCTTCGCGAAACGCACGAAGAAACCGGCATTGGTCCGGAATTCATCGAGATTATCGGGCACTTACCAAGGATGTACACCATTAGTGCCTATGACGTTGATCCGGTGGTAGGTCTGGTAAAGCCCGGATTTACTCTGACGCCTGACCGATCCGAAGTCGAAACCGTGTTCTCGGTTCCGCTGACCTATTTTGCGGATGCCCGTCATCGCATTGACACAGAGATTACCTTTGCAGGCACCCAGGTACCGATGGTGGAGTGGCACTACAGTGATCAACGCATATGGGGGGCAACTGCGGCCATGATCTTTACCCTGATGAACACCATCTGGTCCACTGGCGAGGGAGCGGTCCTCGAGACCTAGCGGTTAATTCGGTATGTCCGGATTCTGTTATTCCCGTTACTGACCGGGTCTGGCTGCTCGCAGGAACCATCTGACCCGTTTTCGAACGTACGGCTCGGTATCGGCCGGGGGCAGACTATCGCCGACGCCCAGCAACAACTTGGCGAGAAAATTGCGTTCCACGATGGAGACGAGAAGCTCGGAGGCTTCAAACGGATCGTCGAGTTCAATCCGTCCGCGATCGCACTGTCCCTGAAGGTACTTCGCCAGCATCTGTTTCGTGGCCAGCGGTCCGGCTTCGTAGAAGGTCTGGCACAGTTGAGGATGGTTGGTGTTTTCCGCCATTAGCAGGCGGTGCATTGCAATGACGCTCTTGTCATTAAACAGTTCCAGCAGCTGCACCCCGAACCGGGTCAGCGTGTCCTCGGCAGGGGCGTCCGGATCAGCCCATGAAAGGTTTAGCCCGTAATCTTCCACTTTACTGGTAATGCACGCCCTGAAGAGCTCTTCCTTGTTGGCAAAGTGACTGTAAAGCGTTTGCTTGGAAACCCCGGCGTCGTTGGCAACTGCATCCATCGAGGTCTTGTCGTAACCATGCGACAGGAATAGCTCAGCGCTGGAGGTCAGGATCTGGCGCCGTTTTTCGGTCGACTTGGGCCGGCCGCGACGCAGGGTGTTTTTATTTATCATACTGGACAGTTTGGTTTTATAAAGTTAAAATCATACGCATTAGTCCAGTATATCACTTCCCAATCAGGATTGAGTTTATTCAGGCGTTTTCTCTG
>CAWUKD010000256.1:0-3568 GCA_963922815.1 uncultured Gammaproteobacteria bacterium
CGGCAAGCGGTTTGGCAAAGGGTTCTACGAGTACCCGAGTGACGGACCGAAGTACCTGTGGCCTGAACTGTCGACGCACTTTCCGCTCGCGGCCGAGCAGCCGACGCCAGAACAGATCAGACAGCGCGTGTTTTCGGTGCAGGCACTCGACACTGTGCGCTGTCTGGAAGAGGGTGTTCTGACCCACCCGGCTGACGGTGATATCGGTTCTATCTTTGGCTGGGGTTTTCCGCCGTACACCGGAGGTACGATCTCCTACATCGAGACCATAGGTCTTGCGCAGTTTGTTGCCGAATGCGACGAGCTGGCCAAACTTCACGGACCGCGCTTTACCGTGCCGGCCGGACTACGAGAGCTTGCCGCTACTGGCGGGAGCTATTACCCAACTGCTGCATCTGCAGCCCAATCGGCGGCCTGACTATGACCACATTTACCATGAGCAACGCGAACCCTTCGGAGTTTGATGCGGTGAGCTACGAAACGGACGGCGCCGTGGCCACCGTGACGCTGAACCGGCCCGACGCGCTGAACTCGTTCAACACGCCCATGCGCGCCGAGCTCTGGGCGGCACTAAAGCTTGCGGCTGACGATGCGTCGATTCGGGTTGTGCTGCTCACCGGGGCTGGCAAAGCGTTTAGCGCCGGTGCCGACCTCAAAGCCGGCATGCCGCCGGAAGGGCAGAACGTTGAAGACCAGCTGAAAGACGAATATCAGCCGAGCCTTAGACTGATTGGCGAGATGGACAAGCCGGTCATCGCTGTATTGAACGGCGCCACGGCCGGGATTGCGCTGGGCTATGCGCTTCACTGCGACCTGGCCATCATGTCGGAAAAGGCGTTTTTGCTATCGCCGTTTGCGGCCATATCGCTGGTAGCCGATGGTGGCATCAACTGGCAGCTGGCTCGCCGGCTGGGTTACAAAAAAGCGTACGAAATCAGCGTAGAAGGTCAGCGCATGTCGGCCGACATGGCGCTCGATACCGGGCTGGTTAACAAAGTGGTGCCGCCGGACGAACTGATGACAGAGGCGATGGCCTGGGCACAGTCGCTGGCCGAGCGCGCGCCGCTCACGCTGGCCGCCACCAAACGCGTGATGCGATTTGCCATGCAAAACACCTGGCAGGACGCCTTCAATCTTGAAGCCGAAGAGCAGGTCGAGCTGCTGGAGTCACCCGACAATGTTGAAGGCGTTGCCGCCTTTCTTGAAAAACGAACGCCTGTATTCAAAGGCTAGAACACCGCGGAGAGCATTATGAAACGAGTAATTTTTGAAGAAGAGCACGAGATTTTCCGCGACGCGGCCCGACGCTTTTTCCAGGCGGAAGTAGAGCCTAATCGCGACAAGTATCGCGAGCAGGGCATGGTTGATCGCGAGCTGTATCTCAAAGCCGGCGAGCAGGGCTTTCTGGTGATGCAGGCCGATGAAAAATACGGTGGTGTCGGCATCGACGACATGCGCTTCGAGCAGATCCTCACCGAAGAAGGCGCCAAATACGGCGACACCGGATTTTTCTACGGACTGCACAACCGCCTGGTTGCGCCCTACATACTGGGCCTTGGCACCGAAGAGCAAAAGCAGCGTTTTATCCCGGGCTGCTGCAGCGGCGAAACCATTCTGGCCATTGCCATGACCGAACCGGGAACCGGCAGCGATGTGGCGGGCATCAAAACGCACGCCGTCGACAAAGGCGATCACTTTGTGCTGAACGGTCAAAAAACCTACATCTCGAACGGCATCCTGAGCGACGTGGTTATTGTTGCCGCACGCACCGGAGAACCCGGCTCGCGATCGCTTGGGCTGTTTCTGGTCGAGCGCGGCATGGAAGGTTTTTCACGAGGACGCAATCTGGAAAAAATGGGCCTCAAAAGCCAGGACACGGCCGAGCTCTTTTTCGACAACGTGAAAGTGCCTAAAAAAAACGTGCTCGGCGACCCGACCAAAGGGTTTTACTACCTCATGCAGTTTTTGGTCGACGAGCGACTCATGGGCGCCATCGGATACCTGTCGGCGGCACAGGCCGCGTTCGACATCACCATGGACTACATTCAGGAGCGCAAGCTCTTCGGCCAGACCGTGGCCGACTTCCAGGTCAACCGATTCAAAATGGCCGACATGCGCACCGAGATTGACATTGCCCAGATTGCTCTTGACTACAGCGTCATGCAGTTCAACGAAGGCAAACTCACCGCCGATGAAGTAGCTCGCATCAAACTCTTTGGCAGCGAACTCGAAGGTCGCGTCATGGACGAATGCGTGCAGCTCCACGGCGGAGCGGGCTACATGGATGAATACCGCATCTCCAGAATGTACACCGACGCCCGCGTATCCAGAATCTACGCCGGATCATCCGAGATCATGCGAGAAATCATTGCCCGCTCACTCGGACTGGATCCTCGGAAGAAAATGGCCGAAAAAGTGGCACTCGCAAAAGCATCCGGAGAGTAATGCCAGACCGGCTGGTGTCCCGACCCACAATCTAAAACTGAAAAACACGGCCCCGGCAAAAACCGGGGCCTTTCTTATTGACAGAGTCTCCACGACGCCGATTACTGAATAGTATTGAACGTACTCGTTCTACCATCACCCGCAAGCGCAAGCCCAAGCCCAAGCCCAAACTCAAACCGTCATTCGGTCAGGTGCAGCTCATCACCACCGAAGGCCCAATCTCAAACTAACTTCCCAATTCAGCGGCACCCAATGCCGCCAACTCATTTCACTACCCTGGGTTACTACCGAATGTCACTGCCCTGGGCCACCACCCATGGCCACTACCCATTGGCATTACCCACTAAATAGATGCAACAATAGTAGCCCTGCCTGAACCGGGAATAACGCAATGACATTCAATGCTCGAACCAAAAAATGGCCAACGCTAATTACTGTATTGCTCACCGCGACACTGGCAGGCTGCCACACCATGCCAGCGAACGAGCCAAACGACGAGCGGGCCGATGTCGCTGCACTACGAGCGCTGGATCAGTCCTATGCCAACGAATGGCTAGCCGGCAACCCCGAGGGTGTCATGTCGCTGTTTACCGAAGACGCCACACTCGTACCCCATCACGGTGACGCACCCATCAAAGGCCACGACGCAATCCGGAACTTCTGGTTCAATCCGGAATACTCACCCACTGTGGTGCCCGCCTGGAACCGTGTCGCAAAAGAAATCATCGTAAACGGCGACGTCGGCATCGTAAGAGGCCGCTCACGACTCACCTGGGAATACGAAGGCACCCGCACAACCATTCCCGAAGGCAACTACGTCATGATCGCAGTGCGTAACCCCGACGGTTGGCAAATCCGCATGCTCACCTGGAACGACGATCCCCGTAAGTGGCTACAGGAACCTGTTCAGTAACACGTTTGGGAACCCTTCTGTCTGATAAGGGCCAAACACAGGGCAGGCTAAGATACTTCCTTGTCTTTGGATCAAGAACACCGGGAAAGCCTTAGATGCATTTGGTATTTTCCGAACAATCAATATATAGACAATGTCTTAGTTGTTGTCGCGTATATCTAGAAGCAATATTCGGCATTCGGCGATTTTTGGCGAAATTTGATGTAACTT
>CAWUKD010000257.1:0-3546 GCA_963922815.1 uncultured Gammaproteobacteria bacterium
TAGCGTCTGAGCTGTCAAACTGAGCAAAGAATGCAAAGTCGCGATCGCCCTGGAACAGATCGTCACGATCGGTAACAGCAAAGTTGAAAACCACGTTACCGCGGTCGTCAGCAATGTTGGCACCAATGGTGATGTCAGCACTGGTCAGTGAAGCGTCGCCTTCCTGAGTCACTTCGTGACTGACGTTGACGGCAGCGCCTTCAAAGTCATCTTTCAGGATGAAGTTAACAACACCGGCAACAGCGTCAGAACCGTACACAGCGGATGCACCGCCGGTCAGTACTTCGATGTCTTTGATCAGTGCGTTAGGAATGGTGTTGATGTCAACCGTACCGCCGAGGGTGGTTGGTACAACACGACTACCGTTGATCAGAACCAGTGTACGGTTGGTACCGAGACCGCGAAGGTCAACAGTAGCCGTACCGTTACCAGGGTTGTTGGACGTACGGTCCAGACCTGGAACTGTCTGTGGCAGAGTGTTCAGAAGTGATTCGGTGTTGATCGTGTTGGTCATTTCAATCTGACCAGCGTCGATGGTGGCTACCGGAGCATTCGAAGTAAAGTCTTTACGCGGGATACGTGATCCCGTTACAAGCACTTCTTCGAGTTCATCCGCGCCATCCTGTGCAACTGCCGTGTTTGCATAAGTCAGAGCAAGTGCTCCTGAACTCATTGCAAGCGCCAGTTTCACCGCATTTTTAAGCTTGTTGTTCGTAGGCATTGAATTCCCCTAAGAGATCTAAAAAAACACAAATCGATGTAAACCGTAACTATCGAACCATTTCATTCCCGTATAGGTCACAATTTGGTTTTGTGGTAAACATGCGAAAGTCAGTGGATTTAACCGTCAGCGCAACCAAATGTCAATCCTGGTTGTAGCAAAAAACACACAACTCGGGCCCCGGTGGTCAAAAAAACGACAGTTTTACGGGTTTTTTGCCGAAATGAGGCTGTTCTTTTTTAGTGCGGCGATGGTCAAAACAGGGTCTTACCGGGCGCATAATAGCGGTAATGTTGCAAAAATCCTACATATCTGGATCGGCAACAGGCTTAGACGTTAATAAGGGACATGATGAGTAATCAAACCAACACTTTTGCCCTCGCGATTCAGGCGTTTCAGAATCAGGACTTCGTCAACGCCCGGCGCCTGCTGCTGGACTGTGACCCCCGCCAGGCGGCGCATCTGAGGGGGCTTGTTGAGCGTCGGCTGGGGCACTTCGAGGACGCAAAACGATTTCTGGGGCAGGCGCTTAAGTACGAACCCGGTAACCATGAAATCTATAATAATCAAGCACTTTTGCTGCTTGATCTTGAAGATGCGAAAGGGGCGATAGAGAGTCTCAGCCATGCGCTGGCCCTGAAGCCGGACTTTGTTGCGGCGCAGCGTACTTTTGGCAGGGCGCTGAGACTGGCCGGTGAGTGGCGGGCGGCGAAGGAACACTACACCTCTGTGCTTTCCACACGGCCGGAAGACACCAGCTTCCAGTTTGGACTCGGGGTTGCCGAACTTGAATCCGGAGAAATCGAACGGGCGCTGGCCAGATTTGAGCGGCTGCTTTCTGTCAGAACCGATGATAGCGCGGTATTTTTCATGCATGGTCGCGCGGCACTCGAAGCCGGTCAGGAGGAAACGGCACGTCGATCCTTGTTGGCAGCGCACACGGCAGAGCCGACGTCGCTGACTTTGCGCGAATTGGCGCGACTCTACTGGATGCTGGGTGATCGTGACGCATTTGATACGCTGCTGACCCCGCCGTTTGCGACTGCAGACATGGCGACTGTGGCCATGAGTCTTTTGCGCATGAGCGGTGCTTCTCCCGAAACCGTTATCGCCGCTGCCGGCACTCGTTCGCTGACCGCGGCACAAAATGCCATTGCCGCCCAGGCCGGCATAGATGCTGAGAATGCCGACCTCGCGCTCGACTATGCCAGACGTTGTGTTGAGAGCGAGCCGGTCAATGATGCCGGGATGACGGCGCTGATATCCGCCCTGTTAATGACTGGCGAAGCCGCATCAGCGCTCGAGCAGGC
Organism: uncultured Gammaproteobacteria bacterium; assembly: GCA_963922815.1. Lineage (GTDB taxonomy): Bacteria > Pseudomonadota > Gammaproteobacteria > Steroidobacterales > SZUA-146 > SZUA-146. The sequence goes on from CAWUKD010000257.1 coordinate 2,032, forward strand.
CAGAAAGATGCGCGCACTTCAGCCGAATGCACAGCAGTGGATAGCCTATGAAGCTACGGCGCTGCGCATTCTCGACCCGGGCGCCTACACGAAGCTTGTGGACATTAATCACCATGTCCGCGCGTTTGATCTGCCTGTTCCCGATGGCTACGCCGATATCGGTGAGTTCAACCGCGCTATGCTCGAAGCGCTCGATCGGCTGCAGGTGTTCGAAGCGCAGCCGATTGACCAGTCGCTAAGACAGGGGACACAAACCGCCAGAGACCTGACTACCGTTGATGATCCGGTGATTCGCGCGTATCTCGCTGCACTGGATACGCCTATTCGTGCATACATGGCGGCAGTCGGTGCCGATCCAGGTCATCCGTTGAGTCAAAGAAACACCGGAGACTACCGACTTAGCGGTTGCTGGTCTGTGCGTCTGACAGGAGGCGGATTTCATGTGAACCATATGCATCCGGAAGGATGGATAAGCTCGGCGTACTACGTATGCGTTCCCGAACTTGATGAAGATGATCGTTCCGGGTGGATCAAGTTTTCAGAGCCTCCATTCAGCACCCGGCCGGTGCTCGAGCCGGAGCGCTGGATAAAGCCCTCTGCCGGCATGCTGGTGCTGTTTCCGTCGTTTCTGTGGCATGGCACAGCCCCTATCGAGGACGATGCCGTGCGCGTAACGGCGCCTTTTGATGCGGTGCCGTCCTGATACCGGCCAGCCCGGTGGCTTTCGGCAACATTATATAAGGTAGCCAGATCGCTCCGTCGAAAAGTGGAACCAGCGTCGGCACTTGTGGTCGAATCCAGATACGACGTAGAGTGTCGTAGATCAGGGCTGAAATCAGGGCATCCTGGAGCGGGATTCCGGCAGCCGAGCTCTAACTGCAATATCCCGTTCCCGCATTGCCTGCATTTGTGGTCGTGGTTAACCGGTGAATACTGAAACCCTGGGCGTTACAGAATTCGCACCCCGTTAACATCACGAATCGGGAGAACCCCATGAACCGGGTCATTCAAAGAAAGAGTCTGTTGCTGCTATCTGCAGCCGTCCTGTTCACCGTCAGCGCACACGCTATCGGCAATTACGATGTCGATCCGGAGCTTGCAAACGCTGTGCTGCAGGAAACAGCTGTGGATCAGAACCAGGGCGGTGACCGGTCTGAGGCCCCCACCGAAAGCGTGGCGCTGGATATCGATGAAGAAATCAATCAGCAAATTCTGTGTCTGAAAAAGACGCGACTCGGAACCCGAATTGCCACGCGCAGATGTCAGAGTGTCGCTGCCTGGAAGACAGAGATTGCAGGCGAATACATCAAACGTTATCTCCTTGAGATGTAGGTCAGCCTGAAACCGAAGAACCAGACGGTGTAACAAAGAACGTATGAATATGAAACCGGACACGAGCAGGAACAGGCGTCGAATGGGTTCGGCCAAGTCAGTGTCGGCCAATTGGGTTCGTCTCGGTGCGACAGGCCTGACATTGATGCTGATGCCGTGAAAGCTGACCCATTTGCGCAGGCG
>CAWUKD010000258.1:0-3546 GCA_963922815.1 uncultured Gammaproteobacteria bacterium
GCAGGCGATACACTTCATCACTGAACAGGTACAGATCGTTTTCCCGACAAAAGGCGATGAGCTCATCGAACTCCTGGCGCGACGGTACGGCGCCAGTGGGGTTATTCGGGAAACATACTGACACCAGCCTGGTATTCGGCCTGAGCCCGTCTTTTAATCGATCCAGATCCAGGCGCCAATGATCCTCTTCAATAAGCGGTACGCCCGTCACTTCGCAGACATCCAGAGGCACCGTCTCCGCCGCCTGATAGTTAGGCACTACCACCAGGGCGTGATCGTCTTTGGACAACAATACCCGCATAGCCGCGTAGACGCCCTCTTCCGCACCGGCAAAACACAGCACGTTCTCGGGCCTCATGTCGTCATAGGTGGTCGCAATAGCCTCACGTAGATCAGGCGCGCCCCAGGTTTCGGTATACCCCAGATGCAGATCACCAAGATCATGAACCGTTTTGCCCGCCAGATTCATGAGCTCTTCAATCGATACGCTCTGTGCGTCGGAGGCCGTCATGTGGAATCGGGCGGAGAACTCCCAGGTTGAAAAATAGGTTTCCAGCGCAAAATCTCTCACGATCGACGATCTCCTGATTACAATTGGCTCTGACAGTGACGTAGGGTTTTTTACGTCCGTTGAGTTGCTGAAGTATATAGCTACATAGGAAAACGCATCAGGTCTTGCTAGCTGCTGACGACCGTTTCCTTGAGTGGAATGTCCGGATCCACCAGCAGTTGACGGTCAATCACGGCGTTGTCGAGAATCAGCTTCTTGCCATGCAGAAAGTCTCGCGGACTGTTCATCGCGTCGACCGATAACAGTCTGTCGTCCTTCAGGTAAAAAACCGACATCGTTCGCCCGGCGTCCGCGGTACCGCGTATCACCATGTCGTCGTGGCCTTCCGAGAGTCCGGCTATTTGAAGCTTGACGTCATATTGATCAGACCAGAACCAGGGCAGCGCCGTATACGGCTCCGGAGCTCCTGTAATAGACCTGGCCGCTGTCATTCCGTGATCATTTGCGTTCTGGATTGACTCAAGTCGCATTTGACGCTGGTACAAACCGTGCACGAAACTGGCACAGTCGCCGATCGCATAAATATCAGGGTCCGCGGTGCGATTAAACGCATCGACACTAATGCCGTTATCCACCGGCAGGCCCGCCGCTTCTGCGAGCGCCGTGTTCGGGATCACCCCGATGCCAACCACGACCAGATCGGCATCCAATCGAATACCTGATCCGAGTTCAACCGCCTCGACGCGATTTACGCCAGCCAGCCCGGAGACCTGCTCGCCTTCACGCACATCTACCCCTTCTTCACCATGAACGCGAGCAAAAAAGGTGGATACCGGCTCACTCGTTACTCGCTGCAACACCCGGTCCATCGCTTCAACCACGGTCACTTCAAGACCGAGGCCTCTCATCGTTGCCGCCGCTTCGAGTCCGATGTAACCGCCGCCAATCACAACGGCCCTTTTGGCTGCGGCCGCCAGTTTTCGAATGCGATCCACATCGTGCATGTCGCGCAGATAGCAAACGCCCGACAGCGTTCGCGGTGCAAACGGCAACTCCCTTGCCCTGGCGCCCGTGGCGAGCACCAGCGTGTTGTAGCTCAATTCGGCCTCGTCAGACGTGAGTACACGACGTTGATCCCTGTCGATTGAAATTACCTGCACGCCGCGCCGGAGCTCAATGTCGGCTTTTTCGTAGCTGCCAATGCTGCCAAGCCGAATTGAATCGCCGTCTTTTGTGCCTTTCAGATAGTCCTTGGATAGCGGCGGACGGTGATACGGAAGATGAGGCTCGTCACCGATAACCACAATGGATCCCGACCAACCCAGACGCCTCAGCTTTTGAGCGCAACCAATGCCCGCGTGACTGCCACCAACAATGACGCATCGTTTGTCTGATGAACTGCTCATGGGCCTCCAGCCGGGAAAACGGATTGTCGTATTGCTGCCGATAGAGTGGCGCCAAACCAGCCTGGCTGCCGCTTGTCTCAGAGACTATCTGAAACCCGGGTATGAAACCAACTTCAGCCATGGCGTCAGCGGGTGTGGTCGGGGAAGCGTACGCGCTCAACACGAGCCTTATAGAATGGAAAGTACGCATCGGTGCCAATGTGATTGCCGCCTTCTACGACGGTTGCCAGACGATATCCGCCGAACTCCATGAACCGGGTTGGATAACCTCCGAAAGGCTGCTCCCGAAACGTTTTATCTGGATTTTCGTTGCTCCACCTTTGAATCACGACGCGCGTTGGCTGGCCATCTTCAGCAACGGTGATATCGACCGACTGCTCAAGTCCTGAGAAACTGACCACCGCGCGCGCGGTGTTGTCATCAACCTCCTCCCACCGCACCGATGGCCCCGGCAGCAGGCTCGCGGGCACCCAGAACGCGGCCTCCGCGATCACTCGCCCAAACGCGGAACGCCGATGATCCTCGTTCCGACCGGCTCTCACCACCGGAAGACACCCCAACAGCCAGAAGCGGGACCATGAAAACGTCGGCGTCAGACCATCCGATCCTGCCAGCACGCCGCATCGAAACGACCAGACCAGACCAAACGGAGGCGCCAGAATTTGCCTGGCCTCCATCGGTCGGTAGGAAGGACTGTACGGGCCTCCCATGCCGATCTGTCCTGACAGTTCCAGCTCAACCGACCTCTTCAACGGCGTACCCGGCCGGATACTGTAAAGAAAGTATCGCTGCGCCGCCTCTGGCAATGGCTTGATGCATTCCTGATCAAACACGTCTGCGGTGCGCGACGACAGTGCGCGCAGCGACTGCCAGGCGGCTCGTTCCAGACGGCGATCCAGCTGACGCCAGAAGCAAAGCACCACGATAATCAAGAATACAGCGGCAGGAAGAAGCCAGATCATCTGTTAATCACCAATAAGTCATGAATAAGGCCTGCAAGAGACAATGGATCCTGTTCGTAGCGATGCTTAATCATTTGCCATTCACTGAACCACTCGTAGTTTCCGCTATTGCCTTAGTTAATGAGAATTATTATCATTTCGCCCCGTCAGTGTGGTCTGGCGTTTCGCGGTTCAGAGCAGCCCATGACAACAAGCAACCCAACACTGGCGACCATGCACCCTGGCGAACGCGGCATCATCGACGCCGTGCATTCAACCGATCCCCAGATACTGCGACTCATGGTGCTGGGCCTCGTCGAAGGCGCTGAAATAACCCATACAAGCTCTGCCATTGGCGGTGACCCAATGGAGTTTCAACTGTTTAACTGCAGCATTTCGTTACGCCAGGAGCACGCCCGATTCTTCTCGGTGTCCCGCGTGGCCGCCGGTGAGTAAACTCACAGAACATCGTATTCCCGCAGATTCGATCAGGGTAGCCGGACGTATTGACGCCAGCATCGCCGTGGTGGGCACGCCCAACTGCGGCAAGAGCACGCTGTTCAATCGGCTGACCGGTCTTCATCAGCGTATTGGCAACTACCCTGGCGTTACGGTGGAGAAACACGTTGGCGCACTAAACGTCGATCACACGAATGTCGAACTGATTGATCTTCCCGGTACCCATTCG
>CAWUKD010000259.1:0-3499 GCA_963922815.1 uncultured Gammaproteobacteria bacterium
CGCTCCGGTTCGATATTCTGGTTGTAAATGCGATCGACGCACAGCGTGCACTTTTTCATGATGCCGTCGTCTTCATCGTATTCGCGGGCGCCGTAAGGGCAGGCCCAGGAACACAGCTTGCAGCCGATGCAGGTGTCGGGGTTTACCAGAACGATGCCGTCTTCCTCGCGTTTGAAGGACGCACCGGTTGGGCACACAGTGACGCAGGCAGGGGTTTCGCAGTGCAGACACGCGCGCGGAAAGTTAACCGTTCGGCCGCCGGATTTACCGTTGTCGAGCTCGTACGTATGAACGCGGTTAAACCACACGCCATCCGGTTTGGCGCCGTAGGGATTCTGGTCGGTCAGGGGCGCAGAATAGCCGCCTGTGTTCCATTCCTTGCAGCTCACGGCGCACGCGTGGCAGCCAACGCAGGCATTCAAATCGATCACGAGGCCAAGTTTTTTGGCCGTTGATGCGGGGAGGTCGGTCATTTGGATGCTCGCTTTCGCCAGTTGCCTGCCGATAAAAACTGTTGGCCAAACCGCAGCAGTGCGGGTCGCTGTTTAACGCCGGGAGGCAGCGGGATCGCCGGTTCTGTGGAGGCTTCGGGAGCGGGTGCCTTGCTCAGCCGCACGCGCAGGTCAAACCAGGCAGCCTGCCCGGTAACCGGGTCGGCGTTTCCGACTTTTCCATTGGGAAGCAGGTCGCTGATCAGGTCGTTCAACAGCATACCTTTGGTTGACTCCTCGGCGTCTTCTGCAAGGTTCCAGGCACCCTTGCGTTTGCCAATGGCGTTCCAGGTCCATACGGTGGACCGGTTGCACCCGTTCATGGTGCGTACCTGCCCGCGAACTTTGCCGTTGTGACTTTCTATCCACACCCAGTCGTCATCGTCGACGCCGATGTCTGCAGCGAGGTCTTTGTGCAGGTAAAGCCGGTTCCACCCGTGAATCTGCCGCAGCCACGCGTTCTGCGAACCCCACGAGTGATACATGGCCATAGGGCGCTGGGTAATCGCGTGCAGCGGAAACTCCGTGCTGTCGGTCTGCTGTTCCTCGAGCGGCTGATACCAGATCGGTAACGGATCAAAAAAGGACGTCAGTCGTTCACGATATTTTTCCGGAGCAGGCGTTGGACCGTGTCCCTGGCCCGCCAGTCGAAACGTTTGCAGAGGTTCGCTGTACATCTGCAGCGTGATCTGGTCGCTGTTTGGAATCCAGCCCTGTTCTGCCGCGTATTCCAGATAGTCTTTGTTGGCATGCTTGAAGTAGCGCTGGTTTTCGGGAATGTGATGTTCCCAGTAACACTGGTTTTCGATATACCGTTCGATTTGATTCGCGTTGGGAGCCCCGCGGCCGTGCTGATCAGCGTTTTCGCCGCGCCAGCCGCCCAGTGAGCCAACCCCTGGTGTAGCCTCGCGGTTTACGAGGTAGTCAGGATAGTTTTGGTAACGAGCCTGCCCTTGTTCGTTAACAAACTGCGGCAGGTTCAGTCGCGCTCCGAGGTCAATCAATACATCCTGAAAAGGGCGCACGTCGCGATCGGGGGTCAGAACGGGCTGGCGAATGGCATCTGCCGGGCCCTCGGTCGTGCTGATGGGTCGATCGAGCAGGCTGATGCAATCAAAGCGCTCCAGATACGTGGTGTCCGGCAGCACAAGGTCGGCGTACGACACGGTCTCGGACGCGAAAGCATCTGAATAAATGATATGCGGAATCCGGTACTCGCCGGTGGCCTCGTCAACGTCGGTCAGCATCTCCACGGTTTTCGCCGTGTTCATCGACGAGTTCCAGCCCATGTTCGCCATGTACATGAACAGCGTGTCGATCGGGTACGGGTCCTGCGCCCAGGCGTTGCGGATCACCAGGTGCATGAGGCCGTGCGAAGCGAGGGGGTAATCCCACGAGTACGCACCGTCAATACGCGCCGGGTGTCCATCTGCATCGACCAGCAGATCTTCCGGGCTTTGAACGAAGCCCAGCGGAGGGCCGGGCAATACTTCGCCGGCCACGACCTGGCCCGGTTTGCCTGCGGGTTTGAGCCCGGGTGGGCAAGGCTTTGGAAACGGTGCCTTGCTGCGAAATCCGCCGGGGCAATCGATACTGCCGAGCAGCATCTGCAGAATGTGGATAGCACGGCAGGTATGGAAGCCGTTGGAGTGTGCCGAGATGCCGCGCATCGCGTGCATCGATACCGGCCGACCAATCATCTTGTTGTGTTTGCGGCCCGCCCAGTCTGTCCATTCGATATCCAGCGTGATTTCCTGCTCGAAGGCCGCGTAGGCCAGTTCGCGCGCAATGCGTTGGATGGTGTCGGCGTCGATGCCGCAGCGATCAGCCGCGCGATCGGGCGCGTATTCGGCGCTCAAATAACGCTCGGCCATAAGTGCGAACGCCGGTTTGGCGCGCGTTCTGTCCGGAAGCACAACTTCGCCGGTCAGCTGTGGCGCGATGCCCGCCTCCAGCGCGCTGCACGAAGCGTTTTTGCTGCGGTCCCAGGCGAGCGGCTGTCCTTCGGAATTGCGCACAAACAATCCGTCGTTGTCGGCGCCTGGCGCCTGCCGCACGAGCCAGTGCGCGTTGGTGTAGCGCACGAGATAATCGAGATCAACCTTTTCGGTACGCAGCAGCTCATGGATGAGCGCCATGACAAACAGTCCGTCCGTGCCGGGTTTGATGCCCAGCCACTCGTCCGCAATTCCTGAATATCCGGTGCGTACCGGGTTAACGGAAACAAAGCGCGCGTCGGGGCGCTTGCCGAGCTTGCCGAGTCCGATCTTGATCGGATTGGAATCGTGATCTTCGGCTACGCCAAACATCAGCAGGTATTTGGTCTGGTCCCAGTCGGGCTCACCGAATTCCCAGAATGAACTGCCTATCGTGTAAAGCCCGGCCGTGGCCATGTTCACACTGCAAAAGCCGCCGTGAGCGGCGTAGTTTGGCGTGCCGAACTGGCTCGCCCAGAAGCCGGTCAACGCCTGGCTTTGGTCACGACCGGTAAAAAACGCGAGCTTGCGGGGATCAGTCTTACGAATATCTCCGAGCCATTTTGCAGCCAGATCCATGGCCTCATCCCACTCGATTTCAACAAACTCGCCGCTGCCGCGGGGACCTGTGCGTTTGAGGGGCTTGGACAGCTTTGCCGGAGAATTTTGCTGCATGATCCCGGCGGATCCTTTCGCGCACAGCACGCCGCGATTGACAGGGTGGTCGGGATTGCCGTCTATGTATCTGAGCTGCCCGTCACGCAGGTGGACCCGTATGCCACATCGGCAGGCGCACATGTAACACGTTGTGTATTTGATCTCATCGGCAACGTGAGGCGAAGTGTCAACGTGCGGTGATCTTGCAGCCATAAGAATCCTGTTGTGCGGTGTCAGGCCGGCGCCTGACAGAGGTGTACACAGTCTACTCGCGCGAGGCATTGACGTCATCTGTGATTCACACGTAAGGGTGTAACCGGGAGTTCTGTACTATCATGACCCTATATAAAGTGCGGCTACAGGTATTGAAGCTCA
>CAWUKD010000260.1:0-3495 GCA_963922815.1 uncultured Gammaproteobacteria bacterium
CGCGGTCTACGGGTTTTTATCGTGCCTTGCTATGGTGCTGTTTGCCAAAGCTCTCGGATTTGTACTCAAGCGGCCTGAAGACTACTACGACAGCGGTGATTCGGCCGCACAAGCTGACAGAAGCGTAAAACACGAAAGCGGAGACGGCCATGTTTGAGCTGATTCCTCCTGCCGTCTTAATGATTGTTGCCGCCCTGCTGATCGGCCCGGCTCGGGGTCATCTGCGCAGCGCGATCGTGCTCGGCGTTCCGCTACTGACACTCTGGTGCATCTGGCAGGTGCCGGACGGTGTGGTGTACACCGTAGGGTTTCTTGACTACCAGATTGAACCGCTGGAAGGCAGCGCCGTTCGCCGGCTGTTCGCGACCATCTTTGCACTGATGGCGTTTGTCGGCGGCCTGTACGCGTTTCGTCAGGCCAAATGGTATGAACTGGCTGCCGCCTACGCGTATGCGGCAGGTGCGATTGGCGTCAGTTTTTCAGGCGACCTGATTTCGCTCTTCCTGTACTGGGAGCTGATGGCCCTGTTCTCCACCGTAATCGTTTGGTGCGGGGGCACGACGGACGCGCGCAAGGCCGGTATTCGCTACGCCATAATGCACCTGTTGGGCGGTATAATTCTCAAGGTTGGTATCGAAGGCGTGGTCGTCACGACCGGATCCATCGACATCCGGCCGCTGGCGGCCACAAGCTTCTCGACGTGGATGATGCTGATTGGAATTCTGATCAACGCAGCGGCTCCGCCGGTTTCTGCCTGGCTGGCTGATTCCTACCCACGTGCCAGCGCTACAGGCTCGGTATTCTTGTCGGCATTCACCACCAAGACGGCCGTGCTTGCGCTTATCTTGCTGTTCCCGGGCGAATCGGTGCTGGTTGGAATCGGGCTCTTTATGGTGATGTACGGCATTATCTATGCTCTGCTCGAGAACGATATTCGCCGAATTCTGGCGTATTCAATCGTCAACCAGGTCGGGTTCATGGTGTGCGCGATAGGCATAGGAACGCAGATGGCGCTGAATGGCGCTGCAGCGCATGCTTTCGCTCACATCATCTACAAGGCGCTGCTCTTCATGAGCGCGGGTGTCGTCGTGTATCGAACGGGAATGAACCGTTGCACCGACGTGGGCGGACTGTTCCGCACTATGCCATTGACCGCCCTGTGCGGGATCATTGGAGCGCTGGCAATCTCGGGCTTCCCTTTAACGTCAGGGTTTACTACCAAGACGATGATTTCACAGGCCGCGGCCGATCAAAATCTGGTGTTTGTCTACATGGCGCTTGCCGCGGCGTCGGCAGGCGTGTTTCTTCACGCCGGTATTAAATTTCCCTGGTTTGTCTTTTTTCAAAAGGACTCGGGGCTTCGACCGAAAGACGCTCCCTGGAACATGGGCGCGGCCATGGTGATCTTTTCCGGACTCTGCCTGCTCATTGGCAGCATGCCCGAATTACTGTACCGGTTCCTGCCGTATCCGGTTGACTATACGCCTTACACGGCCGGCAAGGTCCTCTTCTATCTTCAACTACTCATGTTCTCCGGGCTGGCCTTCTTCCTGTTGCTACCGCTGATGAAGCGGACGGAAACCATAAGCCTTGACAGTGACTGGCTGTGGAGGGGGATTGGACATCGACTTTGGAATGGTGTTTATCGCATGACCTCAGCGTTCGCCACTGTATTAAGCACGGCTGCGCTGAAACTGCTTGGAGGCGTACGCAGCGTTGCTGACCGTTATATGGGAACACCAACGAACAAAGCGCGACCTGGCGTTTTCGCAAGGACGTGGCCTATTGGTGTTACCGCCATATGGATCGCCGTTCTTCTCACCGGCTATGTTCTGGTCTACTACGTCTAGTGACGCTGCAGGCCGGCGGGTTAATGCTACGAATGAGTGAACTCATGAGTGGCGGGCTGGCTGGCTCCCTCACCCTGATAACCGAAAAGCCGCTGCTCAATGATTATGTTGGCGACACTCTTTGGCACCATTGAGGTCCATTCATGGTCGCCTTCGGCAATCATTTTCAGAACCACCGGTGAATGAATATCCAGGTATTCGTGAACGACGTTTTCAAGCGCCAGAACAAAGTCCCTGTCACGAAGATAGTTGAGCAGATGCTGGCGCGAATCGCCAAACTGCAGGTTACTCAAACACTGCACGATACCGGCAACGGGATCTTTCATCGGGTAGATCAACAGCTTTAACTGATCCTTGAACAGTCGGCCAAAGCTCTCAAGTATTCCGCCCTGCAAGTCCCCGTAGTACGACTCATCAAACAGGCTTTGCAAATTGGCAAGGCCCATGGAAAGCCCGATCGGGCGATCCGTGTACCGGCTCAGGTACGCCGCCAGCCTGTGGTACTCCTGAAAATCTGAAATCATAACCACACAGCCTGTAGTTGAAATGACTTCTGCACGACTGACAAAATCCTCCAGACAAACTTCGCTGTTCTCTTTGAGGTTGTGCATCGATATTTCCATGATCGGCAAAATGCTGTCTTTGTCATCACCGCAGAAACGTCGAAACTGCTTATATGACGAATGCAGCATGTCCATGTTGACATGGGTGATCGGTCGAAAGCGTCCTCGCTGAACGAGCAGCGGACGCTTGCGCAATACGTTCGAAGGTTGCAGTACCTGCCCGTCAGCCGCAAACATGGCGGCTCCGGTCAGCCCTAGCTGAACCAGGTAAAGCGTTAGAACCCGATTATCAACGTCACTAAACGCCGCACCACTGGCGTCGACCATGTCCACTTCAACGCGTCCTTCGGTTAGACCATCCGTTAAAGATTTGATCAGTTGCATGATGTTATTGTGGTACGCATGCGCTCCGTAAATCAGATTGACGCCCACAATCCCGAGCGCCTCCTGCTGAGCCGGATTATTGTCGTCCAGCATGCGCACGTGAATGATCAGGCAGCTGTCATCGGCGCCCGGTTCGGTCTGAAACCGAATACCCATCCACGCATGGCACTCGTTAGTACCGTGAAAGTTTCGCGCCGAAACAGTGTCGGCAAACGTGAAGAAACAGGCAGATTCACCGCGCTGATCGGTTAGACGCTCGCGATTGAGTCTTTGCTCATGAGCGAGCATGGCTTCCAGTCGCTCACGGCTGACGTAGCGCTTGCAGTCACCGTAAATTGCGTCGCTGACCTGCATATCGTAGGCAGAGATACTCTTGGAAATGGTCCCGGCCGCACCACCGGCCTGAAAAAACCACCGCACCACCTCCTGACCCGCGCCAATTTCGGCGAATGTACCGTATTTCTTGGAGTCTAGATTGACTTCGCGCGCCTTGTTCAGCGTTTCAGTCAGGTTTTGCTTGGATTCAGACACGGATTACCTCGGTTTTGGAAACATTAGGACTCTACGTGTCTTTATCGACCACTCGCGACTATTCTGAAGGGCGAGCGCTCAATCTTTACCAAACAGTATTACCGGCCGGCTATCGTGCGCCGCCATAAACTTCGAATTCCGCAGCCCGACAAACAGGTAACCGGTTG
>CAWUKD010000261.1:0-3450 GCA_963922815.1 uncultured Gammaproteobacteria bacterium
GCAGCCATTTAACGGCTTCGCCCACGTAGGCGGCGTTCAGCATTTTGCGAGGATTCCCGGACTGATTCACCGCCATCATCCGCGCGCCTAAAAACGCGCTTGGAATCAGGCAGACAAGTCCTCCCAACATCGCTGAATACCCGGCAACCCCGCCCGCTAACCCCAGGGCGACTACTCCGCACAACAGGGTCAAACCCAGTTGAGCGAGCAGAATTTTGATCACCGCATTCACGTGTGCCACTCCAGTTTTCGCAGTCGTTGTGCGCGGCAACGTCAGCCGCGCTCGTTCAAAACCTAAGATTTTGCCTGATAGCCACACAGAACCAGAGCTCAGTTTGTAGCGATTTATCAGTCATTTACCTCTGCTCGTCACGCTTAGAGCGCCTGCGAAAAGCGCCGGTATTATAATGGGGGCAGTGCTGCTATACAACAACGAGCGGCGAAAACTTTTGTTCAAACATTCCGGCGAATTAATGGTGTTTGGCCTATTCGTTTAACCAGCGTTTTACCCACCCAACAAATCAGCGACTTACCCCGGAAACGACGGCTTCAACCACATACTGACCGAAACGAATCGAGCCCCGATCGAAAGCTTGCTCGCGATGAATTGAGGCCCGTCGTCAAACAATGTCCAGTACCAGCGCAAACCCGCTGTCAGCTAACAATCTCATCACTAATAGCTTGGGCATTTCGGCGCGCGGAGTCTATAACGCAGAGGGTCATGGCGGCATGAAGGCTATGCGTCATGCCGTGCTGACAAAATGAAGGAACGCATCCACAGCCCCTGAATTCGCCTCAGGAGCGAAGGGTGCTACTTGATATGCTCGAGAATGCCGTCGAGTTCTTCGAGAGAGTTATACGGAATCAACAGCTTACCCTTGCCGCCGCTGCCCTGCTGAAACGTCACTCGAGTGCCCAGCTTCTCGCTGAGCTCGTTTTCCAGACGCCGCACATCGTTATCCACCGTACGGGCAGGCTTTTTGGCCGGTTTGGGCTTCGCCAGGGATTGCACCAGTCGCTCGGTAGCACGAACCGACAGCCCTTTGGCCACCACGTCGCGCGCGGCCCGGATTTGCTCGCGCCCGCTCAAGCCGAGCAAAGCCCGGGCGTGACCCATCTCAAGCTCCCGGGATTCAAGCATTTTCTGAACGTCGCGCTCAAGCTCCATTAATCGCATCAGATTACTCACGGCCGCCCGTGAGCGCCCGACCATCTCGGCGAGCTCCTGATGCGTGCACTCGGTTTTCTGCTTGAGCTTGAATAAACCGCGGGACTCTTCCATCGGATTGAGATCTTCCCGCTGCATATTTTCGATCAGTGCCAGCGCAGCAGCCTGGGCGTCATCCAGATCACGGATTACCGCCGGGACCTTATCCAGGCCCGCCAGCTGAGCAGCACGCCAGCGGCGCTCGCCGGCCACAATTTCATAGGTGCCGTTCTTGCCGGGACGAACCAGAATCGCCTGAGCAATACCCTGAGACTTGATCGAATCGGCCAGCTCCTGCAGCGCTTCCGGGCGCATATCGATACGCGGCTGCATTTCGCCCGCGTGCAGCAAATCGACCGGCAGTTCCTTCAGGCCGGTATTCGACGACCCGGACCCTGCCTGAGTCGAATCTGTCGCCTTGCCCGCCGGATTTCGCCGGGCTTCACCGCTCAACAACGCGTCCAGTCCGGTACCTAAGCCTTTTCGTTTACCTGCCATCGTATGCTCGAATCTCAGAGAAGGTCGCCAATATAGCGGGAACGGCCGGTGACGACCAGAGCGCACAGTGCGGCTGCGGCATGAAGCTGCGCCGGATGAGCCAAATCCAGAGGCATGAGCCCCGGAACATAGAAGTTGTCTAGCCCGCCAGACCGCCAATCTGCGCGTGATGGCGCAGGTACGACAGCCCTGCAAGCGCTGGAATATCACTGGTCACCCAGTAAATCGGAATGCGGGCCAGGTAGCTGCTGTAGCGCCCTTTGTTCTCGAAGATATCCCGAAACCGCTGATGGTCCAGCCGGCTATAGCTCTTTTTCACCACGCCGCCGGCCACATACACACCACCTTCGGCGCCCAGCGTCAGCGCAAGATTGCCCGCAACGCTCGCCAGCAGATCAAAAAACAGCCGAAACGTTTCCGTCGCATCCTGATCGCCCGTATCCGCCAGCGCCCCGAGATCTTCAGGTGCCAGCGTGTTACCCGACAAAAAGTGATAAATATTGCTCAGGCCCGCGCCGCACAGTGCGCGCTCAGCCGACGCATGACCGAAGCGTTCACGAAGATAGCGACACAGGTCCTCCTCCTGCTTATTGCTGGCCGGGAGCGTCACATGACCACCCTCGCCGGGCATGGCCAGCCAGCGTGCACCGGTCCAGACCACGGCAGACACCCCAAGCCCGGTACCCGGGCCCAGCACCGTCTTGGTTGCATACGGAGACGGATGATCACCGCCGGACTGAACGATCTCGTCCTCACCCAGCATCGGCAGCGAATACGCCAGCGCCTCAAAGTCATTGACCAGCCGGGTATGCCGAGCGCCAACAGCCTGACAAATACTGGCCGACGAAAAACTCCAGTCCCGGTTGAGCAGCTGCACCTGATTACCGGTGACCAGACCCGCCACGCCCAGAATCACCTCATCGGCCACACCGTGCCTCGACACCTGCCGACTCACATAATCACGCAGCAATGCCTCGAGCGAATTGAAATTATTGTTGTGAAACACGACCACATCCTTAATGCCCGTGTCATCCGCAACCGCACAGCGGGTGTGGGTACCACCCACATCGGCCAACAATGTGTATTCAGCTGTCTGCATAGTTAAAACCTTTACTGGGGACGCAAGATCCCGATCAATGCGCAATGCGCAATGCTATCATTGTTGGTGATGACAAAACCCACCGCAATGAAGCAAAAGGTTCCTGCCGCGTGGCACGTATACATGGTTCGCTGCGCTGACGACACACTTTACACGGGCGTCAGCACCAACGTACCCGACCGGGTTGCCACCCACAACAGCGGCCGCGGCGCCAAATACACCCGCGCCCGCCTGCCCGTCAGACTGGTTTATTCTGAAACTGCCACGGACCGCAGCTCGGCACAGCAGCGGGAACATGCCATAAAAAAACTGCCTTTACTAAAGAAACAGGAACTCATTAAAAAAGGTGGGGGTTAGACCCCCAAACCCCCTTAGTGGGGGTTTCACCCCCACACCCCCTTACCGGGGGCTGCGCCCCCGGGCCCCCGCTGGTCTGTTCCTAGCTTTACCCTTTTTGATTGCTGACACGCTCGTGTTCTGAATTTGGGCTTTTCGTGTTTCCTGTCAGGTTGCTTTTTCGGTTGGCGCTTGGGGCGTTCTTGCGAGTGTTTCGTGTCGTCCGAATATGTTTTTTGTAGGAATGGCTCCCTGCGGTCCGCTTTATTTCCTCCAAAAAAATATTCGGCCCGACACTTTTACCTGTCAG
>CAWUKD010000262.1:0-3365 GCA_963922815.1 uncultured Gammaproteobacteria bacterium
GGATTTGGGTCGTCGACGTATTCGCCGGACAACGGCCAGCTGGTGGTAACCGTGGTATACGACTTTACCGATTTCGGTATGTTCGGCGGCGGTTTCGATCTGCTGTACGACGCCGAGGCGCTGGAGTTCGTCAGTTTCACCGCGTCTCTTCTGCCTCCGGATATCTGGTTTTGGGGGTTTGGTGCCGTTGAAGAGCCAGGGCGTGTTACCGATCTTTATTTGTCCAACAGTTCTTTTTTCAATGGCATTAATTCCGCTGCGGAGTATGGAACGATCGTATTTAACGTACTGTCCGGTTCGATTGGAGATCCCGGATGCGATGGTTTTGAGTTGTGTCTGGTGTCCAATGCGAACAATCCATTGGTCTCATTGGCTGGATCGATTGTAGACGACGAGTTGCTTAGTGACGCGCGGGCGCGCGTTGTTCCTTTGCCCGCGGCATTCTGGTTATTGGTCAGCGGTCTGGCGCTGTTAAAAGCCCAGCGCATACGCTGATCGCTGGCCGGCAGTCTTATTATCGTCTGCCCAATTCCTTTCCGCTTCCTTCCCTGCGCCTTCCCATAGTTCCGGCCGCCGAGTCTTTTGAATGGCCGAACTTCTCGTGCTCGAATTCCCGATCTTCTGTCGCCGTTCTGTCTTTCTTTAGCGCTATCGAATAAGATGTGCGCGAAAGGAGACAGAAGAGATGAATAAAGATGACATAGTAAAAGACTGGTTGCCGCGCTACACGGGCATGCCCCTCGAAGGTTTCGGCGACTACGTACTTCTGACAAATTTCGACAGCTACATCCGCCAGTTTGCCGATCGCTTTAACTGCAAACTTTATGGCGAAGACCGCCCGATGAAAGCGGCGACCAATCAGGATGGTGTCACCATCGTCAATTTCGGCATTGGCTCAGCCAACGCCGCCACCATCATGGACCTGCTCAGCGCGCGGGATACCAAGGGCGTACTGTTTCTTGGCAAGTGCGGTGGGCTCAAAAAGTCTACCGAGATTGGCAATTTCATACTGCCTATTGCCGCGATCCGTGGTGAGGGCACCAGCGATGATTATTTCCCGCGCGAAGTGCCGGCGCTTCCATCATTCAAACTGCACAAGTTCGTGTCCGAGAAGCTCAAGGAGCACAACCTCGAATATCGTACCGGGGTGATTTACACCACCAACCGCCGCGTCTGGGAGCACGACCAGGAGTTTCTGGCCAAGCTCAAACGGATGACGGCGATTGGCATCGACATGGAAACGGCAACGATCTTTATTGTGGGCCATCACAACGAGATCGCGCGCGGGGCGCTGTTGCTGGTGTCGGATGTGCCCACCACGCCGGAAGGTATCAAAACCGAACAGCGTGACAAGGAAGTGACCGCTTCATTTGCTGACATGCATCTGGACCTGGGCATCGCGGCCATGACCGAAGTCGGTAATCGTGGTGAAAAAATCAAGCACTTCAGCTATTAGTCTGATGTGCGGACACGAATTGCCCGGTTGACACCTGTTGGGTGCCATGGGAATCGTAGCCACGCGCTTTTACTTTGACGCAAGGTGGATGCGTTTTCCCCTGGGACACCCGCGGTTCAACGTCGCGTATGCGGTGCCGATCGCCAGTGCGCCTGTTGCCGCGCGCTACCAATGACGGCTTGTCGCCGCGCTGTAGAATCCGGTGATCCGGATTCAATTCTCAAAGGAATGGATCAAGTGAAATCACGAATTATTGCGATAGTACTGGCTGCTTTGACGGCAGGGTGTGCGCTGACCAACGCCGCCGAAGTCGGTGGTTCTTTGCTGACCATCGACCGGATTTTCCACGACCGGGAATTTGAGCTCAATAAAAAAGTGCCCAGCAAGTGGCTCGACGGTGGCGACAGTTATACGACGGTCGATGCGTCGACGTCCGTTGCGGACGGATTCGACATCGTGCGACATGACTCCGCGACCGGCAAGAAGTCGATTCTTGTCAGCGCCGGGCAGCTGATTCCCAAAGGCACCGACAAGCCCCTCGAAATCAAGGATTACCAGTGGTCGGCCGATGGCCGCTTCGTGCTGATCAGCACCAATACCGTCAAGTTTCGCAGGGAAGAATCGTTTGGAGACTACTGGCTGCTGAATCTGGCCGACTCCCGGTTGCGCCAGATCGGAGTCGATGCGCCCCCGTCGTCGCTGATGTACGCCAAGTTCTCACCGAACAGCGAGCACATTGCCTACATGTATTTGAATAATCTTTACATCGAGAGCGTTGACGGTAAAACAGTAAAGCAGCTGACGTACGACGGTTCCGACCTGATCGTTAACGGAACGGGCGACTGGGTAAATGAAGAAGAATTCTCGCTTCGGGACGGATTCAAGTGGAGTCCGGACTCAACGCAGCTGTGCTACTGGCAGTTTGACACCGAGGGAGTGGGTACGTTTTATATGATCAGGAATACCGGTGACGTGTATTCCAAGCCCCTTCCGCTGCAGTACCCGAAAGCCGGTACGACCAACTCGGCTACCCGGGTCGGCGTGGTCAGCGTTGACTCCGGCAAGACCGTCTGGGTTGGACTGGAAGGCGATCCCCGTCAAAACTATGTGCCGGAAATGGACTGGGCGGCCAGCTCGGACCAGCTCATCATTCAGTACGTAAACCGGCTGCAAAACACCAACAAAGTACTGCTTGCCGACGCTTCAGACGGTTCGGTGCAGCACATATTCACGGACTCGGACGACGCGTGGATTGACGCTAATACCAATGTAAAGTGGCTGGAAGGCGGCCGGTATTTTACCTGGCTCAGCGAGCGCGACGGCTGGCGGCATCTGTACAAAATATCGCGGGACGGTAAAGACGTTACGCTGATCACGCCCGGCGAGTTCGATATCATCCGCGTTGACCACATCGATACGGATAACGGGCGGGTGTATTACAGGGCGTCGCCTGAAGACAGCACGGCGCGCTATTTGTACTGGTCGCCGCTGTCCGGCGAACCGTCCGTGGAGCGGCTGACGCCGCCCAGCGAGCCCGCGTTTCACGAATATGAAATTTCGACCAATTCGCGGTGGGCGTTTCACACGTTTTCCACCCTGAGCAAGCCGCCCAGGATTGACATCGTCTCCCTGCCGGATCACACCTCATTGCGAACGATCGTGAATAACGACCGGGTGAAAGACCTGCTCGAGGCAACGCCCGCCGTAGACACGGAGTTTTTCCAGATTGAAACGGATGATGGCGTCACGATGGATGCCTGGATGATGAAGCCTCCCGGATTTGATCCTGAAAAGAAGTATCCGCTGCTGATGTTCGTCTACGGCGAGCCGGCCGGCCAGACGGTTATCCAGCGATGGCGCACGGGTCGCGGTGACCGCCACTTGTGGCACATGATGCTGGCGCAGCAGG
>CAWUKD010000263.1:0-3360 GCA_963922815.1 uncultured Gammaproteobacteria bacterium
AACGCCTGCAGCAAAAAGTGGCATCGA
This sequence comes from uncultured Gammaproteobacteria bacterium, assembly GCA_963922815.1. GTDB lineage: Bacteria > Pseudomonadota > Gammaproteobacteria > Steroidobacterales > SZUA-146 > SZUA-146. The sequence goes on from CAWUKD010000263.1 coordinate 28, forward strand.
AATCATCTGGAACGCCCAGATGGTAATACCGACAACGCCGAACAAAACGACATCAATAATAAACATGGCGAGAATACCGCCGGATGGGAAACGCGCGTACACGTTGCGTTCCAGCCAGTCGTCCGGACAGCCGCGACTGTATTTCTCAATCGTTTCGGGTTTGTCTTTTTCTACCTGATACAGCTCGGCTCCTTCGAGCAGAACTTTCTTAAGGCCAAGCACCTGAGGGCTGTGCGGATCTTCTTCGGTTTCACACCGGGCGTGATGCTTGCGATGGACGGCAACCCACTCGGACGTCAGCATCGCCGAGGTCATCCAGACCCACAGGCGAAAAAAGTGGCGCAGGGCCGGATGCAGATCTACGCTGCGATGCGCCTGATCGCGGTGGAGATACAAAGTGACACCCATGATGGTGATCTGCATCATGACCAGAGCCACCACAAAGTACACCCAGATCTCGGGGCGATATAAACCAAACAAAATATCCATCAAAAAAACTCCGGAGATGCCGTGCACAAGAAGACGCACTATAGTGGAACCGGCGACGTCCTGCCAACGTGAATAGCTTACAAATGACCCCAACAAAGTTAGACTCTGGAGGCCCTCAGCGCCGTGCGCGCGTCACAAAAATCACTCGCCATGCCTGAATTACCTGAAGTCGAAACCACCGCACGCGGGATACGCCCGCACATCAAAGGGTTGACCATTACTGATGCTGTGGTGCGGCAAAAAATGCTGCGGCACCCGGTCCCGCGCAACCTGTCCAAATTACTCAGGAACGAGCAAGTTCTGGACGTCACGCGCAGGGCGAAATACGTGCTGATCCGCCTGGATTCCGGTCATTTGATTGTGCACCTGGGCATGACCGGCAATTTGCGCGTGATCAAACAGCCGTCGCCGCCGGAAAAACATGATCACATCGATATCCGCTTCGAAGATGGCCGAATTCTTCGCTACACCGACCCCCGCCGGTTCGGCTGCGTGCTGCACACGAGGCGAGACCCCGCCCAGCACAAGCTGATTAAATCTCTCGGTCCGGAACCTTTGTCTGATGACTTCACGCCCGAACAGCTTCATGCCCTGTCGCGTAAACGTAAAGTCGCGGTCAAGAATTTCATTATGAACGGTGCGGTCGTTGTGGGCGTTGGAAACATTTACGCCAGCGAAGCGCTGTTTCGGTCGGGCATTCTGCCGCACCGTCAGGCTGGCCGCGTATCACTGGCCAGTTACACTTTGCTGCACGGTCATATTCGGGACGTGCTGCGCGAAGCCATCAAGGCCGGCGGAACCACCCTGCGCGACTACACCAACGCCGACGGCTTCTCTGGTTACTTCAGTCAGGAACTGGACGCCTATGGCCGCAAGGGCGAACCCTGCAACCGCTGTGAAGGCACCATCAAAATGAAAGTGATTGGGCAGCGCTCGAGTTTTTACTGTACGGGTTGTCAGCGTTAGGGAACGGGGGAGTTCGGGGAAATAATCGGGGACAGTTTACCTATTTTAGATATACCGATTGTAGATGTTACGACATCAATAAAATAGGTAAACTGTCCCCGATTATTTTTCCCCGATTTTTTATTCCGGCTTGGTAGCCGTGAGCTGGTGGTATTTGGCCAACAGCTGTTCGGGCGTTTCTACGCGCAGCTCGTCCAGCGGAATACAGTCAACCGGGCACACCTGCTGGCACTGCGGCGCATCGAAATGACCGACGCATTCCGTGCACAGGTCCGGATCGATGTGATAGATCTCGGGACCCATATAAATCGCTTCGTTGGGACATTCGGGTTCGCACACGTCACAGTTGATACATTCGTCGGTTATTTTAAGTGACATCGTCGTATATCCGGCACGCTAAGGCAGATGGCCTCATTTGGACCCTGTACGGCTCTTAAGTTCCTGATCCACTCGGGGATGAACGAACTGGGACACGTCGCCACCAAACGCTGCAACCTCTTTGACCATGGTCGACGAGATGTAGGTGAACTGCTCATCCGGGGTCAGAAACACCGTCTCCACTTCGGGCTCAATTTTGCGTGACATGGTTGCCATCTGAAATTCGAACTCGAAATCGGATACCGCCCGCAGTCCACGTACCATGACGCCCAGATCGTTGTCGCGGGCGTACTGCACCGTCAGGCCGTTATAGCCGATCACCGTGCAGTTGGGCAGATCAGCCAATACCGTTTTCGACAGCTCGACGCGCTCCTCAAGCGTAAACAGGGGACGTTTTTTGGGATTGGACGCAATGGCCACAACCACTTCGTCAAAGATACGACAGGCCCGACGCACCAGATCCTGATGACCGTTGGTAATCGGGTCGAAAGTGCCGGGATACATTGCTCGCATACGATTGAATTCTCAGTTAGTAAGTCCGGGGGGCGTCTGACGTTTATTCAGCGCCCGCCCTGACCAGTTGGTAACGTACATTTCCAGCCCGCTTATCACGAACCACTTCCCAGTGGTCGGGTAACGCATCCGGCTCATGCTCTGCGGACATTTCCAGGTAGCACAGCCCTCCCGGTACAATGTTGCGCTGCATCTGCAAGAGTTTACACAATTTACCGTGATTGCGAGCGGCAAACGGCGGGTCCAGAAAAACAAGATCCACGGGATCGGGCTCGCTGGCCATCCAGGACTCGGCCGTCGTACATTCCACCGTCGCGTTGCTACAGCCCAGCAGATTCAGATTCTCGTTCAGACTCCGGGCCAGTTTCGCATCGCGTTCGACGAAAACGACGCTCCTGGCCGCGCGCGACAGCGCCTCGATCCCCAGCGCGCCGGATCCGGCAAACAGGTCCGCCACCCGAAGTCCCTCAATGGTTGGAGCCAGCCAGTTAAACAGGGTTTCCCGAACCCGGTTAGGGGTGGGTCGGGCTTCGGACTCAGCCGCGAACGTCAGCTTGCGGCGCCGATACTGGCCCCCGATAACTCGAAACTCGTTGGCTGCCGACGGCTTACGTGAACTCATGCCTGTCCAGCCTGTCTGAACCCACCCGCCTCTGACAAGCCGGCTCGTACACCAGGGACTGGGAGGTTCGGTAACGCCCTCGAAATCCGGCCGAAATAAACCGTACTGTGGCTGTCGTGGTCATGGTAAACGCGCTGCATAATCGCTAGCATAACCGGTCGGTGAGGACGGTGCCCGGGCTTTCAGCGCAGGCTGCAGACCGTTACGGTGAACGCCGTGATGAAAGTGGGCTCCGTCAACCCAGATGATGGCCAGCCATCGTTCGAATTGCTCAAGCGTATTTATGGGCGTATTTAATGGGCCTGTCGAATGACCAGGCCGAATCGCCAGACGCAAAACTTATTTTTTACGGCAACACAGGCCAG
>CAWUKD010000264.1:0-3336 GCA_963922815.1 uncultured Gammaproteobacteria bacterium
GTTGAAATGGTGCTGGTTGGCCTCGCGGGCTGCCTGACGGCCGGTATTGCATCCGTAGCTCAGAACCGCGGCATTCAGCTGCGTTCGGTTAAGGCGACGCTGGAAGCCGACATGGACATCCAGGGCATTCTTGGTATTGATGCCGATGTCCGCAACGGCTTCAACGGAATGACCGTGAGCTATCAGATTGAGGCCGATGCGTCGGACGAGGACATTGCCGCGTTGGTGGCACAGTCGCAAAAACGTTCAGCGGTGTTCGACATTATTGCGAACCCAACCAACGTCAGCGTGGAAGTTAACCGATGAGCACTATTGCTCTGGATAGCGCCCGGTGTGTCAGTACCATTGACGTTGTCGTCATTGGTGCTGGCCACGCCGGACTGGCGGCCAGCTACCTGCTCACCCGGCAAGGTGTCGGGCATGTGGTTCTGGAGCGAGGCGAGATAGCAAACTCGTGGCGCAACGAGCGCTGGGATTCGCTCAAACTGCTTACGCCCAACTGGCAGACGCGACTACCAGGGTTTCACTATGCGGGGGACCGGCCGGACGGCTACATGGGCATGTCCGAACTCGTCGGGTTCATGGAGGACTACGCCCGCCACAGTCGTGCGCCGGTACGCACGCAAACAACGGTTACGTCGTTACGCCGTGACCATGGACGCTATGTCATCGACACGAACCGCGGTCGCTGGGTCGCCCGGTCGGTGATCATCGCGAGCGGAGCATGCAATATCGCGTCTGTACCAGCCATTGCGTCCGGCTTATCCGCAGACATTGAGCAGCTGACCCCGCACCAGTATCGATCTCCCGAGAGCATGACGGACGGCGGAGTGCTGGTGGTCGGTGCGTCCGCTACGGGCATGCAGCTCGCGGACGAACTGCTGCAGAGTGGCCGACAGGTAACAATGGCTGTGGGTGAGCACGTGCGTATGCCACGGACCTATCGTGGCAGGGATATTTTTCACTGGATGGCGCGCTGTGGAATTCTGAACGAACGCTATGACGAGGTTGAGGATATCTCGCGGGGCCGACGGTTGCCGTCTGCTCAACTCGTTGGGTCTGCCTCGAAGCCGATTCTGGATCTCAACAGCTTGACGGACCAGGGCGCCACGATTGTCGGCAGGCTGATGGGCGTCAATAACGGCGTAGCGCAGTTTTCCGGCTCGCTGAAAAACGTGTGTGCACTGGCCGACCTGAAAATGAAACGCCTGCTCAAGACGATCGACAACGCCATTCCGGACGACTATCACACCCAGCCCGCTGAGACGTTTCAGGATACCCGCACCGACAAGTACCCGCGATTGACCATGAATCTCAGGCAAGAGTCTGTTCGCACCGTTATCTGGGCGACCGGGTTTCGACCTGACTATAGCTGGCTTGATGTGCCCGTACTCGATCGAAAAGGCCATATTCGTCACGACGGAGGTGTGGTCGAGTCGCCGGGTATGTACGTGCTTGGGCTGCCCTTAATGCGACGACGCAAATCCAGTTTTATTTACGGCATCGAAGACGACGCCAAAGACATTACCAATCATCTTTTTGATTTTCTCAACACCGACACAGGGAGTAACCGACATGGCTTTTATCAAGACAATTCCAGCGAAGACGGCGTCAGGAGAAGTGCTTGACATGTACAGGCACCAGGAAGCGCATTGGGGCTACGTGCCCAATTATTCAAAGGTGTTTAGTCACCGTCCTGAAGCGTTGAGCCGGTGGGGCCGCCTGCTGGCCGAGATTCGTCGCCCGATGGACGACCGGCGTTTTGAGCTTGTGACGTTTGTTGTGGCGCGCGAACTTCGTCACTCGTCGTGCTCGCTGGCGCATGGCCGCATGCTCGCGGATATTCTCGGCGACGATGCCGTTGTTGCTATTGCCCAGGGCAAGACAACTGATGTTGTCACCGAGGCAGAACGAGCGATGATGCAGTATGCGCGGGATATCGCTCGCGGCGCCGACAAGATAACGTCCGGACAGGTAGAGGCTCTCAAAACCGTTCACGGATTCTCGGACGCAGAAGTGTTCGATATCGCAGCGGTAGCAGCTGGTCGATGCTTTCTGACCAAGATTCTCGACGCGTTGGGATGTGAGCCGGATGTGGGCTTCATGTCGATGAACGATGAGTTGCGCCATGTACTGTCAGTGGGTCGCCCGATCAGTCATAAAGCGCCGGAGTACTGCGCGGCTTAGGGTGTCTCAAAGGCGAGCCGCATTAGACACGTTCTATAAAACAGTCGTGGTTTGTAAACTTTTAGGGCAATTCGCGTTCGGATCACGGTTGTTTACGAATTTGCCTCGCCAAAGGCTCTGAAAAGATTATAAGTTTAGCCTGTGTCTTTCCGGGTTGTCGCTGATACACGTGCAACGGTGCCGGCCTGACCGGCGTTTGCTGGTCCAGCGAGCATGATCGCGATGAGTGGTTGTGGGGCTTGGGATTGGGGGGAGGATACTGCGTTTATTAAAGCGCGAGGTATTACGCGGCCATTCGCGTAGTCGTTACTAAAGGGGTACATAACGATGGAAAGTCTATTACCGTTAATTATTTCTCTGGCTAGTGGGGCCGCAGGCGGCAACATCGCCGGCGCACTCATGAAGAAGTTTTCGTTGGGGACACTGGGCAATTCGCTGGTTGGGATTCTCGGCGGCGGATTAGGTAGCCAGATAATCGGCATGCTGGGTAACGGGGCAATGCTTGACGGCATCGTCGGTTCTATTGCCGGCGGTGGTGTTGGTGGGGGAGTACTGATGGCTATCATCGGTGTGATCAAGTCCGCAATGAGCAAGTAGCACTCCGCGCTAAACAGACCCAGGGGCGTGGCCGCAGGCAGATGAGCCTGTGTGCCCGCCTTTGGATCTGGTCGTTGGAAACGGCTGCCTACCCTGCACTGATCGGGTCAATCGTCAGCGGCGCCCGTCGCTAAGCCCGGGTCTCACATCCCGGACCGTTATCATCTTCAGCCTGTCTTATTCTCACTTCGCAACCGGCGTCGCGGTTCAAACCCTTGCTATTTCCCCGTCGGCGGGTGTCGGCAGCCTGGCCAATACAACGTTATTCATCCACGTCTGCCGCGTATATTGCTTTAAGAAGCGGGCTTAATTGTCTGTAATTCATTGGTATTAGTCCAAATCGACAAAAAGATATCAAAATGATATCATTTTAGAAAATGCGAGGGACGAACAATGAAAGAGAATCAAACACAGTCAAGAAACGGAATCATCCTGTTAGTTGCGGTCTGCGTGGTACTGGCAGGGATGGCAATCACGACGCCGTTCGTGATTGTCGCGCTGCAATTGAAATGGGTTGCTACGCTCATTGCGGTCGTCGCGCTATGCGCTTTC
>CAWUKD010000265.1:0-3318 GCA_963922815.1 uncultured Gammaproteobacteria bacterium
GCCAGCGAGGCCGCGGCGGGGAACCCACCATTTTGACGGTGCTGGCACGACACAGTCACGACTACTTGTCCTGGCTGTTTTGCGGCATCGTCGCCACCATCTTCCTGTTTATCTATTTTGCACCGGACGCCGGGCAGTCCCTGTTTTTCCGCATGGCCATCGCCCTCCTGGCCTTTTCGATAGGACGCATCCTGATCCGCTGGCTGGTGGGCCCCTTCTCACCCGGGTCCCACTTTCTGTCGTCACCCGACCTCCCGCCCATGATCGACCGGCGCCTGCAATTGCTGGTGACGACCTGCCTGATTTCGCTTGTAGTACTTGGCTTCAACACTTTCAATGGCAGCGTCACCTCCGATCAAATCCTGATACGTGCCCTGATCGTTCTGCTGCTGGTCTCTGCACTGCTATGGCTTATTGGCGTAGCACGCGAAATTCCCTCGATGCGCGGCAAACTTCTGCCACTACGGGCCCTCATAGCGCTCGCCGCCATTGCCGCCGTCATCGCAGAGTTCGCCGGTTATCGAAACCTCGCCAATCACCTGATATCTGCCTGCCTGATTTCATTGGGTGCCGGCCTGATTCTATGGACAGTTCTATGGTCTATTCGAATGTTGATGAGAGGGCTGACTCACGGGACAAGCGCTCTTAGCTACCAGATGCGAAGCTGGATGGGAATGCGTCCTTCCGAAACGCGCTCGGAGCTCGGATGGCTGCGATTGATTCTGAGTTTTGCACTGTGGACCTGGTTTGCGGCTCAGCTGATCTCCGCCTGGGACCCAAGCGGCAATCTACTGCCCACCATCAAGACCCAGCTGGCGCAGGGCATTCCTCTCGGAGGGGAAACCACGCTCGTTCTCACCGACATTGTCGTCGGGCTCGGCACCTTTGGAGCACTGCTGCTGCTCACGGCCTGGATCAAAGCCCGCCTCAGCACACGATGGCTGCGTGACACGGGCATGGATCGCGGTTCCCGAGAGGCCGTGGTCACTCTGAGCGGCTACGTGGGCTTTGTTATCGCGAGTATTGTTGGCCTGACATCCGCCGGCGTGGATTTCAAGAGCCTCGCCTTTATCGTGGGTGCCCTGTCACTGGGTATCGGTTTTGGACTCCAGAACATTGTCAGCAACTTTGTGTCCGGTTTGATCCTGTTGTTTGAACGCCCGATCAAATCCGGAGATTACGTGAGTGTCGGCGAACTGGAAGGCAGCGTAAAACAGATCCGGATTCGTTCAACCGAAATTGAAACCCAGGAGCGGCAGACGGTTATCGTGCCCAATTCGGAACTGGTCGCCACCCAGGTCACCAACTGGGTTTTACACGATTCTTATGGTCGGCTAAGCCTGAACGTTGGCGTCGCCTACGGATCCGATACTGAAAAAGTTCGGGACCTGCTGGTCAGCGTTGCGTCCGAACACCCGGAAGTTCTGACCAAGGGACCAACACCGAAACCGCGCGCCCTGTTCATGAGCTTTGGCGATAGCTCACTCGATTTCGAATTGCGCATCTGGATTCGGCAAATCGAAAAGCGCTATGGTGTAACGAGCGACATCAACTTCGCCATCGACAAAGCGTTTCGCGAAGCCGAAATTGAAATTCCGTTCCCGCAACGCGATTTGCACGTACGCTCCTGGTCCAATGATCTGCACATAGAACCTGACCCTGAACCAGACGCAGAATTCCCCGACGATGAGAAGGACAAGAAACCGGACGCTTAGCGGCTGACGCAGCCCCTTATTGGTGACGTTGCCCGGCGATGCGCGTCATTGCCTGCTACGGCGTCAACGCCTTTCTGCCGCCCATGTACGGCCATAGCGCGGGAGGCAAACGTACGCTGCCATCTTCCTGCTGGCCGTTCTCCAGAACCGCCACCATGGCGCGGCCAACGGCCAGTCCGGATCCATTAAGCGTATGCAGTGGCTCAGGCTTTCCGGTTTCGGGATTGCGCCAGCGTGCGCCCATTCTGCGGGCCTGAAAGGCCTCGCAATTACTGCAGGATGAAATTTCGCGATACGTGTTTTGCGCCGGCAGCCAAACCTCAAGATCATAGGTTCTCGCCGCACCGAAGCCGATATCGCCCGCACACAGCGCCACGACCCGATAAGGCAGTTCCAGAGCCTGCAGAATCGCTTCGGCGTGCCCGGTGAGTTCTTCAAGTGCGGCGACCGAGTCTTCGGGTCGCACAATTTGCACAAGCTCAACCTTGTCAAACTGATGCTGACGAATCATGCCGCGAATGTCGCGTCCGTACGATCCCGCTTCAGAGCGAAAGCACGGCGTGTGGGCCGTAAGCTTCAGCGGCAGCTGGTCGGCTTCAACAATACTGTTGGCCACCAGATTGGTCAGCGGCACCTCTGCTGTGGGTATCAGATAAAAATCCTGATCGTGATGCAGTTTGAAAAGATCTTCTTCAAACTTCGGCAGCTGTCCCGTTCCCAAAAGCGTCTTGTCATTAACGATATAAGGCACGTAGGCTTCCGTGTATCCGTGCTGCTGCGTCTGCATGTCCAGCATCAGCTGAGCAAGCGCCCTGTGCAGTCGGGCCATAGTGCCCTTGAGCACCACAAAGCGCGATCCTGTCAGCTTCGCCGCCGCTTCAAAATCCAGCGTATTGAGCGCTTCGCCAATTTCGACATGATCTTTCGGGGCGAAGCTGAATTCGGGTATATCACCAACGCGTCGAACCTCAACGTTGTCCTCTTCGCTCTTGCCGTCCGGCACGGTGTCCTGCAGGAGGTTAGGCAAACTCAGCAATACGTCACGCAGGCTGGCCTGATTCTGCTCATACTGCTCTTCGGCCTGCTTGAGCTCACCACCCAGAGACTCGACTTCGGCCAGCAGCGGCGCTATGTCCTGCCCTTGCGCCTTAGCCTTGCCGATACCTTTCGAATGGGTCTTGCGCTGGTTGCGCAGATCTTCGACTTTCAGCTGAAGCGTTTTACGTTCCGTCTCAAGGGCGTCGAGCCGATCACTGTCGAGTTCAAAACCGCGACGAGCGAGGTTTTGGGTAACGGCGTCAAGATCAGTGCGCAATAGTTTTGCGTCGAGCATGTCGTATGCCTTTTGTTAATTAGTCGAACGTTCGGATCAAAGATTACGCGCCAAAGCGATGCCCGCGTAGGCCGAGAAGATGCAAATTATCAGGCTGCTGACCACGTATAACAAGGCCATTTTCAATGCGCCTCGCTCAATCAGCTGCATGGTCTCAAGGGAAAACGCCGAAAACGTGGTAAACCCGCCCAGCAACCCGACGATGAGTCCGGCACGATGCGGGTCGCCAATGCCACGACCGTCCAGCACCACAAACAGATAGCCAATAGC
>CAWUKD010000266.1:0-3288 GCA_963922815.1 uncultured Gammaproteobacteria bacterium
GGACGGAGTCATGACGGCGGATCCGCGGTCTGTGTCGGAAGTGCAGGTGATTGAGCAGCTGTCTTACAACGAAGCGATGGAACTGGCGTATTTCGGCGCCAAAGTGTTACACCCTCAAACCATGGCACCCGCTGTTGCAAACAATGTGCCCATTTATATTCGCAACACCTTTGCACCCGAAAACCCGGGAACCCGGATCGGCGCCATGTCGTCGGCGGAGCAGCCCGTCAAAGGCATCACCAGTATCGACGGCATGGCCGTTGTGAATGTCGAAGGTGCCGGAATGATTGGCGTACCGGGAACAGCACAGCGGCTTTTTGGCGCGCTGGCCGACGCTGCCGTTTCGGTCGTCATGATTTCGCAGGGAAGCTCGGAGCATTCGATATGCTTTGCTGTGAAAGACCAGTTCGCAGAGTGCGCTCGCGAGGTGGTTGAAGAAACGTTCAGAGACGATATTGCGTGCGGCAATATTCAGAAGGTCACCGTCACGCCGGGATTGAGTATTCTGGCTGTTGTCGGAGACAGCATGCACGGAAAACCGGGTGTGGCTGCCAAGGTGTTCAGCAGTCTGGGTAACGCCGGCGTTAACGTGCGGGTGATCGCCCAGGGTTCATCGGAACGTAATATCTCGGCGGTGATAGATCAGGGCGACGCCATGCGCGCCGTGCGTGCCGTCCATTCAAGCTTCTATTTGTCGCCGCAGACGCTGTCAATTGGCGTTATCGGCTGCGGTACGGTGGGGCGGCCGCTGCTTGCCCAGTTGTCATCGCAAATTGGTCGGCTGTCGTCCCAGTTTAATCTCGATCTGCGTGTCCGCGGACTGGCGCGCTCCACCCAGATGATGTTGGCAGATACGCGCGTGGACCTCGACAACTGGGAGCAGCGATTTGGCAGCGACGGCGAGGCGCTCGATATGGATCGATTTGTCACGCACATTAACGCAGAGCATATGCCGCATGCGGTCATTGTTGACTGTACGGCCGACCAGAATGTAGCGGCTCGCTACGGAGACTGGTTCGAATCGGGTATTCATGTAGTAACGCCCAACAAGAAAGCCAATAGCGCACCGCTGGAGGACTACCAGCGATTGCAGGAGCGGCGCCTCCGCGGCGACGCCAGATTCCTGTACGAAACCACGGTGGGTGCGGGTTTACCAATCATTCAAACCATTCGTGATCTGCGTGAAACGGGTGACCGTATTACCCGGGTGCAGGGGATACTTTCCGGCACGCTGGCCTATCTGTTTAATCAGTTTGACGGCAGCAAGCCGTTCTCGGAAATCGTGCTCGAAGCGCGTAGTAACGGTTTTACCGAACCGGATCCGCGCGATGATCTGTCCGGTATGGACGTAGCACGCAAACTTACGATCGTCGCTCGTGAAATGGGCTTTGAGCTAGAAGTTTCCGACATTGATGTGGAAAACCTCGTTCCGGAGGCGCTGCAGTCGAAAAGCGCATCAGAATTTCTGGAGCGATTACCGGAATTTGATGAGCAGATACTCCAGCGCTTCAACGAGGCGCGGCAGCAGGGCAAGGTGCTGCGCTATGTTGCCGAGCTTGATTCCAATGCCAGCGCCTCGGTTTCGCTGCGCGCACTGCCAGGCGATCACGCGTTTGCTCACATCAGTTTGACCGACAACATCGTGCAGTTTGAAACAGAGCGCTATTGCAATAATCCGCTTATCGTCCAGGGGCCCGGAGCAGGGCCGGATGTCACGGCGGCCGGCGTCTTTGCTGATTTGCTGCGGCTGTCAGCCTATCTGGGTGCGGCCGTTTAATGAGCGGGGAGCGTGTTGCATATGCTATGGCGCCGCCGTCGGTCGGTAACATGGCCGTCGGGTTCGATGTGCTCGGTCACGCACTCGATGCGCCAGGTGATCAGATTCGGGCGACCCGGGTGGACGGTCACGAGGTGGTTATGGGTGACATCAGCGGCTGCGTAGAGCGTCTGCCTGAGGATCCTCGTGCGAACACGGCTGGTGCCAGCGTACTCGCGCTGCTTGAAGCGCAAAACGAATCCTTTGGTGTACGACTTGATGTGCACAAAGGCGTAGCGCTGGGTTCGGGTATGGGCGGGTCGGCGTCCTCGGCTGTTGCATCAGTGGTGGCGGTAAATGCGCTGTTGAGCAGCCCTTTGACTTTATCTGAGCTGCTGCCCTTCGCGCTCGCCGGCGAGCAGGTAGCCAGCGGCTGTATCCACGGGGATAACGTCGCTCCGTGTCTGTTTGGCGGCATTGTGTTTATTCCGCCGTCGCATCCGGAACGCTATGTGTCGATTCCCGTGCCGGACAGGCTGAGCTGCGTGCTCGTACGGCCGGATCTGCGGCTGGATACATCGGCGGGTCGTTCCATTCTCGGGGACTCTGTAAGGCTAGCCGACGCCGTGACGCAAACCAGTCACTTAAGCAGCGTGTTATGCGCCTGCTTTAACAATGATATTGACGCTTTGCAGGATGTGCTGACGGATGTGCTGGTAGAACCGCAGCGATGTCATCAGGTAAAGGGGTTCGCGACAATAAAAGACGCGGCCTTATCGAGCGGTGCGCTCGGGTTTTCGCTGTCGGGCAGTGGACCGTCGATGGTGGCGTGGATGCGGCAGGAAGATCAGGCTTCGGTGGAAACACGTATCCGGGGTGAAATGGAAACGATTTACGGTAGTGACTATCAGTGTGTTACTTCGGCAGTCAATGCCCGCGGTGCGCGACTGATTTCATCAGAGGAGTGGTTGGGTGGATAGCATTGAGTACGTAAGCACCCGCGGGCATGATGCGCGACTTAACGCGGCGGATGCCATTGCCAGAGGGCTGGCTCCTGATGGTGGACTGTACATGCCCACCAGCTTTCCCGCGGTTGATCCAACCGCGTTTGCCGACTGCGCCACTCTGGCTCAAACCGCCGCGAGACTGATTGCGCCATTCGTTCAGGGTTCCGTGCTTGCCGGCAGTATTGAGCAGATTTGCCAGGATGCGTTCAACTTCCCGACTCCCGTTGTTGCGTTGAATTCGGCGGAGGGTGAGCTTTCAGTGCTGGAGCTTTTTCACGGGCCGACCGCCGCCTTTAAAGACGTAGGCGCTCGATTTCTTGCTGCGTGCATGGAGGTCATCGAAGCGCGTTCAAGCCGACCTCTGAATATTCTGGTTGCGACGTCCGGAGACACTGGCGGTGCGGTGGCTGCGGCCTTTCATGGCCGTAACAATGTGAATGTTGACGTGTTTTATCCTCGAGGCCAGGTTTAAGCGCGCCAGGAGAAGCAGTTAACGTGCTTGGGAGACAATATTCGGGCGTTTTG
>CAWUKD010000267.1:0-3250 GCA_963922815.1 uncultured Gammaproteobacteria bacterium
CCCCATCAGTCCTTCTGGGGCATCTATCGCTCAATTGTCGAAACTGACAATTTGCGTGCCGACGAAGAGCAGGTGCAGTTTGCCAATTTTAGTGTTAGCCGAGTGGAGTTAATGGATTAACGCACTTCCCCTCGATGGAATCAGTAGCGCGAATAAGGTCGCAGGGGATCACGGCCAACGACTGGGTTTGAGTATCTCTAAGCCAACTAGAAGAGCATCCTGATCAAAAGTGAAGTCGAGACAACTGATATTAGTTCGACTTATCCACACTGACTTGAGCCTGACTGGCACCCATCGCCTGCGCACCCACCACAATCATTCTGATCATATCGATGGTGTTCTCCACCATTTCGGATCGCTTGTCGGTTGGCAGGTCAACGGCGCTGGCTCCCATGGCGAAAACCAGTCGCGTTATGGCCTTGGCCACCAGCTCGGGTTTGTAAATGACGACGTTTTCGGCTTGCTGTCGGCGTTCAAATTCGTCACGCAGCTCATCTTCAAAATAGGTAAGCTCGCGGTCTACGGCCCGGCGAAACGGTTCGGGGCCGGTTGATTGTTCTCTCAGCAAGACGTGAAGATACTTATCTTCCCCGTCGAGCTGCTTCATGAAGGTTTCAACCGAACTGCGAATCACGCCATGCTCCTGCTCGGCATAGAGACGTGACTCCCGAATAATTCCGCGCAGTCCCCGACCCGCCTGGTCGATCACTGCAACGGTAAGTTCATTCACGTCTCGAAAATGACGATAGAAGCTGTTGGGTGCAATTCCGGCTGCCCGGGCAATTTCGCGAAGGGTCAGCGTCGACACGCTTCTGTTCGAATCCAGCAGCCCCACTGCCGCCTTTACCAGGTCCTGAGCGGTTATGCCGCTCTTTTTCTTAGCAATATTCTTGATTTCCGCCGTCATCGCTGCATCTCATGTGGTTGAAAAACAAGTATATCTCATAATTGGGACATGTGTATATACAACTGTATTGACATCTGAATATACAGTTGTATACTCCTGTTTTTGATCTCCACGGATACTCGAATGGATAGCACATCGAGGGCCGAAAAAAGCGTGCTAAAACGATGGATTGGCGCTCTTGTTTCCCCGCCTGTATACGACTTCTGGTCACGCCAGCTGGGCTCCACGCACGCCTGGAGCCGATGCTACGCGCGCGTTATCTCGCGTCGAGCGGAATCAGACAACACGGTTACCCTGCGTTTGGCACCAAACGGCAACTTCGGTGGATTCACTCCGGGTCAGCACGTCAATATCACGACCCCCATCGATGGCCGCCGAGTCACCCGAAGCTACAGCTTATCCAACGTTCCAAACGACAATGGCTGGGTTGAGATCACCGTTCGACACGATCCGTCCGGTCAAATGAGCAGCTGGTTATTCGATCACGCACAAAAGGGCAACGTACTCGAGCTCGAAACCGTATTCGGCACCATGACGTCCGCCGCATTCTCCGGGCAACCGCTATTACTTCTGGCCGGAGGAAGCGGCATCACACCACTGATGTCCGTACTGCGAGAGCAGGCCATGGCCGGCATGCCGCACCCCGTCACTCTGCTGTACTGGGAACGAAGCGAAGCGCACTTTTGTTTTACCGAAGAGCTGGACTCTCTGGCCGAACAATTCGTCAATTTCAATGTGCATACCATCGAGACAAAACAGGATAAAAGCCGACGCATCAGTACGGCCCAACTGGCGTCACTGGGAATTAATCCGGCAGGCGTTCAGGTACTGGCCTGTGGCAGCGGCGCGTTTGTCGAAACCGCAGAGCAGTGCACAGCACAGTCTGCGGCCAGCTTTACATCAGAGGCGTTTACACCCAGGCCCATGACGAATCCAACAGAATCAGAACAAACCTTCACCGTCGAACTGGTCGCCAGCGAACGGACCATTGAGGTTAGCAATCAGGAGTCTCTGCTCGCCGCACTGGAGCAGAACGGTATCGCCGTACAAACCGGATGCCGCATGGGTGTGTGTAACACGTGCAGCTGCAAGAAAGTGTCGGGCGTTACCCAAAACACCGACTCGACTCTGGTCGACTCACACGCCAATGCCAGCGTTCGCCTGTGCGTAAGCCGCGCCACGTCCGACCTGCAATTAGCCATTTAACGATAAAGACAATTCGCGGATTCCAACATGACAGCCACAAAAAGCAGAATACTCAGCGCTCAGGAACTTGACGCCTTTGGCGCAGAAATCAGCGCCATCAAACGCGACACTCTGGCCCAGGTGGGCGAAACGGACGCTAAATACATCCGTCGCATTGTCAAAGCGGTGAGATACACAGAAGTACTTGGACGAGGGTTTCTTTTTCTAGGCATCTTTCCTCCCTTCTGGATCCTCGGCACCTTTTTGCTGGCCGTCTCGAAAATACTCGAGAACATGGAACTGGGCCACAACGTAATTCACGGTCAGTACGATTTTATGAACGATCCGGAACTCAACGGCAAAACCTACGAGTGGGACATTGTCGGCACCGCTGACAGCTGGCGCCGCACGCACAACTACAAACACCATACCTACACCAACATCAGAGGCATGGACGACGATATAGGCTACGGCATACTCCGGCTGTTTCCCGAGCAGCGATGGCGCCCCTTCTATCTTTTGCAGCCGATTTACGCCGTGGTGTTTGCCGTGTTATTCCAATGGGGCGTTGCCATTCAGGAACTGGAACTCGGCAAGCTCTTCAACGGCACCAAAACCAAAAAAGAAACCATGGACGAATTTGCCCCCATGGGACGCAAGATGCGCCGACAGTTAATCAAAGACTACGTAGTCTTCCCACTGCTGGCCGGCCCGTTCTTCCTCAGTGTCTTAACCGGCAACCTTGTGGCCAACCTGCTGCGCAACCTGTGGACCTACATGATTATCTTCTGCGGGCACTTCACAACTGACGTAGAGCTTTTCCCGAAGAAAGTGTTAAGAAACGAGTCCGAAGGGCACTGGTACCAGCGCCAGCTGAGAGGCTCCTCCAACATGACAGGCAGCAAGCTCTTTCACATCATGAGCGGAAATCTGAGCCACCAGATAGAACACCACCTGTTCCCGACCATCCCGGCCTGGCGGTACGGCGAGTTGTCCGTTCAGGTTAAAGCGGTGTGCGAGAAGTACGGCCAGAACTACAACACCGGTTCTCTGCCGTCTCAGTTTGGTCAGGTTATCGCACGGATTTTCCGGCATGCGTTTCCGTCCAAACCAGCCTACAAAAAACGACTGCAAAGAGCGTAATCGGGGACAGTTTAC
>CAWUKD010000268.1:0-3233 GCA_963922815.1 uncultured Gammaproteobacteria bacterium
TCGCCGTAGGCCGTTTCTGAGTCGAACCGCTTTACGGCACCGCAGGCGGCCGGCCGGCCGTCTACGTAACAGGCGAAGAAGGCGGATGTGCGGCCGACCAGCGCGTCGAGCGGTTCGGCATGATTGCTCTCGGGCGGATACAGCGAGCTTAGGTAGTCGTCTGATTTGGATACCAGCGCCAGCACCTCCGGATCGTCCAGAGTATGTATTCTTCGAATGTCTTGTTTGTGTGACATAGGTAAGACCGTTTGAAGGATTAGGGGGCGCCATTAAAAAACGCCGGCTCCGAATGGGGCCGGCGTTGTTTATGCTATCAGACAGCGGGTGGTCCGGAAATTCGGACTACCACCGCCAACGTCGGTTAGTTAAGACCGCGACGTTTGATCAGGGCTTCTACGTCAGGTTCACGTCCGCGAAACTCGACGAACATGTCCATTTCGTCCCGCGTGCCGCCTTTTGACAGGATGCTGTCGCGATACTTCTTGGCAATTTCGGCGTTGAAGATGTCGCCTGACTGCTTGAAGTACTGGTAGGTGTCGGCGTCCAGAATCTCTGACCAGATGTAGCTGTAGTAGCCTGATGAATAGCCGCCGGAGAAGATGTGCTGAAAGTACGTACTGCGGTAGCGTGGGTCGATTTCAGGAATCAGTCCCATTTTGCGCAGCGACGCCTCTTCAAAGCTGGCGGTGTCACGCACCTTGTCGTCTTCCAGCGTGTGCCAGTCAAGGTCGAGTAGCGAGGCAGCCAGGTATTCGGTTGTCGCAAAGCCCTGGTTGAATTTCGACGCATCCTGAATCTTCTGCACGAGTTCCGTCGGAATCACTTCACCGGTTTCATAGTGCCGTGCATAGAACGCCAGTACTTCAGGCTCGGATACCCAGTTCTCCATCACCTGTGACGGAAACTCTACGAAGTCGCGGGAGACCGAGGTGCCGGACAGTGAGTTGTACTTGGTGTCCGCCAGCAGTCCGTGAAGCGCGTGGCCAAACTCGTGGAACAGCGTATTGGCTTCGTCGAATCGCATCAGCGCCGGCTTGTCTTTCGTAGGTTTGGAAAAGTTGCCTACGTTATAGATGACCGGAATAACCCGTTTGCCGTCAACCTTGGACTGTTTGCGGAATGAACTCATCCAGGCGCCGCCGCGTTTACTTGCGCGTGGATGCCAGTCTGACATGTAAATGCCGGTGAGCTTGTCGTTCTCGTCATACACTTCGTAGGTGCGAACTTCTGGGTGGTACTTGGGCAGATCGGTACGCTCTTTGAACGTCAGACCGAATAAACGACGCGCAAGCTCGAACGCACCTTCGGTCACGTTGTTCATTTCGAAGTACGGACGAACCTGGTCTTCGTCAAACGCGTATTTGGCTTTACGTACTTTTTCGGAATAGTAGCGCCAGTCGGAGGCTTTAATCTTGAAGTCGCCGCCTTCGGCGTCGACCATGGCCTGCATGTCAGCCGTTTCTTCACGGGCGCGATTAAGGGCGGCCGGCCACAGGCGGTTGATCAGTGCATAAACACGGTCGGGAGTGCCAGCCATGGTGTTGGACAGCGTAAAGTGGGCGTGTGAATCGTAGCCCATCAGCTGTGCGCGTGTTGCGCGCAACGCGGCCATTTTGGCGGCGATGTCTTTGTTGTCGTACTCGTTGTCGTTGTTGCCGCGGTTGATGTAACCGTCATAAATCTTGCTGCGCAGGTCACGTCTTTCGGAGTACTGCAGGAACGGCTCGATGCTGGCACGCTGTAAGGTGTAGACCCACTTGCCCTCATAGCCGCGCTCGGCTGCAGCCGCTGCGCCGCCGGCAATAACGTTTTCGGGAAGTCCGGCCAGGTCTTCTTCACTGTCGAGGACCAGTTCAAAACTGTTGTCTTCTTTGAGTACGTTTTGACCAAAGTCGATTGACAGGCTGGTCAGCTGTTCGTTAAGTCCTCTGAGAACGTCCTTGTCGGAGTCCGACAGATTGGCGCCGCCGCGTTCGAAGCTCTTGTAGGTTTCAGTCAGCAGGCGCATTTCTTCTGTGTCGAGACCCAGCTGGTCGCGCTGCTCGTGAACGGCTTTTACCTTGGCGAAGAGTTCCGAGTTCAGCGCGATGTTGTCGCCGTGGGCAGACAGCAGAGGTCCCATCTCTTTGGCGATGGCCTGCATCTCGTCATTGGTGTGCGCGCCGTTAAGGCCATAAAAAACGCTGGTTGATTTGTTCAGCAGGTCGCCGCTGTCTTCCAGTGCTTCAATTACGTTGGCAAAGGTCGGCGCGTCGGGGTTGCTGATGATTTTGGCAATGTGTGCGTTTTGCTCTTCCATGCCTCGCGTGACCGCGGGCAGGTAGTGCGCTTCATCGATCAGGTCAAACGGAGGAATGCCGAATGGCGTATCGAAGTCGCTGAAAAACGGATTGGCCTGGTCGCCGGTTGCAGCAGTTCCCATATTGGTTTGCTCTTTGGCAGCGTTACTGTCAGCGACGTCGTCGCCGGATGAGGGCCCTTTACTGCAGCCGGTCAATGCGACGGCCAGAAGAGCGATAGGTAGCAAATGCAGTTTCATGCGTAGAAATCTCCGCGGAGTTATCCAGGTTGAGAGGCGGTGTCGCCATGCCGGTCTGTGACTCGGAACCCGTCCCGGCGACGAAGAGACGAGAGTCTAACGTAACGAATGTGAAGGCCGCAATGCGAGCAGATTTCGCCCTTTTATGCGCACTGCGGCAAAACAATTGGCCGGACCCCCATTATGACACCCGTCAGGGGTTTACCCCGCTGCGAGCTGTCAATTTGGCCCCAACCCCCGTGTTTCCACGCAGGAAATCCTGTATCTCATTGAAATAGATAGAGAAACAGGTTTTTGCCGTGAATTTTTATCGATACATTATATATAGGTGATTAAACAGGCGTGGAATTGGTCGCAAATGGTCTCAATTCGAATCTGTGAGAAGGTGACGCCACGCACAGAACAGCAGGCCAACTTCCCGGTTGACAGGTGCTACATACCGCAGCACAATACCCGGCTTACGTCCGCGGAGGGGTACCCAAGCGGTCAACGGGGGCAGACTGTAAATCTGCTGGCTATGCCTTCAGAGGTTCGAATCCTCTCCCCTCCACCAGTTCGCTCGCGTCGGGCTTTGCCTACTGCGAGTTCTCTGTTGGGTTTGTTTTGGTCAAGTTTATGCTTTCGCGGGTGTAGTTCAAAGGTAGAACCTCAGCCTTCCAAGCTGATGATGTGGGTTCGATTCCCATCACCCGCT
>CAWUKD010000269.1:0-3201 GCA_963922815.1 uncultured Gammaproteobacteria bacterium
TTTTTTGCTACTTTTTTCGAAAGTATTTACGCAGTCAACAAGATCAACTGTATTGTAGTTTGCTTCCTCTCTAAACATATAGTGGACCCCATATTTAAGACCACGAGTTAAGTAAACTTATAGGGTATGAAAATCGGGTTCAAACGATGAGTCAAAAACGCAAACGTCACGCCGCGGAGTTCAAATCGAAGGTAGCGCTGGAGGCGCTCAAAGGAGCGAAGACGGCCAGTGAACTCTCGTCCCAGTACGGAGTTCACCCGACGCAGATCAGCCAGTGGAAACGGCAGCTCCAGCAGGGTTCACGGGCAATATTCACCGATGCTCGTGGCAAAGATGCCCAGGCTCATGAAGCCGAGCAGTCGAAGCTGTACGAAGAGATCGGGCGACTGAAGATCGAACTGGACTGGTTAAAAAAAACTGCCGGATTCGGCTGAATGGAAGCGTCAACGGGTCGATACCGCCCATCGCCAGATCAGCGTTCGGCGTCAGTGCGAGCTGTTAGGGCTATCGCGCACGGGCTGGTATTACCAGCCCACGGGCGAGAGCGAGGAGAATTTACAGCTGATGCGTCTGATCGACGAGCAGTATATGCGCACGCCCTTTTACGGCTCGCGCAAGATGACGGTGATGCTCAACGGCTTGGGTCACGGAATCAACCGCAAGCGAGTGCAACGGCTGATGCGGTTGATGAATCTGGAAGGCGTTGCGCCGGGACCGCGGACCAGCCAGCGACATCCCGAGCACAAGATTTACCCGTATTTGCTGCGAGATCTGGCTATCGAGCGGCCCGATCAGGTGTGGGCGAGCGATATCACCTACATTCCTATGCGGATGGGATTCATGTATCTGGTGGCCATTCTGGATTGGTACAGTCGCTACGTCGTCGCTTGGTCACTGTCGAACACGCTGGAGACGGCGTTCTGTCTCGAGGCACTGTCGCAGGCATTGGAAGAGGCACGCCCAGAGATATTCAACACCGATCAAGGCTCGCAGTTTACCAGCACCGATTTTACCGAGATGCTTAGCGATCACGAGGTGGCCATCAGTATGGACGGTCGGGGACGGGTGTTCGACAACATCTTCGTCGAGCGGCTGTGGCGCTCGGTCAAATACGAACTGATCTACTTACACGACTTCAACGACGGGCTGGAATTACACAACGCACTGGAGCGGTATTTTGTTTTTTACAATACCGAGCGGCCTCATCAATCGCTCGGCTATCAGACGCCGCACGCGCTCTATCAGGCCAGCGGCGGGTGATCGACAGAGGTGGTAGGTAAGGTGGTTAAATCGACCGTCGCGGTGCCGACAGGAGTGCACACATCCTGTGTGCACTTGAGCTCAGCAGGGGCCGGGATTGGCCTGCCGGCGGCGGCCACACGGATCGATCGGCATCCCTGCCGACCGCTCCGCGTGGCATCATTTTCGGAGGTAAAATCTTTACTTATTTTTTCGGTTTCGTGGTATTGACAATGGGGTCCACTATACTTAGCAATCGCACTATCAAAACGGTGGTCGTGTATCAATACCGTGCGGGTAAATCGAGGCGTTCAAAAATTAGCCTAGGCGAGCTGAAAGGCGACCTTATTTTCTTTGCAAGGTTGCCGTTTTACGCCCTGAAGTAGACACGATGGGTGGTCAAATTGGGTCCCGCCTGGCCGTTGGCCAGGTTAACACGCAAGTGCGCTCCTATTCGAGCGCCGGTTGTTGCCAGGGCGGCACCCGAAACAGTAGAAATTCACGTAAGCTCCAAGCGTGATCGGTCAGCCCGGCGGCCATCGCCGGTGTGGTTTTCTGCCGATACGGAATGCCACGATCGCTGGCATCGATCGACACCACCGGCAACGTTTGTTGCAAACTGGCGTGGGGCAGGCAGACATTATAGTAAGCTTGAAAAAGGTGTAGCTGGGCAAGCAAACCGGTATCGGTTTTAGCCAGCGTGATGACCCGTCGCCCAATGGCGGCGACATGCTGGCGCAGTGTTAGATTGAGTCGTTCAACAAAAGCGGTATTGATCTGCCAACCATGCGCGGCTAAGAGGCTATCGATCTGATCTCGGCGACCAAAGACGACGCGTTGGATGAGTTTCACTAAGCGACGTCGCCGGCACTTTTTAATCACCTGAGCGTAGCGTAACTGGGGCAGGGCGCACCATCGCGGCTTGGGTGCTTTTCCCCGAGGTTGGCGGCGTGGGAATTGTACCCATTGGCCGAAATGCGTGAGCAATGCGGTACCGTAATCTTTCAGCCCGTCGCTGAGAAACAAGGGATGACAGTGTGTTGCCAAGCGGTGTGCCACTTGATGCACAAACCGCTGTGCCGTAGCCAGACAACGATCCCCGATAGTGACATGAATCCATAACTTGCTGACCGGATCAACGGCGGTCCAAACCCAGCGCGGGCGGCGGGCTAAGCGCTCGATCATGTCGTTTTCACCGATCTGTCCGGCACGGTGTTCGCTGACCAGCGCGAAGAGTTCGTCGAGCTGCACCTGCTCAACCTCCAGATGGTGCAACAGATAGCGCGACAACGCTTCGGCATGATCGGCCGCCTCGATCAGCCAGGCTAACACGGTGTTGGCTTCGACCTCGAACACCCGGGATACGGCCCGAATCCCCAATCCTTCGGCCAGTGCCGCGATCGCGCGTAAAATCGTCTCTGGCGCATGGCTTTTCCCATAGAAAAGCGTGCCATGGGTTTCGAGAAAAAAGTGCTCGCAAGCGACACAATATAATTGTCGCCAACGGCGCCCGCTCGGGTGGCCGTTCGCTCGGATGTTGCCTCGGCCCAGCCAGCCATAGTAGCGGCAACGTCGATTCGGACAGTAGTGCCCGCTCGTATCCAGATGGCGCGGGCGGCCTTGTTTGCCCTGCAGCATCGGTGGTGGTGTCGGCCGCTGCGGCGTGTCATGCTCCGCTTCTTGGGCACAAGCTTCACAGTGAGGTTTATGGATCAAGCCCGGTAACGGTGGCGGGCGCTTCGCTTTGATCGGGCGTCGTAGGGGCGATGGCCACCCAGGCGGTGGCCGGCGCTGCCACCACTGCAGTAGCTGATAAAACACCAACCCGTACAAAACACCGAGTAAAAAGACTTCTAAGGGGAGTGGATCGAGCATCGCATACACACTTAAGGCGTCCAAATGCCCTCGTAGGGTAGCATTTTGCTCCGACTGCTTTTACCCGCACGATAGAACGACACGATC
>CAWUKD010000270.1:0-3197 GCA_963922815.1 uncultured Gammaproteobacteria bacterium
TTGGCCAGCGAGGAGCGCTTGGGCTTCTCCTTGCTCTCGGGGTCCGGTTCGCCAAGCTGTACGTATGGCCCGAACCGTCCGGAACGGATCGTCACCTCGATGCCGTTCTCGTCGACTCCCAACACCTTGCCGTCAGAGCCGATCCCGTCATCGCCGGCATCCTCGCCACCCAGCGGGCGCGTATAGCGGCATTCGGGATAGTTCGAGCATCCGATGAACGCCCCGCCCGATCGTGCGGTCCGCATGGAAAGCTGGCCCAGCGCGCATTTCGGGCACAGCCTGGGATCGGTGCCATCGCCCTTGTCGGGAAACAGGTGCGGCGCCAGGATCTCGTTGATCTTCTCCAGAACCTCGTTTTCACGGAAATCGCCCTGAATGAACGTAACCCCTTCAATAGGCTGCATTTCCAGTAGATCCACGGCCACAATTTCCGCGTCGTCGCCCGCCAGTTTCGCCGCGACCTGGCACCATCCGCCAGGGGCCGCGCCCAAATCCAGTATGCGCTGGCCGCGCCTGATCAGCCGGTCGCGCTCCTGAAGCTCGAGCAGCTTATAGACCGCGCGACTCCGGTATCCCTCTCTCTGCGCCTGGAGCACGTACTCATCTTTGTGATGCTCCTGAAGCCATCGACCGCTGCTGCCTTTTCTGCCCACGCAATTTCTCCTGCCAACGCGCCCCAACTGGTGCTAGACTCCGCGTCCGATTCCTATTGAACTATCTCATTCCAATGCAGCTGAAAGAACCGCAAAAAAAATATCTTAGAGGCCTTGCCCATCAGAAAAAAGCCGTCGTTATGATTGGCAACCAGGGGCTGACCGAAAACGTGATGAAAGAAATCGCCACCGCCCTCAAATACCATGAACTGATCAAGATCAAAGTCCGCGTGGGCGATCGTAAAGATCGCGACGCGGTTCTTGAGCAAATTGTCAGTGACCAGGAGTGCCTGCTGATTCAACGCGTGGGCAACACCGCCACGCTATTCAAGCGCAACACCGACAAACCCAAAATCCAGATTCCCAAGTTCTGACAGGATATATCACACACGGACCCGGTTCCGATCCGCAGAGTGTCGCGCCAATCGTCAACCGGTTGCAGTAGTTTTAAAGGTACTTGACGCTTAGAATTTCGTACTCGATATTGCCACCCGGCGCCTTCACAACAACCTCGTCCTCTGCCGACTTGCCGATAAGGGCCCGGGCAATGGGAGAGGTGAATGAAATCAGACCTTTCTTGATATCGGCCTCGTCTTCTCCAACGATTCGGTACGTTACTTCGGTGTCCGATTCAATTTCGAGTAATTCAACGGTGACACCAAATATCACTTTGCCGGTGTCGGGCATATCCGTGACGTCAATAATCTGGGCGTTCGACAGCTTGCCCTCAATATCCTTGATGCGCCCTTCGATGAAGCCCTGCTGCTCTTTGGCCGCGTGGTATTCCGCGTTCTCTTTCAGGTCGCCGTGGGCCCGTGCTTCTGCAATTGCTTTAATCACCGTTGGCCGGTCCTGACCCTTCAGGCGAGTAAGCTCGTCGCGCAGTGCAGCCGCGCCATCGGCAGTCAGAGGTACTTTGTTCATAAATCCACTTCCTGATGCAGGTCCTGTAGTCGATTGACATCCGTCACTTCGAGATAATCCATCGCTGCACACCCGGCGCGACCTCCGGCTACTGTTGTGTAGTAGGTCACCTTACCACGCACCGCCTCACGGCGAATGGAGTGCGATTCCTTAATGGCCTGCTTGCCTTCCGTACTGTTTACTATCAGGTCAATTTCGCCGTTCTTGATCATATCGACAATGTGCGGTCGTCCTTCGTGCACCTTGTTGACGCCCAGACACTCTATGCCTGCTCCGTTAATGGCTCTGGCAGTTCCATGCGTGGCTATTAGTGTAAAGCCGCGGTCGGTCAGCTCGCGAGCCAATTCAATGGCGTTGGGCTTGTCGCTGTCGCGAACGCTGATGAACACCTGCCCTGACGCCGGTAGTTTAATTCCGGATGCCTGCTGAGCTTTGGCATACGCAATCGGAAACGTTGCCCCGGTTGCCATGACTTCGCCCGTAGACTTCATTTCCGGACCCAGAATCGGATCGGCTCCCGGGAACTTCATGAACGGGAAAACAGACTCTTTCACCGAGAAATAACGCGGAACCGGAGCCACCAGGCAGTCCTGTTCTTTGAGCGACTTGCCCATCATAACGCGCGCGGCAATCTTGGCCAGAGGCAGCCCGGTCGCCTTGGAGACAAACGGTACCGTACGTGAGGCTCTCGGGTTTACTTCCAGCAGGAAGATATTGTCACCCTGAATGGCAAACTGGGTATTCATCAGGCCAACCACATTCAGTGATCGCGCCAGCAGCGTAACCTGACGTACGAGCTCTTCTTTAATGCTCTCGCTCAATGAGGCCGGTGGCAGCATGCAGCTCGAATCGCCTGAGTGGATCCCGGCCTGCTCAATGTGCTCCATGATTCCGCCAACCAGCACGTCTTTGCCATCACAGATGATATCGACGTCGACTTCGGTGGCCAGATTCAAAAAACGATCCAGCAACACAGGGCTCTCGTTGGATACCTGCACTGCGCTGGTAATGTAGTGCTTGAGGTCTTCACGGGAAAACACGATCTCCATGGCCCGCCCGCCCAGAACATAGGACGGCCTGACAACCAGCGGATAGCCGACATCTTCTGCCCGGGTAAGCGCCTCTTCCGACGTTTTGGCCGTCGCATTGGCAGGCTGCTTCAGCTCAATCGTCTGAATCAGCTGCTGAAAGCGCTCACGGTCTTCCGCCAGATCGATACTGTCTGGCGAGGTGCCCACAATGGGCGCCCCGGCCGCTTCGAGTTGCTCGGCAAGTTTGAGCGGCGTCTGACCGCCAAACTGCACAATGACCCCAACCGGTTTCTCCAGCTCAATGATGGTCATGACGTCTTCGAACGTCAGCGGCTCAAAGTAGAGGCGATCCGAGGTGTCGTAGTCCGTAGACACGGTTTCCGGATTGCAGTTGACCATGATGGTTTCATAGCCGTCGTCGCGCAGAGCCAGCGCCGCGTGAACACAGCAATAGTCGAACTCGATTCCCTGGCCGATGCGGTTGGGACCGCCGCCCAGAATCATGACTTTGTCGCGGTTGGTCGGCTCAGCCTCGCACTCCTCTTCATACGACGAGTACATATACGCCGTGGATGTCGCGAATTCAGCG
>CAWUKD010000271.1:0-3192 GCA_963922815.1 uncultured Gammaproteobacteria bacterium
GCCCACAGCGAAATCGAATGGTCTCGCGCATGCGCGCGGATACGGTCAACAGATTTCGCCCCGATGCCGCGTGTTGGCATATTTACAATGCGATCGAAGGACGTGTCGTCGTCATGGCTGCTGGCCAGTCTTAAATAAGCCAGCGCGTCTTTAATTTCTGCGCGTTCGAAAAAGCGCAGACCACCGTAAACACGGTAAGGAATACGCAGATTGATCAGGTATTCTTCGAACACCCGGGACTGCGCGTTGGAGCGATAGAGTATCGCAACTTCGTTGCGCTTATTGCCTTGATCGACCCAGTCGCGGATACGCGACACTACAAATTCCGCTTCGTCGCGTTCGTTATAAGCAGCATACACCCGTAGAGGCTCGCCATTTTTGCCATCGGTCCAGAGGTTTTTACCCATACGCGATTCATTGCGTGCAATAAGAGCGTTGGCCGCTGACAAAATATTGCCCGTCGAGCGATAGTTCTGCTCGAGACGCACAATCTGAGTGTTCGGAAAATCTTTTTCAAATCGATAAATGTGCTCGATTCGCGCACCACGCCATCGATAAATTGACTGATCGTCGTCCCCAACGACAAAGGGAATGCCCGAATCACCTGCTAACAAACGAAGCCAGCGATACTGGATGGTATTGGTGTCCTGAAACTCATCAACCAGAAGGTATTTAAACCGGCGCCGGTAGTGAGCAAGAATAGCGTCATTGTCACGCCACAATTCGTAGGCCCGCAGCAACAACTCTGCAAAATCAACTACCCCGGCACGATCACAGGCTTCCTGGTAAGACCGATAGAACTCGGCGAGCTGACGCTTAACCGGATCTTCGTCCGGGCCGACATCTCGCGCGCGCTTGCATTCATTTTTTTGGTGGTTAATGTAGCTGCGAACCTCTTTGGGGTCCCAGTTACTGTCTTCGTGCCCCAGACTCTTGAGCAAGCGTTTAATAAAACGCAACTGATCATCGGAGTCCATGATCTGAAAGGCCTGCGGCAAACCGATGTCTTTCCAGTGCGTTCGTAACAGTCGATGCGCTATACCGTGGAACGTACCGACCCACAAATTGGAAGAAGGCATACCCAGCAGTGATTCAATGCGCGTGCGCATTTCGGCGGCTGCTTTATTGGTAAATGTAACGGCGAGAATGCTGTGCGGAGACGCACTTTTTTCGAGCATCAACCAGGCAATGCGGTGAATCAGCACACGTGTTTTGCCACTGCCTGCGCCGGCCAGCACCAGTACGGGCTGCAAGTCGGCCGACACGGCCTCGCGCTGTTGCGGATTCAAGTCCATCAGCGCGACAGAACTGCTTGTCTCCCCGGGAGTTTCAGGCGACGAAAAGTCGGTCACGTGAACACCCTGTGAGTTACTCTCATGTTAGTTCCGACACACGACAATTTCGCTTTCATTGCCACCAAGCACCATAACGATTTCTTCACACGAAGTAGTATCGACGTGTGAAACACTCGTTTCGCCGCCGCACGGCAACGCAGATGCTTCACTGAGCGTACCCATCATGAGAGGGGGCGGGCTACGCGAAAAATCACTCATGCCGCGAGTCTGACGCTCACCGCTAATGTCGGAGTAGAGACTCGTAGCCATATCGCAAGCCCGCTGTTTTTGATCATCATCAAAATTTCGGCTGAGCGCATCCAGCGTCAGACGATTGCGACCCGGGTCGCCACCGGCCATCACTGATGCCATGGACCACGCGAAACCCATCTCCTGGGTTGAATCGATACTGTCGCGTACCGCGAGTAACTGTTCTTTGTACACTGCGTCAGTATTGGGGCCGTCGGCTCGCGCCCGTGCAAGCTTGCCATACAGCGCGGTTAGCTGGTCCATGGCGTACAGCGAGCCGTTTATGGCCGCTTTACGATACCAGTCAATCGCCTCCGCTGGCCGCGTGCGCTCCAGACGTTTGGCAAGAAACTGTTGCGCCCACATGTCTTCATTGTCGGCAAAGGCGCGTAATGTGGCGTCGTCGTATTGATCATACGGCTGCTCGAGCAGCAGCACACCGGTCTGATCGGAGAACGGGTATCCGTGTTCGAGCGACCATTTGGAAAAACGCTGTTCCATGTCTTCGAGGCCAAGCTCGGCCATGATGCTGAAAAAGTCGCCCTGGTTTTCTACAACAATACGCCGTGGCCCGGAATCGTGCTCAATCTCTTCGACAACCTGAGGGGTCGTCTCCGGCGTTTGTGTTGCCGTTTCAGCAGAAGCATCTGGGTTAACCTGCTCCCGGGTCTCGGCAGTCGCCCCATTCTGCACGGCAGGTTCCACGGGATCGGCTGAAAAACGCGACCAGATCAACCAGATTGCTACCAGCGCAACAACAAGACCAATGACTATGCGCATAACTAAACTCCGACTCGGCTTGCAAGCCACAATGAACCCAGGTGATCGACCAGCAACAGCGCGAACAACAACATCAGATATAACACCGAGTAGCTGAACGTTTTCATCGACAACTCATACCCCTGGTCGGACTGCATACGCAACGCATAGTATAAAAAGCCCGCCCCGAGCAGTAGAGCACCAACGAGATAAACCACACTACTCATGCCCGTAAGATACGGAAATATTGTAATGATAATTAATATAACGGTGTACAACAGCACCTGGAGACTGGTGAATTTGACGCCGTGGGTCACCGGCAGCATAGGCACACCGGCGTTGGCGTAGTCGTCTTTGCGCGCTATTGCCAGCGCCCAAAAGTGCGGTGGCGTCCAGGCAAAGATAATCAGAAACAAAAGCAGCGCGTTTGCGTCAACCGAATTGGTTACCGCCGCCCAGCCGAGCACCGGCGGTGCTGCTCCTGCGGCGCCACCAATGACAATGTTTTGCGGTGTGGCATGTTTCAGATACACGGTGTAAATCACCGCGTAGCCAATCAGACTGGCAAACGTCAGGCCAGCCGTGAGCGGATTGACCAACCACACCAGGATGATCATGGATACGGCACCCAGTATTAACGCGAAAGCCACAGCATTGCGGGTCGGTAGCTGCCCGGTTGGAAGGGGGCGTCGATGCGTGCGATGCATCTTTTCATCAATCCGTCGATCAAGCACATGATTGATCACTGCCGCTGAAGCGGCAGCCAGGCCAATTCCCAGAGTGCCGAACACCAGCGCCAGCCATTGCACATCGGATTCAGTGGCCAGAATCATGCCCACAATAGCGGTAA
>CAWUKD010000272.1:0-3177 GCA_963922815.1 uncultured Gammaproteobacteria bacterium
ACACTACTCTTGCTACTGACCACATTCGCCGCAGCAAGCCACGCCAATTACACGCTGTTCGAAGCCGATCAGGTTCGTCCACTGGCCCTGTCGCCCGACGGGACTCGCCTGTTTGCGCTGAACACGCCCGACGACAGACTGGAAATCTTTCGCATTGAAAGCGGCGGGCTGGTGCTTGAATCGTCTGTCACCGTGGGCATGCGACCGGTGGCCGTGGCCGCCAGGTCCAACAGCGAAGTGTGGGTAGTGAATCACTTGTCGGACAGCGTGAGCATTGTCGACGTAGGCGCAACCTCCCGCGTTACCAACACATTGCTGGTGGGAGACGAACCCCGGGATATCGTCTTCGATGGTTATGATCGTGCGTACATTGCCACCGCACATAGAGGCCAGAACACCTCAACGCCGGACGGTAATTTTGCGACGCCGGGCATAGGCCGGGCTGATATCTGGGTATTTGATGCATCGGCCCCCGATGGTGATCCGCCTGGCGTGTTGGGCGGCAGCCCTTCCGAGATTATTAATGTGTTTGGAGACCGACCCAGAGCGCTGGCGGTGAGTGCCGACGGCAACACCGTTTACGCCGCTGTGTTTCGATCCGGTAATCGCACGACCGTGCTTAATGAAGGCCTGGTTTGCAACGGTGGCGCTGCCGCCGGTTCTTGCAGCATTCAGGGAGGCACCGCACCGGGTGGGCTTCCTGCGCCCAACACCAATCACGAGGGCCTGACCAATCCTGAAGTAGGTCTGATCGTAAAATTCGATTCAGTGTCGGGCGAGTGGCGCGATGAACTCGATCGCAACTGGAATGACGCCGTGCGGTTTAACCTGCCCGACCTGGACGTATTCACACTCACCGCGAGCGAATCCGGCGTGGTTCAGTCAGGCAGCGTCAGCGACGTCGGGACCATACTGTTCAACATGGTGGTGAACCCGGCCAGCGGCAAACTCTATGTATCCAACACCGAGGCCAACAACCGCGTGCGTTTTGAAGGGCCTGGCACGTTCGCGGGACCTTTCAAGCCGGTTGACGAACCTGCCACGGTGCGCGGTAACCTGCACCAGGCGCGCATTACCGTCGTCGACGGTGCAACGGTATCACCACGACATCTGAACAAACACATTGACTACGACGTGTCACCGGTTCCTGTCAACATTAAACAGCACAGCCTGGCAACGCCCAACGCCATGGTGGTATCAGACGACGGCAACACGCTTTATGTCGCTGCGTTTGGCTCACAAAAAGTCGGCGTATTTCAAACCGAACAGCTTGAACAGGACACCTTCACGCCCAACGTCGCCAATCAGATTGCGTTAAGCGGCGGCGGCCCCAGCGGACTGGCTCTGGATACCGCCAACAACCGTCTCTACGTGCTCACCCGCTTTGACAATGCGGTAGCCGGTATCGATCTAGGCACGAACACCGAAGTTTTCCGCCGCACGTTACACAACCCCGAACCCACCGAGGTGACCGAAGGACGGCCGCTGCTCTATGACGCGCAGTTCACCTCGTCCAATGGTGAAGCG
Source organism: uncultured Gammaproteobacteria bacterium (assembly GCA_963922815.1). Lineage (GTDB taxonomy): Bacteria > Pseudomonadota > Gammaproteobacteria > Steroidobacterales > SZUA-146 > SZUA-146. The sequence continues at coordinate 1,528 of CAWUKD010000272.1, forward strand.
TCGTGTTCAAGCTGTCACATGTACGGCGACATGGACGACCTGGCCTGGGACCTGGGCGATCCGGACCTGGACCAGGAAGACAACCCGAACCCGTTCCCTATCGTCGGTCCCGGCAACCCGGTGTTCCACCCGATGAAAGGACCCATGACCACCCAGAGCCTGCGCGGTATGGCCGACCACGGGCCCATGCACTGGCGAGGGGATCGTACCGATGGTGCTGCAGGCGATGCGCTGGATGAAGCCGCGGCCTTTGCCAAATTCAACGGAGCGTTCGAGGGATTGCTGGGCAGAGACGAAGGCCCCTTGAGTGATAGTGAGATGACCGCGTTCACCAACTTTGCCCTACGCTTAACCTATCCACCAAATCCCATTCGAAACCTCGACAACAGCCTGCGCCCCAACGAACAAAGCGGTCGTGATCACTATTTCCAAACGCCAGGGCCCGATCTCATCACCTCATGCAACGGATGCCACGTACTCGATGCAGCCAGCGGATTCTTTGGTGGTGACGGCGGCTCGAGTGTTGAAGGAGAAACGCAGGAGTTCAAAGTTCCACACCTGCGCAACCAGTACCAGAAAGTGGGCATGTTTGGCATGCCGGACGTGCCTTTCATCATCGCCGGAGACAACGGCCACAAAGGCGACCAGATTCGCGGCTACGGCTACCTGCACGACGGTAGCATCGACTCAGTCGATCGATTCTTAAGCGCCACGGTATTTCAAAACGGATTCAACGCCTTCTTTCCCGACCCGCTGCAAGCACGTCTGGATCTTGACGCCTTCATGATGGTCTTCGACTCAAACCTCGCACCCATCGTCGGCCAGCAAATCACCCTAACCTCGACCAACGCAGCGACAGTCAATCCACGCATAGACCTGCTACTGGCCCGCGCCGATGCCGGAGAAACAGACGTAGTCGTAAAGGGCCGAATCGCAGGCGCTCAACGAGGCGCACGCTACCTGACCGGTGGAAACTTCCAAACCGACATCGCCACCGACCCAACCGCCACAACGGCACAAGTACGCCAGTTCGCTAACACACCCGGCCAGGAACTTACCTTTCTGGCCGTACCGCCAGGATCCGGTTTACGCGCAGGCATCGATCGTGACCTCGATGGCGTGCTGGATTTCGACGACGTGTGTCCCAACGTCGCGGATGCGGCACAAACCGATACCGACTCCGATGGCGTTGGTGATGCGTGTGATGTCTGTACCCTGAGTGCTAACGCCAATCAGCGTGATACCAATGGGGACGGTTTTGGCAACGCCTGCGATCCTGATCTGGATAACAGCGGCGCTGTGAATTTTATTGACGTTGCGCTTTGGACGCCGTTTTTTAATACGGCGACTACCGGGGATGCTGATTTCAATGGTGATGGGGTTGCTAACTTTATTGATTTTGCTTTGTTTGGTGAGTATTTTCTTGGGGCGCCTGGGCCTAGTGCATTGGTGCCGTAATTCGAGACACACCAATTAGTGAATGTGTTTTGGTGTTGGAGCTACCTTGAATAACGGTGTCAGGGGTGGAATCTGAAAACCGACACGCGGATTTTCAAAATTGGTTAGAAACGCTTAAAGGCTTTATTTTCAACTAGTTACCGAGGCGCTCGTTGCTGTAAGTGCCTGACTGTTCATAACGATGCACTACTG
>CAWUKD010000273.1:0-3167 GCA_963922815.1 uncultured Gammaproteobacteria bacterium
AACTTGATCGGCTGCATCAGTGGGTCTCCAGGAAGGGTGGGTTCAGCTACCGGTTTACTCCACGCCTTCTGGCAAGGACCAGACCGCTTCGGGTCAGGCAATACCCAGGCGGAGCTGGACAGGACCCTCGACGGTCCCGTCGGCACCAATCACAAACGCTGCCGCGTTTGCCAATGTAATGGTATCGGCGTTCAAAGCCGTTAGCGCAATCATCATGGCTGCGGAGCTTGACTGGATGACCGCAGTTACCGCAATACCTGTCAGCAAGAATACCCACGGATAGTGATTGGCATCGAGCGCGAGCTCCGACGTGCCTACCGAGGTCTTCATGAATTCAAGGCCGTACAGCAGCAGTCCGACACCGATGACAAAGCGAAAGAATTCCGAAGCCCGGCCAGACCTGCTGACGGCCACCAGCCACAGGCTGCCCATCGCTATCATCGGTAGCGCATACGCCGAGAGGTCCAGTTTGTAGCCGATTGAGGCCACGACCCAGCCCGTAAGAGTCGTGCCCAGATTGGCGCCGATAACAACGCAAATTCCGTTTCGAAGGGCCAGAACCCGCGCACCCACCATGGCAAGTACAATTAATCCCACCAGCGAACTGCTCTGTAGCAACGCGGTGGCGATAATGCCGGTCGCGACGGCCCCGGGAATATTACTGGTACGTTCATGCAGGATGCGTTTGACGTTACCGCCAATCAGATACTGAAGAGCCGCTTCGGTTTGAAGCATCCCGAACAGGAAAAGCCCGAGGCCAGCCACAAAGTCCAGCCATGTGACGTTTCTGATCAGGTCTGAAATAATCTGTAGAGATTGCATACGGTCTCCACGACGGTCTTCACCACGTAGGGGCGTTAAGGGCTATGACGATGAATTGCGCACCTGGCAACAGTTACCTGTTCTCAGTGCGTACAGTTAGTGTAATTCTGAACACGTCTTTGCGGTATTGTTGGAGCTGCTAACCATCTGCGGGTAATACATAGCTGGTCGCAGTGCTCCCCGGTACTATTGCGTATGGCTTGCTTTGGCGGCAGTACTATTCTGATCAATGAACCTTGTGCGATGCCGCAAGAGTTTAACCGCCCAACGTGTAGCAACAGGAGATTCATAATGGACATCAAAGAAGAGTTAAACGAGTTTATGCAAACCCTCGCCACCGAAAGAGATGAGCTTAAGGTAAAAGCGCATTTACTGAGCCGTGAGCTTGCGGAAGAATGGGTCGACGTAGAGAAAAAATGGGATAATTTTCAGCTCCGGGCATCAAAAGTTGCCGAGGCGGGAAAAGAAGGAGCAACAGAGGTCTATGAGGCGAGCAAACTGTTGGGAAACGAGATCGGCGAAGCCTATCGCCGCATTCGAAAGTCGCTGTAGGTCCGATGTTTCCGCAATCCTGATGCGATGTGATGCCGCAGCCTGATCTGACGCTCATCCTGCAGGTGGCCGGTGTTCTGCTGGTCGCACTGTCACTGGTCGCGGCCGGTCATGCACTGTTGAATAAACGGGATCCCCGGTCGGCTCTGGGATGGGTCGCGCTCATTCTGTTTTCACCGGTCATCGGCATCGTGGCCTATTTCTGGCTGGGTGTTAACCGGATCCGCAGAAGGGCGCAGCGACTTCGCAAGGACCGTGAATCACCGGTTCAGAACCTGGCGCTGGTTCCCGGAAACATCGAGTCTCTTCGCCGGCCCTTTCACGCGGACAATCACGTTGAGTGTTTGCTGGACGGACACTCCATAATCAAGTCGGTCCGAGAAGCCGTGCGAGGAGCGCAGCATCGGATTTGTCTTTCGGTCTATATTTTCGAATCGATAGGTGTGGGCGCCTGGTTAATCGACGAGCTTGGAAACGCGGCCGCGCGCGGCGTAAAGGTACGCGTACTGCTGGATGGAGTGGGGGCACTGTATTCGTGGGGCAGTACCCGGAAGAAGCTTGAAAAAGTAGGGGTTAAAGTAGGCGTTTTCCTGAAGCCACGACTCATACCTCCGTTGTTACACATCAATATTCGAAATCACCGCAAGATTCTCGTGGCCGACAGTACGGTTGCCATTGTTGGCGGCACAAACGTGCGAAATGCCTATCTTCTGAGGCCGGACAAACCGGACGCGGCGGCGAGAGACGCCAACTTTGCGTTAAGGGGTCCTGTTGTTGCGGATGTTATCAGTGTGTTTGCCGATGACTGGTTGAGTACCACCGGCGAGAATATGGAATACGATGACTGGGCATCAGGAGAGGTCGTATTGCCGCCTAACGCACAGTGTCGGGTCACTGTCGATGGACCGGATAACGATATGGATTTGCTGAGTCTGGCGTATCAGGCCGCGATGGGTCGCGCGACCAGACGAATTCGTATCGTTACTCCCTATTTTTTGCCACCGCATGAGCTCATGGCGGCGATGCAGTTAGCCAGCGTTCGGGGAATTCGAGTCGAGGTTGTATTGCCCGGGACCAGCAATCTCCCGTTTGTCCACTGGGCAACGAGAAACATGCTGCTACAGCTCATGCGCTATGGTGTGCATGTGTTTTACCAGAAGGGGTCGTTTGATCACAGCAAGCTGCTCGTGGTGGATGATAATTATTGTCTGATCGGTTCCGCCAATGTGGACGCCCGCAGTCTCAGGCTTAATTTTGAAATTGGCGTAGAAATAGATTCCACCGAAGTCGTTAGTGAGTTGAACAGTCACATTGACGGCTGCGTTGACAGATCGCTTGAGTTGACGGTGGAGGAATTGGAGAAACGCTCAATTCCCGTTCGACTGCGAGATGCCTTTGCCTGGCTGTTTGTACCTTATTTGTAAAGTCTATGCTTCAGCGGCCGCGTGCCCTTGTTTGGCCCGCCCGTTGGTCAGCCCCGGACTCTTTACCCCCTGGGGTGGGTGGGGCAGATGGACGAAGCACACCTGGGCTGGCATTCTCTGCAGCAGTTTTTTCGCCGTGCTGCCGTACAGCAGTTTGTCGAGTAATCCACGCTGCCTGGCTCCGGCAAACACCAGATCCGGTTGATGGCGTGCCGCTAATGCCGGAATGATCACGCTGGCAACCCCGGCAAGGTTGTGGACGTGATCGGAACTTATTCCGTGGAGACCCGCCAATTCGAGCAGCTTTGCCTTGTGCTGTTGTTCAGTCTTACGCTGTATTTCTTTGGAGGGCAGGTATTCTGCGCTGGC
>CAWUKD010000274.1:0-3158 GCA_963922815.1 uncultured Gammaproteobacteria bacterium
TATATTTTCGTTCATTCTAACTCCTTTACGTTTGGATAGTGACCCATTTCCATTCTGTCATTTCTTCGATATCAACTTCCGTACCCTCACGACCGAAGCCGCTTTCCTTGGTGCCGCCGAAGGGTACATTTGGTTCATCGTGGAGTGTCGAGCCGTTTACATGCACCATCCCGGAGTCCACTTCCATCACATAGCGCATCGCATCTGCCAGATTCTGAGTGTAAATTGCGGCACTTAACCCAAACTCGGAGTCGTTCGATTTCTCGATAGCTTCGTCAATGGTCCTGATCGGATAAACAGATACTACCGGACCAAACGTTTCTTCTGCGTACACGCGCATATCGGGCGTCACGCCAGTCAGAATTGTCGGCTGGCAGCGATTGCCCTCCCACTCACCGCCCGTGACTATGGTTGCTCCTTTTTCTCTGGCATCTTCAATGTGCCCCTTTACTCGCTCACGCTGTCGTTCGCTGATAATCGGACCAATCATGGTAGTCGGATCACGCAGGTCGCCCATGCCAAGTCCGCTTGCTGCTTTTGCGAAGCCTTTTACAAAGGGTTCAAACACGTCTTCCTGTACATAGATACGGCTGGCACCCATGCACACCTGTCCCTGATACATAAAGATACTTTGCACAGCACCGGGAATGACCTGCTCCATGCGGGCGTCGTTCATAACAACCAGCGGGCTTTTACCTCCCAGTTCCAGCGTCATGCGCTTGCCCTGCTTCCCGCAGAGTTCGCGAATGTGCTGGCCCACGCGACAGGAGCCTGTGAACGTCACCATCTTGACATGGGGATGCATGGTGAGCGTGTCACCAATTTCATAGCCGCTGCCGGATACGACGTTGAATACGCCGTCGGGCAAACCGGCTTCGGCATACAGTTTCGCCAGCCGGTTCGCCAGAATCGGCGCCTCCTCGGACGGAAGCATAACCACGGTGTTACCCAGCGCGATAGGATTGCAGCTGAGTCGCACGCCTTTGATGAGCGGCACGTTAAAAGGGGTGACCGCGGCGATGACGCCAATCGGCGAGCGAATGCTCATGCTGAACTTTCCAGGCACGTCGGATGAAATCGTCTTCCCCGTGACTTGTCGGGCCATGCCGGCTGCCGCCCGGAAAAAGGCCAGGCCTTTTTCGACTTCGAAACCGGCTTTCTTGATGGGCGAGCCAATCTCGTCCACCAGGATGTCGATAAAATCCTGCCGGTCGCGTTCCAGAATCTCCGCAGCTTTGCAGAGAATTCGCTCACGCTCCTTTGGCAAAGAAGAACGAAACGAAGCGAAGGCCTTGTGGGCCGTTTCTACGGCGGCGTTGACGTCACCGATCGACCCGGCCGCAGCGTCCGTCAGGGGCTGGTCGTCCAGAGGGTTTCTGGTCTGAAAATAGTTCCCCTCCTGCGGAGGAGTGCTTTTGCCGTCAATCCAGTGATCAACAGGTTCATATTGTGGTGCAGTCGATACTTTACTCACGTGTGATACCTCAGGCGCGGACTACTGATTCAGAGCACCGCCGTCTACGTTAATACTTTGACCGGTGATGAAATCACTGTCTTCCGTTGCCAGGAACAGCATCGTGCCAACCAGATCTTCCGGTAACATTTCGCGCTTGATGGCGCGCATGGCGAGCGTCGGTGCTTTGATCGCACCCAGCTGTTCGTGCTCCTTGACACCCTTGCTCTCGGTCAGCCCGACTATGATGGTGTTCACGTAAATGTTGTCTTCGGCAAGTTCCCGGCTGATCGCCCGGGTCTGTGCGATAATCGCGCCCTTGGAAGACACATAGTGCGGGAACATCGGTGCACCCCGCAGAGCCGTACCCGACGAGATATTGATAATCTTGCCGCGCCCGTTCTTTTTCATGCTCGGCAATACGGCTTTCGTCGCCTGGAAAGGTCCACGCACATTTACCCGCATGACCGCATCCCATTCGTCATTGGTAATTTGCGTAAACGGCTTGAGCTTCAGCGTCGCGAAGATTGACGCGTTATTTATCAGCACCTCGATCGGGCCAAACGCCGACTCTGCCGCATCAACCATGTCTGTCAGCGAGTCGTCCGAGGTCACGTCCGTGTTCAATCCTATGGCCTCGCCGCCAGCCGATTTGATGGCGTCGACAGCCTCACCCGTGTCCAGAATATCAGTAACAACGACCTTGGCCCCTTCTGAAGCCAGAGATTCAGCGTATGTGCGCCCAATACCCTGGGCCGCCCCGGTTACCACTACTACTTTTCCATTCATTCGTCCCATTTGGACACCTCAGCTAATTCCAATTATTCGTTTCACTTCCGGCCAGCTTTGCGAGCCGAAGCTCATCAGATCGTTAGTTAAACCCTCCGGACACCAATCCAGAATTGCGGACTTGAAGGTGGGTACTTCCTGAATACGCGCCCACCAGTCGGCCAGGTAGGGAAGTCGACCTTCCCACCAACCACTCATTCCCATCATGGCTACCCGATTGACATAGGGCGTCAGGGAGACGTCCGCCAGGCCAAACTCATCGCCTACCAGCCATCGGGTTTCCTGTAAATCCCGATCCATCTGCGCGAGGTATTTGTCGTACAGCCTGACTTTGTCCGCAGCCCCTGGTGCTTCAAAACCGTATTTGACGATTTGCTTCTTGTAACCTGCCCAGTCAGTTGTCACCGAATGCTCGGGCGTACTCGCCAGAAACTCTTCCAGTTCCTCCGGGCTCAGGTTTTTCTTCACAATATGTCGATGAGCGCTGGCAAACGTCAGGGTTCCGCATGCCGGGTGAAGTAACTCATCGAGCGCTTTTGTCCAGTAGCGGGTCTTGACGTATTCAAGGGGATCTTTCGGCGTCAGCGGCTTGTCGGGAAACGCCAGATCCAGGTACTCCATAATGACCGTAGACTCGTTGATGATATTCCCGTCATGGACCAGACTCGGCACTACTGACTTGGGGTTGATCTTGACGTATTCCGGATCAAACTGTTCGCCCTTGAGAATATCGACATAGTGGGCGGTGAACTCAAGGTCCTTGAGAACCATCGCCCATCTGACTTTAGCCGCACACACCGACGACCCGTGATGGTATAGCTCTAGCATTGGACTCCTCGACTGATCTTTGTTAACCGATAGATAACGCTCATTGCTTGCTGCCCGCGAAACGCCTCGGACTCCTCACCAATGCGCT
>CAWUKD010000275.1:0-3058 GCA_963922815.1 uncultured Gammaproteobacteria bacterium
TCTCCAAGAGACCCCACTTGCTGCTTCAAACGAAGCAGATTTAGCAGGTATTCATAGCGGGCCCGAGCGTAGTCACGGCGCGTTGACGTCAGATCGCGCTCTGCGTCGAGCACTTCCAGCAGCGTACCGACGCCGGAACGATATCCTTTAGTACGCCCAGCCAGCACGCTCTCCTGCGAACGCAGGGATTCACTCAACGCCTCAACGCGGCTCATGGCGCTGCGAACGCCCTGATAGCTGGCGCGAGTCTCACGCATGGTTATGCGATGCTGCAATTTGCGTTCTTCCATGGCGCGACGACGGATCTTGTCCGCTTCCCGGGTTTGGGACTTAACCGCTCCACCTGAATAAATTGGCATGCTGAACTGTAGCGACACCGTCGTGTTGTCAACGTCGCTTCCGCCGCCGGTGACCGCTCCTCCGGTTTCAGAGTTGCCGTGTCGCGCCACGAGATCCAGCGTAGGAAGATGACCGGCCCGGCGCCGTCGCTTTTCCTGCTCGGCTACAATCACCGCCTCTTTACTTGCAATCAGACTCAGGTTGTTTTCGAGCGCACGATCAACCCACACGTTTACGTCATCAGGCTCAGGCGGCAAAAGCGGAATATCCTGCTTGAGTCGGTAGACCTCGGTTACCGCATCACCGACAATTTCTCTAAGCGCTTCGTAAGCATCGTCATAGGCGTAAGTAGCCGCAATGACATCGGCTTTAACAAAAGCAGCCCGAGCCTCAGCCTCATATTGATCGGTTACATTGGCGAGTCCACCCCGGCGTCGAGCCTGCACAAGCTGCAGCTGTCGCTCGATGGCCGCTTGCTCCGCCTTCGCGAAACTCAAATTATCGCCCGTTGCCAATACGCTGAGATAGGCCTCTACGGTGCGCAGTACCAGCTCCTGTTCCGAAGCGGTGAACACGGCATAGGCCTGCCTGACGACGGCCTTGGATTGGGCGAGACGCGCCCACGATCCAAACCGAAATACCGGCTGACTCACCTGAAACGAAAACGAACTGGAATTAAAATCGGAACTGCCGAGGCCAAATACCGGGTTGTCCCTGGACAATATATCTTGCCTCTCCCTGCTCTGAGTGCCTTCCAGAGTAAAAACAGGCAGTAATCCGGCGACGGCCTGCGGTAGCACTTCGCGCGCAGCTTCGTATTGATACCTGGCCGCCTGAAAACGTGGATCGTTCGTTAGACCCGCCTGATAGGCAGTTGCAAGATCCTCTGCAGCCATAGCCGACAGGGGCGTGAGCAACTGGATGACGATAAAGCCAAAAATAACGCGCATTGGGTAGTCCTTCTTTTATCTATTGTTTTGTCGGGAACACGGTCCGGTAGCTGGTCATGAGTTAACTTGCATTCGTTCCCTGGATGCCATCTTGAACACATGCCCTCTAATGAAGGCCTGCTCTTGTTATTGAACCATCCTCGTCAATAGATCGCCCGGCATTATGCCAACAGGACCTGCCGTCCGCAGTCTGGAAAAACAGCCATACGGGCTGAACCTGTCCACATCGGCTGGAATCGCTGCGTATTCTTGCACAAAAAACACATCGAATCTCGTATTGCCAAAACCACTGGTGTATATTTCCGACCAGCCAGACGGCCATGCCGTGGCAGATGGATGTGAATGCTCCCTTGATCTCAGGGCGAGCTTTCATAAACAATCCTGGCTGACCCAGCGTTTAACAACACCGTTATTCTCCACTTCATGTTCATTACCTGTTCCGGAAACTACATTATGCGAACATCGACCGTACTATTGGTCTTGGCAACGCTTCTTGGCACAGCGCAAATCAGCGCCGATACCTTTTTGGACGAGAACTGGTACCTGTCACCCATGATATCTTTCATTGATGACGATAAAGATCGTGACGTGGATGACGGCCTGAGCGGACTTCATTTTGCCATTGGCAAGGAGTTGAGTGCCGCCAGCTCGGTCGAACTGAACACGGTATTTGCTTTCCACAGCGCCAGTGGGTTTGACGCTGATCAGGATCAGTGGGGGCTTGGCGTCGATTACATCCGAAGGTTCACCAATACAGAGTATTTCAAACCTTATGTACTCGTTGGCGCCGGCTTTATAAGCACCATCAGTGAAAACCCGCGGCGCGACGACGATAGCGGCTTCATGGCTTCGTTGGGTGCCGGAGTGTTAACGCCTCTTAACTGGTTTGATCTGAGCTTGCGTACGGAGTTAAGACTGCGCACCGACTCGAGTGCTGGCACCAATCGGGACGTCATGCTGAGTTTCGGTGTCCAAAGATCGATGAAACAACGGACAACACCCGTTTTTGATAGCGACGGTGACGGGGTCAATGATAGCGAGGACCGCTGCGAAGGTACGACGGGCGCCAAGGTCGACGCCTATGGCTGCGCGCGAAAATAACTGCAAATGATCAGATCAGTAGTGCAACATCGTTTCGACGTGCACGACTGCCAAGAAAGCTGATAAGTCAGAACCCGGTGTAGCGGCAAGTAACTCACCTGCCAACCACACCGGTCCCGCTTGATCGCGTCTGATCTAAAAACGCCAGCCGAGGTTCAGACCGAACACCCAAGGATCAATCTCAACGGTGACCAGATCCGCGCCATCCAGCTTCGCATCGGCATCAATATCCATGAATCTGACGTCGACATTGGCAAACATGTTGTCGCTAATATCAACGTCGATCCCAACCTGAAGAGCCAGACCCACTGAGTCATCAAGTTCCAGACTCGTGCCAGCTAACGCGCCTGTGGTTTCTTCTTCGAAGAAGATGGTCCAGTTGATTCCCGCACCTGTATACACACGAACGGTGTCACTTACCGGAAAGTGATACTGAGCCATAACAGTAGGCGGCAGGTGCTTGGTTTCACCGACCTTGCTGCCGTCGGCATTCAGTTTGATGTCGTGCGAAAACGGCAGCGACGCCAGAACTTCAATACCAAACCTGTCTGTGTACATATAGGTCCCGTTAAAGCCCAGCGTAGTGCCATCGTCGAAGTTGGCCACATCACTGTTGTCCGATTTCGGGGCAACAGTCCATACTCCTGCGCGGAATAGCCAGTCGCCTG
>CAWUKD010000276.1:0-3046 GCA_963922815.1 uncultured Gammaproteobacteria bacterium
CGTATTTCCTGCCGCACCTGCTGGCGCTAAGCTGTTCTTCACCTTTTTGGGCCGGAGACGACACCGGGCTGCAGTCGTATCGACTCACCGTGTTTGACGGCATGCCGCGAACTCGTTTGCCGGAAAAGTTTTCCAGCTACAGCGAGTACCAGCGCCATCTCGATATCCTGATTGAATCGGGTGTCATGGAAGATGCGACCAAGCTGTGGTGGGATGTCCGCCCCAGCGCGCGCTATCCGACTCTGGAAATGCGGGTGACCGACGTGTGCACCCGAATCGACGACTCGCTGTGTATCGCGGCGATGTCACAGTCGTTCCTGAGCATGCTGTTCCGGCTGCGCAGAGACAACAAACGCTGGCGCCAGTACGCGCCCATGCTGGTGGCCGAAAACCGCTGGAGGGCGATGCGCTACGGCTGTGACCAGGGACTGATCGATTTTGGCCGTGGGAAACTGATGCCGTATTCAGAGCTGTTCGAGGAAATGCTCGAGCTGATTCGCGAGGACGCCGAGGAGTTAGGATGTCTTAACGAGGTGTTACACGCTCGCCGGATTATCGACCGCGGAAACAGCGCCCGTCAGCAGCGCGAAATCTTTCAGTCGGCGATTGAAGAAGGCGCCCCTCGCGACGAGGCTTTGCGCCGAGTGGTCGACCAGCTCATCAGTGAGACGCGTAAAGGAAGCAGCGCCAGCTAGCCACTCTGCGTCGATTCGTGATTTTGGGTCTTGTTTCCGGTGAGTGAAGTTGTACAGTGTCGACGCGACAATGGGTGGCCTGACGCCGGCTGCCTGAGCTCGCGTGTTGCGAGTCGCGACGGCGTGGAAGGGTCCGAACGTCGACAACATGAGCGTTCCAGAGTCCAGCCACAGCATGATAAAGAGCTGCTAAACATCTGACTATAATGAATAAAGCCATGCTCGAAACCACCTTAACTGCGCCCGGGTTAAGCGTTGCACCCATGATGGACTGGACGGACAGACACTGCCGCTATTTCCACCGGTTGCTGCATCCGGCCGCCGTTTTGTATACCGAAATGATCCATGCCAATGCGGTGATCAAGGGCGATCGCGAGAGGCTGCTGGCGTTCGATGAGTCGGAACATCCGGTCGCCGTACAGCTCGGTGGTAACGATCCCGGGACGCTGGCCGAGGCGGCGCGAATCTGCGCTGACGCGGGCTTTGACGAGATTAATCTGAATATCGGTTGCCCGAGTGAGCGCGTTCAGACCGGGGCGTTTGGTGCCTGTCTGATGGCTGAACCTGAGCGAGTTGCTGAAGGTGTGGCCGCAATGAAGCGGGTGGTCGAGGTGCCGGTGACGGTTAAGACCCGCATCGGCATAGATGACCAGGACAGCGACGAGTTTCTGGCCAGTTTCATAGAAAATATGCAAGACGCGGGCACCGATCTGCTAATCGTTCATGCCCGAATTGCGCTGCTGTCCGGACTCAGTCCGAAGCAAAATCGCGAAGTACCCCCGTTAAACTACGCGCGCGTTGAGCGCATGAGGGCGCAGTTTCCGGATATCTCCATGGTGCTCAATGGCGGGCTTACTTCGCTGGAGCACATCGCTCGGTGGCGCCCTCGATTCGATGGTGTGATGGTGGGTCGGGCGGCCTATCAAAACCCGTGGTTGCTGGCACAGGACTATGCACAGGAGTCCGGCAACGAGCTGCCCTCGCGGGCCAGTATCATCGAGTCGCTACTGCCCTATGTGAGTGACCAGTTGTCGCAGGGCGTGCGCTTGCAGTCGATGTCACGACATGTGCTCGGTTTGTTTCTGGGGCAGCCGGGAGCACGGGCATGGCGGCGTCATATCAGTGAATACAGTCACCGAAACGGCGCCGGAGTGGAAGTGCTGGAACAAGCGCTTTCGAAAGTGGACCGTCCCTGATTAATCACGTATAAGTAGTTTTTTTTTAACAGTCCAGCTTCAGGAAAGGATCGGTTTATCATGGCCAAGCCCAAGAAAATCCATAAAGAGCGTAAGAGAAAAGGCTTGCCGCCGCTGGCTGATCTGGCCGATCGTCATGAGCTGTATGAACAGTCAGTTCAAAGCGTCGAAACTGAAATCGAGTTCTTGCGCGACACGTATCGCACAGTGCGTGGGCGTCCTGCAGAATCGCTCCGTGAAGATTTCTGTGGCACCGCAGCCGCCGCCTGCGAGTGGATAAAAGACAATCCCAGTCATACCTCACAGGGTGTCGACTTTGACAAGGAAGTGCTCGATTGGGGCAGGGCGCGTCATGTATCCAGACTTACTGAAGAAGAGCAGTCCCGACTGACGCTTGTTGAAGACAACGTGCTGACCGCCAGACTGGAACCGGTGGATATGCTGGTTGCCTTTAATTTCAGCTATTGGATCTTCAATACGCGTGATGAACTGCGTAAGTATCTCGAAGTAGCCCGGTCCAATCTCAAGGATGATGGCATCATGATTCTTGATGCGTTCGGAGGCTCAGAAGCTCACGATGAGATGGAAGAGGAAACGGAGCACGAGAACTTCACCTACATCTGGGAACAAGGGTCGTTCAACCCGATCAATCACGAGATGAAATGCTACATTCATTTCGAGTTTCCCGATGGGTCGCGCATCAAGCGTGCGTTCAGCTATCACTGGCGATTCTGGATGCTGCCCGAAATTCGGGAGCTGCTGGCGGAAGCCGGATTTTCCAGGTCTACGGTCTACTGGCAGGCGGAAGACGATGACGACGCCGACGAAGAAGGCGATTTTGAGCCTGCCGAGCGCGGCGAGCCTGACCCGGCCTGGATCGCCTATATTGTCGCCGAAAAATAGGTCTGACGGGTTTTAGTGGCCGCCCGCACAGGGCGGCGCGTCCGGTGAAGGAAGCCCCCGGTTGTTGTGGTGCTGGCCTTTGCATGCTCGACTGATGAACAGGCTTCAGGGAGCGAACAGTCATCCCGGCCTCAGTAAGATGTCCGAGCCATCATCAAGGGCTTCACAGTGTCCATTCGGAAAATATCGCTTCCCGATCCAGAATAATGAGGGAATACCTGTCACCTGTGTCAGTCGTTGCCGCAATCCGGT
>CAWUKD010000277.1:0-2974 GCA_963922815.1 uncultured Gammaproteobacteria bacterium
TTATTCAGATCGGCGTCGCACAGGTTTCCGAAACCGTCGCGATTGGTATCGATCTGTTTCGGATTAGGCACCACAAGGCAGTTGTCCTGACTGTCCTCTACGCCATCGAAATCTCGGTCGGCCGCCGACGCTGACACAAGCCCGCCCGCGCCCACCGCACCTATTAATGCGCAAGCAAATAATCTCAACACAACTCTCCCCTTTCTTGTTATTTTCTCTGTGCGAGTAACACTGACAAAACCATGACCGGCACCGTTTTGACGGCGACTCTGTTTGCAGACGCCCTGAAGCACCCGTTGATCCCCTTTGAATCACGCAACGCTACCAACTGCTCAAAGTCTGAAAGCGCGTTGATCCTGACGAGCTGCGGTAGCGCGTCACGTTAAAGTTGATATTTGGACCACGCGTCATTTGATACAGGTCCCAGTACTAGAAGCAGAATCTGGACTAAAAACCCGTCAAAACAGTTCGCAGCGCGCCGTGGCGGGCTCCATCGACACTTGCCGAAACCCCGCCAGTACTCGCCACCTTACTGATTCGTATCAACTTATTCCGGTGGTGATTGGGTTTGTTGGCGCAGCGATTACGCACGGCGGCCCCGGCCGACATCACAGGCTCTACTCGGGGCCAATCTCGATCCCAACCCCGCTGTCCTCTACGCACACCTGCAGTCTTGTGATGAACCGGCTAACGAGTCCGCCCTTGGACCGCCGGATTCCACGCGCATTCTGCGCTTCCTCACAGTAGGGCTTGGTATTCTGGTTCTCTCTGGACAAGACCAGTTGCTCAATGGACCCGGCAATAGACTCTGCCGTTTGCCCCTTTTTGGTTTTCAGCGTAACGGCACAGCTTCCCAGCCCGTTCCCTTCGATGTACGTGAGGTACCCGCCTTGTGCACCATGCTCTGCCGTTGTGAACGTGGTTCGCACCGCATTCATCTGTCCATGTACCGCGTTACCGAGTCCGCTTAGCGAGAAGCAGGTGCCCGGTGCCGCTGAACCAGGTTGCATGGATACGGCGGGCACCAGTTCGCCCTGTCGTTGTTCGGTCGACTCGACTAAAAGCCGGGGACCCTGGCGAAAGTTGTCTTCCCCTTCCGAATGCGGGTCGTGCAGCAACGTGGTTACGCCTCCGGCAGCACACTCATCTTCGGCGCCCCGGGTATCGGTTTCGTCCTGATGCGACAATCGGTGGCCTGCTCGCTCAAAGCGCTGATGAATGCCCGTTAACACAGAGCGAGAGTTTTCACCCTCCGTAATCCTGACAGGCATGCGACAGACTTCCTGATGACCTGCGTTTGAGACCAGCACAGGACTGAGCTCAAACTCGGCAGAGGATGCCGCGCGCGCATTGCGCCGGGACAAGGCGATATGTGGCGCGCGGTTTTTAGGACTGAGCGTTCGGTGGAAACCAATATTAAATACGGTGCCAGGAACATTATTAAACTCCATGTTCTCCTGTATCTCGATTGAACTGACCGTGCCAGCGCAGTCCACGACCATAGAGGCCAACGGGTCGGCCTCGCCGTCTCCGTCATCGTCGTCGGTGCACGCCGCAATGGGTGTGTCGCCCACACAAACGCCGTCCATGCAGCCCCAGATCACCGGCTTGTCCGTCCATTCGTTCACTTTGGACGTGACCAGTCTGCCGATACCATCGCTACCGATCGTGCCACCAATCGCATCGACAGCACCGCTTGCACATTGACTGCCAGTACTTTGCAACAGGCGTAGCGTGCACGATTCGCCAGGCGGAAAATTGGTGCCGTTTACGACTACATCCTGCAGTTCGCCGTTTATCCGGCCTTCATAGGCGCTTGCCGACGGACTACCGTAAGAAAAAGCTCCGCGACCGTGCAGCCCAACGTAAATCCGCCCTCTCGATTCATCAATGCTTAAATCGTGAACGGGACCATTCGGCAACCCGGCGTTGCGCGGCGTCCAGCTAAGGCCAGCGTCGTTACTAAAGTAGACATTGCTGCGGTTCGCGTCTGATCCGCTGTCCAGACCCGCCCACAGTCGGGTTGGATTATAGAGTTCTATTGCCAGTGCGTTGGCCGGCACATCCGCCGGTAGACCGACGCTGGCCGCCACCCAGTTTTCACCGGCGTTACCGGTTTTCCAGATGCGCGGCCCGGAGCCAAATCCGGAATACGCCAGATAGGCAACGTCCGTATTGGTCGGATCAATGACAATGTCGGTGACCGGCGCTGCGGGCAACCCTTCACCAACATTCTCCCAGCAGCCTTCAGAGACACAGGGATTCTTGCTGACAAACACTTCGCCGCCGTAGTAACCGACATAAATTTTGGACTGATGAGCGGCGATGGCTGTAATGACGTTCTTACCCGGCCCGATTTCATCCGTAAATCCGGTGGCCAGAACCGGACTGACCACGTCCCACGACGAACCGCGGTCAAAGCTGCGGTACAGCTGCGTGCCTCCGTAATACAGAGGGTAAGGCGCGATACGGTCCTGCACGGCGGGTGCGTTAAACGCCACATCCCCGCCAACGCCGGGCGGCTTGATGTTCGACGAAAAAACCGTACCACCATTAAGAGAGCGCAATAGCGCGCCTGAATTGGCGCCCAGGTACATAACCAGCGGATCCTCATGATCGATCAGGGCATAGGCACCATCTCCGGCGCCCACGTGTTCCCAGGCCGGAAAGCCCATGTACAGCTGGCCCGAGTTGTCCTGTGATCCGCCGAGCAGTCGCGGCGTATTGGGCGACGACGTTAATGAATAAAGCCCCGTAATCTGCAGGTCATCGTTACCGGGCAACCAGTCGACCCCTCCGTTGACCGAGTAGGCAAAGCCACCATCGCCTGATGAGTACACCCGCTGACTGTCCAGAGGATGAAACACAATCTCGCGATGGTCGAGATGAATGATCGGACCCCACGGCGAATCACCGGCCGCCAGATTATTATCCGACGCCTCAAACGTGGCTCCGCTATTGGTCGATCGGCACA
>CAWUKD010000278.1:0-2970 GCA_963922815.1 uncultured Gammaproteobacteria bacterium
CGCCGCATTTGCCTTCGCCGCACTTGCCTTCGCCTTCAGCTTTTTCGCCGCCACATTTGCCTTCGCCGCATTTGCCTTCGCCCATGTCAGCCATGTAGCCACTGCCCATGGCGCTCATGCCAAAGGGACTTGCGTTGCTGATGGGAGCTACAAGTACTGAACCTGCAACTGCAGCGCTAACAGCAAGAGCCAAAGGATTTAAAACTGATTTCTTCGCCATGATGATGTATCTCCGATTTCAAAAGCCCCCGAGGGCAGAGTTGTCAAAGTGCTAAATGCTCCATGCCACTTTGTCAGTAAAGTTGGTACGAACCTCTTCGGTCGATTCTTCGCTGTCGCTGATGACAGCGATGCTGCCCTCGCCAACCGGAATCAACACTCCGCGGTAGCCGTCTTCGTTAAAACTCATAATGCCGTCGGATTTTTCATCCGGAAGCAGCATGACGGTTACCGGTCCGTTGGTAGACTGGACCACAACATGCGCGACTTTATTTCCACGAAATGAGCATAAGCCCGCATGTCGAACGGTTCCAATGTCGCCTTTTAGCGACACCTTGCCGGTACTCAGCACCGAATTAAGGTGTGCCGCTGGCACTACAGACCAGTCTCCCACCAACAAGTTCGGTTCATGTTCAATGTGTGCGACCACGGCTTCTGGCAGCGGCGGCGACAATCGGTTCAGCGAGGAGCCTAAAAACACGCCTACACTCAAGAGGATAGTCGCAGCCAGCGCGAACAGTGGTGTATTTATACTACGCTTGGCGGGCGCACTGGCGTGGCGCAGTGGCACCACGTTGTCTGCCGGGTTGTCGACCGGAGCCTCAGTGCTGTCCGCCGGTAATGTGCCAAGACCCGCCGGTACGTCGACGTCCAGCGCTGCACGGAGCGTTGCATCGAACTGCGTCAGCTCTGCGTGCAGCGCAGCGCAGGTGTCGCAGTCGCTCATATGGGCACGCGCAGCCTCATCCAACCCTTCAGGACCGGCACCGAGTTGTTGCGCGAAATGTGTACAGTTCATAGTCTTGCTTCTCTCATTGCGCTCGCCGTTCTACTGACTGGCGTAGCTTTTTTCCAAAATCGTTTTCAGTTTCTTGCGGGCGCGAAACAGTCGCGTCAGCACGGCACCGTCGCCAAGCTCCATGAGCGTAGCGATTTCCTTGACGCTGTAGCCCAGGCTGACCTGGAGCACCAGCGGTTCGCGGTATTCGACCGGCAGCTCGCCCATCGCGTCGCGAACGGCTTCAACGTCGTGGTTCCAGCCGCTGGTTTCCAGATTCTCATCGTGCAAACCCGGCGTGTCGATATCCACCGTTTCGAGCCGCTTGCGCTCGTAAAACCGCGCGTGTTCCCGCCGCACAATGGTAAATAACCAGTGCTTGGCCGAAGCGTCCTCACGCAGCTGATCGAGTGATTTCCAGGCTCTCAACAGCGTGTCCTGGACCACGTCTTCCGCCAGCTGGCGATCGCGACTTAACCAATAGGCGTAGCGAAACAAGTCGGTGCTAAACGTGGCTACCAGCTTGTCATATCGCTCGGAACGCGCCTTATCATCCATAGTGACCGTATTCATAACCGGGATATTACACGCAAAGTGCAATTCGGGTATCATCGGATGCAGGAATTTCTTGCCTGATCAGACACCTGGCCACAAAATTGGGCATTAACAACCATCCAGCAGGCCATTCCAAACCGGCACATTCGCAGGCGTATCCATGACCCACCAGAAGTTTCCGTTTACCCGTAAAAGACGTCTGCGCAAGCATGCGTTCTCCCGTCGTCTGGCACGCGAAACTCGCCTGAGCACAGACGACCTGATCTGGCCGCTGTTTATTACCGAATACGCCGGCTGCGAGGATATCCCCACTATGCCCGGCGTCCCGCGCCGCGGGCCCGACGAGCTGCTGTGGGCGGCCGAGCAGGCGGTAGAACTGGATATTCCGGCGATCATGCTGTTCCCGGTTGTCGGCGAGGACGGCAAAAGCACCGATGCGATAGAGGCTTACAACGCCGAGGGCCTGGTGCAGCGAAGCGTACGGGCTATCAAAGAGCGTTTCCCGGATCTTGGGGTCATGACCGATGTGGCGCTCGACCCCTACACGGCCAGCGGCCAGGACGGACTGACCGATGCGACCGGCTACGTTCTGAACGACGAGACCGTTGAGGTGCTCGTCCGCCAGGCAATCTCTCACGCCGAAGCCGGCGCCGACGTGATTTCCCCCTCCGACATGATGGACGGCCGCATTGGAGCCATCCGGGCGGCCCTCGAAGACGCGGGACACATCCACACGCAGATTCTGGCCTACTCGGCAAAATACGCGTCAGCCTTCTACGGCCCGTTTCGCGACGCCGTGGGTTCTGCCGAAAGCCTTGGTGGTGCCACAAAAGAAAGCTATCAGATGGACCCGGCCAACAGCGACGAAGCGCTGGACGAACTGCTGCTCGACGTGAACGAAGGCGCTGACATGGTCATGGTCAAACCGGCCATGCCCTATCTCGACGTGGTGCGCCGCGCTCGCGAGCAGCTTAACGTGCCCGTGCTGGCCTATCAGGTCAGCGGCGAGTACGCCATGATTACCATGGCCTCGGCAGGCGGTGCCATCGACCTCGACGCGGTCATGATGGAATCGCTCACAGGCATCAAGCGCGCGGGCGCGCACGCTATCCTGACTTACTTTGCGCCGCACGCGGCCGGACTTTTGCAGTCGTAACCATGCAGCGCTACGCGGTCATTGGCGATCCCATTGAACACAGCCTGTCTCCGCGTATTCATGCGGCCTTTGCGCAGCAGCTTGGCATTGATCTGACCTACGACCGTCAGCGCGTCAGTCCCGAATCGTTTGATGATGACGTCAATGAATTTTTCGCCGCGGGTGGTCGCGGCCTGAACGTAACCAGCCCGCTAAAAACGCTGGCGTACGACTACGCCGACCTGGTCAGCGACAGCGCCCTGAATGCCGGGGCCGCGAACAC
>CAWUKD010000279.1:0-2965 GCA_963922815.1 uncultured Gammaproteobacteria bacterium
GAAAAATCGCCGCTTCCGGCGAAACCGGTCCGGCGACGGTCATGATTTCGGGCCTTGCGGTTGGCATGCAGTCCGTTGTCGTACCTCTCCTCACGATTTGCGGCATTATCTTTATCTCCAACATGTACGCCGGTTTGTTCGGTGTGGGTATTGCGGCTGTCGGTATGCTGGCTACTGTCGGTATTACGATGGCGATCGACGCCTACGGTCCTGTTGCCGATAATGCCGGAGGTATCGCCGAAATGGCTGGCATGGATGAGCGTGTTCGCGAAATTACCGATTCGCTCGATGAAGTGGGTAACACCACGGCGGCGATTGGTAAAGGCTTTGCCATTGGCGCTGCTGCGCTGGCCGCTCTTGCGATCATCACCGCGTTTATCGAAACCGTTGAAGCGAACAAGCCCGAGTTTGAGCTTTTGCTGAACAATCCAATGGTTCTGATCGGAATTTTCCTTGGCGGTATTTTCCCGTTCCTGGTGGGTTCGATCACCATGAATGCGGTAGGTGACGCAGCCTTCGACATGATCAAGGAGATCCGTCGACAGTTCAAAGAAATCCCCGGACTGCTGGAAGGTACAGCCAAGCCAGACACGGTGCGCTGTGTGGATATTGCCACGACGGCTGCCCTGAAACGGATGATTCTGCCCGGTCTGCTGGCTGTACTGTCGCCGGTTATCGTGGGTTTTGTTCTTGGACCGGAAACGCTTGGCGGCATGCTGGGCGGTGCGCTGCTCGGTTGTGTTCTGCTGGCGCTGTTCATGGCGAATGCCGGCGGTGCCTGGGATAACGCCAAGAAGTACATTGAGAAAGGAAACCTCGGCGGTAAAGGCTCAGATACGCACAAAGCGGCGGTTGTCGGCGATACCGTAGGTGACCCGTTCAAAGACACTTCAGGTCCGGCTATGAACATTCTCATCAACGTGATGGCAATTGTTAGCCTGGTGATTGCACCTCTGCTGTAATCAACCCAAAGAAGTTCGATTGGAAAGGCCGCTCATTGAGCGGCCTTTTTTTGATCGGCGAAGTGTTAAAAGGCTGCGAGAATTGAAGTCGCCATAATGGCGCAGGAGGGCAGTCGGGTCATGCCGGAAAACCTGATCCTCTACGTCGTGTGGTGGCGGGCGAGATGGCCCGTCTTAACGTAAATGAGGCATCCCTCGTCGGAAAAGGGCGTATGTTCCGACAGATGAGGACTGCGTAACCAGCTGCCTTTCGGATAGTCGCCGTGCTCGTCCTGAAAAGTGCCTTCCAGCACCAGAATTTCTTCGCCGCCGAAGTGCCGATGCCGACTGAATCGTGTTCCAGGCTGCCAGCGAACCAGCGCTACGTTCTCTGCGCCATGATTGTGCAGTGGCAGTACGGTCAGCCCGGGAGCGGATCCGGGCAGAAAAGTCGCTGACCGGGTGTCGACACGAAACTGCCGGGTATCGTCTGATTCGAACTGATGCAGCTTCACAAAAATCGTGCAGCCACCGACGCTGTGCGGCTTGTGTCGGGTGCCAATTGGATTGCGCACGTAGGTGCCGGCCGGAAAGTCGCCATACTGGTCGCTGAATACGCCGTCCAGCACGAAGAACTCTTCGCCGCCCGTGTGCTCATGTTCGCTGAACCAGGAGTCCGGGGCATAGCGCACAATCGACGTCGCGTGGCCGGATTCGGCTCCCATGCGGTCCAGCATCTGGCGCTCCACACCCTGCATGGGAGACGGGGTCCACCCCGTATCCCCGGGTCGAACGACGGCCCGTGTCGAAAAATCGGCGTTAATTCGCACTAGATCTTGAAGGTCTTGTCCAGTTTGGGTGTGACGGCCACGTTCTTGAGCGTTACGTAGCGCGGCAGTCCGTTCCGGTAGTGCGGGTAGTCTTCGCCCTTGATGAGCGGCGCCAGATAGCGTCGACCGGCCGCCGAAATGCCAAAACCATCCCGACTGAGGTAATTCTTCGGCATCTTCTTCTCTTTATTGGCGACGCGTTTCAGATCGACTACGCCAATGCCCCAGCGATACGGCTTGTCCGAGTGCCGCACAATCACCGGCATCACGGCGTTATTTCCGCGGATTGCCAGCTCTACCGCCGATTTGCCGACGGCATAGGCCTGGTCCACGTCTACTTTAGACGCAATATGTCGGGCCGAGCGCTGCAGGTAGTCAGCGATCGCGTAGTGGTACTTATAGCCCCACTTGTCCTTAACCATCTGTGCTACTACCTGCGCCGCACCGCCGAGCTGGGCGTGGCCAAAGGAGTCTTTGGTATCGGTCTCGGCCAGAAACTTGCCGTTCGCGTACTGCGCACCCTCGGAGACCACAACCACGCAGTAGTCGTATTTCTCCACGCATTCCTTGACGCGCTTAAGGAAAGTCTTCTTGTCAAACGGGATTTCGGGGAACAGGATGATATGAGGGGCGTCTCCGGGGACTTCTCCTGCCAGGCCCGCCGCGCCGGCGATCCAGCCCGCATGGCGACCCATAACTTCGAGAATAAACACCTTGGTGGATGTACGCGCCATCGACTGGACGTCGAGCGCCGCTTCCATGGTGGAAACCGCCACGTATTTGGCCACCGAGCCAAACCCAGGGCACGTGTCGGTCAGGGGCAGATCGTTGTCGACGGTCTTCGGGACGCCGACGCAAACAATTGGGTAGCCCATTTTCTTGCCGATTTGCGATACCTTGTGCGCGGTGTCCATGGAGTCTCCGCCTCCGTTATAGAAGAAATAGCCGATATCGTGGGCTTTGAAGACTTCGATCAGGCGCTCGTACTGGGCTTTATTTTCTTCGAGACCTTTCAGCTTGTATCGACAGGAGCCAAAGGCCCCCCCCGGCGTGTAGCGCAGAGCGGCGATGGCTCTGGCGCTTTCCTTGCTGGTATCGATCATATCCTCGGTCAAAGCGCCGATAATGCCGTCTCGGCCCGCATAGACTTTGCCGATGACCGACTTATTTTTTCGAGCGGTCTCGATAACCCCG
>CAWUKD010000280.1:0-2887 GCA_963922815.1 uncultured Gammaproteobacteria bacterium
CCTGGTGCTCGTGGTGTGCTGGCTGTTTCTCGGTATCCGTATTGCGGTCATGGTCACGCTGGGTATTGCGTTTTCCATTGCCGGTACGCTGTGGCTGCTCAACGTTACCGGGAACACGCTCAACGTCATGGTGCTGCTGGGTATTGTCATCGTATTGGGCATGCTTGTTGATGACGCGGTCGTGGTGGTTGAGGCCATCTATTATCGATTGCAACGCGGCATGGCGGGCGTGGATGCCGCCATAGACGCGCTCCGCGAAGTGGGTTTGCCGGTACTGTCTGCCGTAGCCACAACGATGGCTGCGTTTCTGCCGCTGATGTTGCTGCAGGGGGTTGTCGGTCAGTTCATGTTTGTGATTCCGTTTGTTGTGACCACCGGTCTGGCGGTAAGCCTCATAGAGGCGTTCTGGATTTTGCCGTCACACGTCATCTCGCTCGGGGCCAGTGCGGCTGGAAGCGCGAACAATAAGGAACACTGGCGTTCTCGCTGGACCGAATCGCTGCGCAAGCGCTACACGATGGCGCTGAGTTTCTTTATGCGTCGACCGCTGATTCTTCTGCTGGCGACATTAATTCTTATTGCGCTGGCGGTGCTGTCGATCTGGGGTGGGCGTGTAACACTGAATTTTTTCCAGGCCGACCCGTTGCGAATTGCCTACGTTAATCTCGATATGCCCGCGGATGCGGCGCTGGATGAAACACTCAGACAGGCGGAGTTGGTCGAGTCGCGGGTGCGGGAAAAACTGGCGCCCGAAGAAATTCGCGCGATCACCACATACGCGGGTACCAAATTTACCGAGACCGAACAGATGTTCGGTGACCAGTACGGACAAATACAGATATCGCTGAATCCACGCGGCGAGGGTCGCACCGTGAGCGAGATCATGGCCGGCCTTAAAGACTATGTGCTGGCAACGCCGGGGGATTCTGAAATCACCTTCACGGAAATTTCGGGCGGGCCACCGACGCTCAGCGACATCAACGTAAAAGTTCGCAGCAACGACTATGAAGAGCTGAGAAGGGCAACGGACACGATGAAGGAGCTGGTCGCCTCGTTGCCGGGCGCTTCCAATGTGACTGACGACGACGTACCTGGCCGGCTGGAGTTGACGTTAGATCTTGACGAGATCGCCATTCGTCGAGCGGGTCTGGAGCCCGGCATGGTCAGTCGTCTTGTGCGGCTTCATGTGGAAGGCGAGATCATCAGTTTTCTGCGCTACAAGGGCGAGAAGATGGAGCTGCGCGTACGGTCGGCGCCGCGTAACGTCGATTCTATCGAGGAAGTGCTGGACGAACCGGTTGCGCTTCCGGGCGGTGGGTCCACGTCACTGCGGGAGCTGAGTTCTACCACCATCCAGCGCGGGTCTGGCGTGATTCGACACTACAATTTCCGTCGCTCCATCACCGTCAGCGCTGATATAGACGAGTCCGTTATCAACATTCAGAAGGCCAACGATTTGCTGAAGGAAAAGTGGAGCGAGGCAAAAGGCCAGTTCCTGACGGCGGACGCCGACTACTCCGGCGTGCTCGATGACATTGAGGAATCACTGGACGGCATGCTGGTGTTGTTCTTGTTTGGACTCGGGTTGATGTACCTGATTCTGGCCACGCAATTCAAGAGCTACTTTCAGCCATTTCTGATTCTGACGACGGTACCGATGGCCTTTACAGGCGTTGTGTTGGGCTTGTCCATTACCGGTAATCCGCTAAGCCTGTTTTCCATGTACGGCGTTATCGCCCTGACCGGCATCGCGGTGAATTCGGCTATCGTACTGATTGCGGCCGCCAACCAGCGGATTGAAGCCGGCATGCGACCGCTGCACGCGACGATGTACGCCGCAAAGCGACGGGTCGTTCCCGTGCTTATGACAGCCACGACCACCATCGCCGGGTTGTTCTCGCTCGCGGTGGGGCTCGGTGGCAAATCCCTCGTGTGGGGGCCTGTTGCCAGTAGTATTGTCGCCGGCCTTGTGGTGGCAACAGCGTTAACGCTGTTTGTCGTTCCCGTTCTGTATCGCTATTTTATGCGCTACGGCGGCGGCAAGCGGCGCGCGCTTTCAAAGGATGCGATTGACCTCTGATCGCCCGTTAAGTCCGGATATCGCATAACGAAGGGTTTTGGTTCAGGTGCTGCTGCAAACTCGCAATGCCTGTCCATCGTGCTGAATAAACGTCAACGCCGAAGGTCGTGATGCCGAGTCAGACCGTGAGCATCACTCGACCAGTCCAAGCGGAAGAGCGGTGGTGGTTTTGATGTTGGACAGCGCTACCGTGGAGTTAACTTCCAGGACGGACGGAAGCTGCGACAGGTGGTGACGAAAGAACTGTTCATAAGACTCGATGTCCCGGGTCACTACCTTGAGTATGTAGTCCACTTCACCGGTCGTTGTGAAGCAATCCAGAACTTCGGGAAAATTTCGAATCGCGTTTTCAAATTCGGGTAGCGACTTTCGCCCGTGCGCAGACAGCTTGATATGAGCGAAGACGACGACGTTAAGCCCGAGCGCGCGCTGATTGAGCAGGGCGACGCGTCGCTGAATAATCCCCTTTTTCTCCAGGCGGTTCATGCGTCGCCAGCAGGGTGATTGGGATAATCCAACGCGTTCGGCAATATCGCTCGCAGAGAGCGTTGCGTCGTTCTGAAGGATCTCGAGGATCTTTCGATCGGTCTGATCAAGAAGCATAGAATATTGAATTAATGAGAATAAAGAGCATAAATTATGCAATAAATATTCACTAAAGTGTAGTATTTGCGCGATATATTCCCTGATTTCGCGATATTCTTCCATTATTAATAGCAGACTTTGGCTCACATGGAGCGGAGTTTTTCCGGTAATTTCTGTCGGTATTCCGATACAATTAGTTACTGCCGAAATCAATTTGCTGGC
>CAWUKD010000281.1:0-2813 GCA_963922815.1 uncultured Gammaproteobacteria bacterium
CGTTCTGGTTGATCAGCTGGCCAAACACATACCACCGGAGTACGACAACAAGCTTGGCACTTTCCTGCCCACCGAATTGTTTACAGAGTTCGGTACCGAACTGACTGAAGGCCCGCTCGTAGACAAGACGCGCGCGCTGTTTGAAGAACTGGTTGAATCACTACCTGAAGACGACACCCGCACCTACACTCTGACCATCATTGACACAGAAGTCGTTAATGCCCTGGCCTTACCTGGCAGTCACCTGGTGCTTTTTCGCGGCCTGATTGAACAAGCTCAAACCGAGAACGAAATAGCGATGGTTCTGGCGCACGAGTTCGGTCACGTGTACCACCGGCACCACTGGCGCAAACTGGGGCGCTCGGCCCTCTTTACGATCACCGCGCTAATGGCCGGCTCGCAGTCAGCCGCCAGTGGACAGCTTGCCGGTATACCACTGACAACGCTCATGCAGGCCAACAGTCGCAGTCATGAAACGGAATCTGACCTCTTTGCCATCGACCTGATCTGCCGACACTACGGCCACGCCGGAGGCGCTACGGATTTTTTCATTCGTAACCGTGCCGCTGAAAGCCACTCGGACAGGCTTGCCAGCTTTTTGCTGACTCATCCTTTGTCGCAGCAGCGGATCGACGACATAGACGCCCGCGCGCGTGAATCCGGTTGCCCCGACGGCCCTGTGTCTAACTGGTAGCGTGCCGGATTTCAGCTGCAGCCAGTAGGCGGGCTACTCACACCACGTGGATTTATTCCTGTGGCGCCATATTGCTGACAATGGCCAATCGGGTTGCCGCATCGTTGACGGCCAGACGAGTGACTTCGCCAGGCAAATACTCACCCAGATCAATCACGGCCTGCCAGTTTGGCGAGTCGGCAGACCACACCAGCAGAGTCTGGTCAGCAACAGTCAGCGCGCGTCCGTCCGGTAGCCAGGCAATGTCTTCAACGCCTTCAGGCATGCGGGCGAGCACTTCGAGCCTGGCCCCGTCCCAACTCATTAGACGAGAGGGTTCGCCTTCCATATGCTGAACAAAACTCAGGCTGTCGGTACCGGGACGCCGGTGCAACGAGCGTCCGGGATTCACGGCCAGCGTATAAACGGTCGTGTCGACGACACTGGCGACATCCAGATGCATCAGCGGCTCGTCGACAATGAACAAAGCCAGCTGATCACCGGGCAACCAGGCATGGTAGCCGACCCCGGTGACGTCGCCACGAATCGGTTTCTGCGGGCTGCCCGACAACGCATAGTGCCACAGGCGCTGCGTTCCGTCCGCTTCAACCACAACACTGGAAAAGCCCCCGTCCGCCAAAGGCGTGGGCGAGTATTCGGAGACTTCGGTGCGCGTCAGCTGCTTAAGCGAACGAGACCTTTCACGGTATACGTACACATCGCTTTGCCGACCGTCGAGGATGCTGGAAAAAATAAAGTCATTGGAGCCTGGCAAGAACGAAGGCTGATTGTCATAGCCCGGACGACGGGTAACGTTGGCGTCAAATGACTGAACTATTTCGGGAGTATCCGGGTTAATTTTGAAAACGAATACATCTGTATCGGGTACGGCGGAGGCGATGGCCTGCTGGGCATCGCTGTCTTCGTCCTGCGAGTCCGAAGCATCTGCCTGTTCAACGGCCGACACCGGCTTCTCAAGCGGGCCTGACGCGCAGCCAGCCAGTGCAATTAGCAATAGGATTGATACCGCGAATCCGCTGACATTCACGGGCACGCCTTCGAAAAAAGTGAAACGAGTCGACACGGTTGATTCCCCTTGATAAGAGCAGATGCCCAATACGTGAATTCTACCTGAAACGGCGCTCACCGGCCTCGTTGCCACCAACATCGGGGTCGCCTGGTCGTGTAAACAAAAGAGTTTGCCTCGCTGAAACTCTGCGATACGATGCGGTAATGACGGCGTCTCGACGCCGCACCCACATTCAGGGCGGACGTTAACAATGATTCGGACTCTCGCGCCAGTTGCCGCTCTGCTATTTAGCGTAGCCATTCTCATTACCGGTCAGGGCCTTCAAAGCACGCTGCTTCCTGTGCGAGCCAATATCGAAGACTTCTCGGCGTTCATGATTGGCATCATGGGCGCCGCTTATTTCTTTGGCTTCACATTGGGCTGTGTTTTTGGCATCTCAATGATTCGCAAGGTCGGACACATTCGCGTGTTTGCCGCCATGACTGCCATCGCTTCGTCGACACCCCTGCTTCACAGCCTGTTCGTCAACGATATCGTCTGGTGCCTGTTTCGGATGGCAACCGGGTTTTGTTTTGCCGCACTGTACGTCGTCATTGAAAGCTGGCTCAACGAAATGTCGACGAACGAAAATCGCGGCACCGTATTCTCGGTCTACGTAATCATTCATTTGACCGTGGTCGCGCTCGGCCAGCAAATGCTGCTACTGGCCGATCCCGCCGAGATGCCCTTGTTTGCCATTATAACGGTACTCGTGTCATTGGCCGCGGTACCCGTAGCACTGTCGACATCTGCCATGCCCCAGTTAGTACCTGAAGGCGTGAAAGTTGATTTCAAACGTCTTTACATTATTTCCCCTGCAGGCATGCTCGGGTGTGTGGCCGCAGGCGTCGCCAGCGGTATTTTCTACTCGCTGACCCCGCTGTATACGGCAGCGCAAGGTTCCGGCATTGGCCTGGCGGCAACCTTCATGACGGCAGCGGTTCTGGGTGGCGCGCTCGGTCAGTGGCCTTTGGGCTATGTTTCCGACAAGGTTGACCGTCGTTTTGTCATCGCGTTTTGCGCGGCCGCGTGCGCGTTAATGAGCCTGTTCCTGTGGTTTACCTCCGGGTC
>CAWUKD010000282.1:0-2769 GCA_963922815.1 uncultured Gammaproteobacteria bacterium
TGCGTGACCTCGGGGTCGGACCAGCCCAAACGTCGTATATGCAGTATCAAAACTGTTAGAGGGGCCGTTTTCCAGTCTTAGCTGCTCTTTTTGTGCCTCAATAGCTGTTCTAACAGATGCACAAGGCAGATCGGATTGAGCCCAAGCTTAAAATGCCAATTTAGGGTTAAAACTGAATTCTAAGGTTCAAAAATTGGCGTTTTAAAGATTTTCCCTCTGCTATTTTCAAGTATATCGAGGTCCGACCCCCACCCCGCCCGAGGTCCGACCCCCACCCCGCCACAACCAGATTCGGATGGCTACGCCTCATTTTTTGATACGAATTTCAGCCAAACTGCGCCTAAATAAAGAGGTAAACACTAAAACCAGGGTGAAGGCATGGCGGTTCGGGTACTCATTTATTTAGCATTTACACTGCTGGCGACATCGGCAACAACCCAAGTGGTTGATTCAACCGGTGATACATTGCTGGCGGCCACTCTTGATCGGAGCCCTCCTGGCTCTGTAACGCTAAATTCTGGCGGTTCAGATACCGACACTGATGGTGTTCCGGATGCCGTAGACAACTGCGTGCTAATACCCAACGCGGATCAGCGAGACACCGATGGCGACAATTATGGTAACTCGTGCGATTTTGACTACAACAACGATTGTACGATCAACTTTTTGGACTTCTCAGAACTCGCCGGTGATTTCATGGCGTCGGGCGATCTGGATACCGATGCCAACGGGGACGGCGTGGTTAACTTTGTTGATATCAGCCAGTTCCCTGCCTTCTTTATGATGCCACCAGGACCGAGCGGGCTACTGGGCGACTGCGATCCGCCAGGCGATACGATGGCGCCGACAGTCAGCTTTACTCCTGCAACACTGACTGTGGAGTCCGGCATGACAGGCATATCAATTGTGTCGGCAACCGACAATGTTGGCGTCACGTCCGGACCAGACGTAACCTGCACTAATGGAGGCAGCTTTGATGTGCCGACCAATACCTTCACGGCAGCCAGCGTCACATCGAACACTCAAAGCGTGTGTACCGCAACCGCCAGTGACGCAGGTGGCAATGAAGGAACATCAACTCTCACGGTAACCATGACTCCGCCCATGATGTCAGGCGCCTGCCCAAGAACTCTCCCGGTTGTATCGTCGGGCACCTGCGACGTTACTGCCGGAATCGGAAGTGCGATGCTGATTCAGGGGGATGTACTACTGGAAACCGGACTGCTTACCAATGCCGAAGTGTTGTTTGATGATGGAGATATTATTTGTACGGGGTGTGATTGCAGTAGTGAGACACAGTTTCCGACGGCGACCAAGCTTGTCTGTACCGATGCAGTAGTCTCACCCGGCCTCATCAATGGACGCGTGAGCGCCTCATTCAGCTACAACCCACCCTTTAATAATGCCGACAGATACCAGCATAGACACGACTGGCGGACAGGCCAAAGAGGCAATGCTCAGCTCTCTACGCTTCTCGGCGGAGGGTCGAACCAGGTTAAATGGGAGGAACTGAGAAGCGTCATGGCAGGCGTGACCAGTACCGTCGGAAGCGGTAATGAAGATGGCATGATCCGAAACCTGGATCGAAACGATGAGTTCGCTGCTCGAGTGCTGACAGATATTGAAACGTTTCCGCTCGGCGATTCCAACGGGACACAACTCGCCAGCGGGTGTGGATACCCCAATCTCGAATCCGCAACCCCCGAGAACCCGGCCGTCTGGAGAGTTGCGGAAGGTATCGACGCCGAAGCCAGAAACGAATTTCTGTGCTTATCCGGCACAGGTACCGGCAGTACCGACGTGATCGAAGCGCCGGTAGCTATAGACAGCGGTGCCGGACTCACTTACGACGACATTGTCGACACAGTCACAAGAGGCACGAGGCTTGTCTGGACACCGCGATCCGACACATCGCTGTATGGCAATACCGCCATGGTTCCGGTGTTCAAAGCAGCTGGAGCCAAAATTGGCCTCGGAACGGTATGGTCGGCGTCAGGCTCGGCAAACATGGCGCGCGAGCTGTCCTGCGCAGCGGACTGGAGCGATCGCTGGGGCGGCGTGTTTTCCGATGAAGAGCTTGTGCGCCTTGCTACAAAGAATGTGGCACAGCTGGCCGGTTTTGGTGATGTTATCGGTGAGATTGCTACCGACAAGGCTGCAGACATTACGATCTGGAGCACCGCAAGTCATGACGATCTCCGGGCAATCATTAACGCAGAAAACAAAGATGTGGCGCTCGTGATGCGAGACGGCGTACCACTCTATGGCGAAGATGATTTGATCCAGGCGCTCGTACCCGCCGACAACTGTGAACTGATCGATGTCTGCGGCGAGTCAAAACGAATCTGCGCGGAACGTGAGTTTGGCGAAACCCTGACACAGATTACGGCCAACGCCACAGCGGGTGCCTACGATCTGTTCGTCTGCGGCGCGTGGCCGAACGAACCGACATGCATGCCATCGCGAACCACGCCGGATGCTTACACAGGCGTGGCTAACGCCTCGGATGCAGATGGCGACGGCGTCAATGATGCCGCGGATAACTGTGTCGGCGTGTTTAATCCACCCACGCCATTGAATCCTGGCGTTCAGGCCGATAGCGATGGAGATGGCCTGGGTGATTTGTGCGACCTGCCTGACGCTGTCGCTCCCATTGGCGGTTTCGACCCGCCCCCACCGATATTGACCTCCGTATACGAAGTCAAGACCAACCCGGATCTGCAGAATAAGATCGTCACGATAAACGATATGATTGTTACGGCTGTTTCA
>CAWUKD010000283.1:0-2747 GCA_963922815.1 uncultured Gammaproteobacteria bacterium
GGCTCAGGCAGCGGCGAGAAATACAGCGACCCGGACACCAGCGAGTTGGAGTGCGCGTGCGAGTGCATCCCGACACCCGGCGGATTCGCCAGACCCCAGGATTGCGTGACATACAGACGCTGATTAACGCCCATCACCTCCGCCGCGTATAGATCCAGCGCCTCCTGAACCGCATCTTTCATGCCCTTGAGCTCGGGCTCCTCGAAGATATACAGATTCTCAGAGATCAGATTTTCTCTGTTGAGAATCATCTTGAGACTCTTAACGTAGGCAATGTGCTCTGGCGTGATGGCGTCAGACAACGACGCTCTGAAGAAAGGTGTAGCGAACAAAGGCTGCACCTCATAGTTTTGCAATGGCATTAGACTGACCCCCTGTTGTACCGCCCGGCTGAGCCGGACCGTAGCGTCATTCCCAAATGTGCGCCCCCACGCACAGGAATATCTTAGCAAATGCCAGACTAAGGGAACATCTTAGAACGCTTCGTAGTGGTCAAAAACCGTCACTGCACGACGGTTTCTCGGCCTTTTTCTTACTTGAGAAACCTGATTGTCAGCGGATAGGGCCAGTAAACGCCTTCATTGGCCTTGATGGCGGCATAGATCGGAAATCCGATGCACAGCAGACCCAGCGCGAAAAGTAGCGGTATGCCGATAATGACGAAGGATAAAATAAAGAACCCAATCGAATAGATAAAGGCTGATATGAGCCAGTTAACCACCATTTTCCCGTGTCGGTCGAGATCCGGAAACTCTTCTTTTTTGGTTTGCCAGATCACAATCGGAGCGATAATACCGCCGAAGGGAACAACAAAGTTAAGTAGCTGCGACAGATGAAGAAACATGGCCCACTGCCGCGAGCTGCCTGACGACTCGGAATTCATAATCGCTCCTGGATGGTCGGGGAAACCACAGAATACCCCAGTGGCTCAAGGTCGCACCAGCGAGCGCCGCCGCATGCTCGCGTAGCTGATCCGTTTGATCCTCTCTATGAACTAGATCATTAGGCGCTAATTGGCGCATCGCCAGCACTTTCCCGGCGCAAACGAAAAAAGGCCGCGAACACGCGACCCTCTTTTCATTCGCAGTACGGGCAGATCTACTCGAACCGACCGCCCTGCCTGCAATCTGCGTCTGACCCGGACCGTATCAGGGCTGGCTGCGCTTGCTGTCCAGCCACTTCACGACAGGATCCCACTGCTCCCAGTCGGGCCAGGCAATGTATTCAGGCAGGTCAAAAATACTCAGTCCTCGGGTGTAGGCGCGCACATAATTCTGGGCCTCACGGAGCGACGCTACGTAGGTCGAACGCTGCTTTTCGAGATACCCGTCGAGCTCGTCAAATATCAGCGTGTTTTCGCGAACCCGGTTGCCAATCAGACCAACCTTGATCTGCTTGCGCTTGTAACGTCCGCTGGAGTAAACCTCTTGCAGGAAGTTTGACGTGGCCTGCATATCGATGGTCGACGGCAGCACCGGAATCACCACGGTTTCAGCGTGATTCAGTAAATCTGTAAGCTCCTTGCCGTGACTGCGCGCTGGCGCGTCAATCACAACAACATCGGTGCCGCGCGCTACGCCCTTGAGGCCGCTTTCGAAGCCTTTCAGCGCTTCAATTTCAGGCCGATCCTTGGGCCTGGCCTGCAACCAGTCCAGCGACGAACTTTGTGGATCGTAGTCAGCGAGCGCCACTTTTTTGCCTTCGTCCGCGTAAAACCCGGCTATATTTGTTGCGATTGTGCTCTTGCCACAACCGCCCTTGGCGTTTAGTACCATGATGTGCCGCATTCGAATTTCCTTTCTCAAGCTGTAAGACCAACGCCACAGTACAAAAACACCTGTGACTCGTCCAGTCTTACATAATCCAAAAAAACGGTTGCCACCACTGGAGGGTCAGTTAAGCTTCCCGCATGCAGCTAAGGTTCACCAAAATGGAAGGAACCGGCAACGACTTTGTTGTTATCGATACCCGACAGCAACCACTTTCTTTGTCGACTCAGGACATCCGGTTTCTGGCAGATCGACGTCTCGGCGTGGGGTGTGATCAGCTGCTGGTCATTGCACCGCCAGTCGACAGCGCCAATGCCATTTCATACCGCATTTTTAACGCCGACGGTCAGGAGGTGCAGCAGTGCGGCAACGGCGCGCGCGCGCTGGGCGCCTTTGTTGGCGGCGAGCATGCACCCGACACGCTCATTGGCATGGAATCCATGTCGGGCGTTATCTATGCTCACCTGCTTCCGGACGGCGCAGTCAGCGTCAACATGGGTATACCGCGATTCGAACCCGACGCGCTGCCGTTCATCGCTCCCGCCCGGGCCACCGAATACATCCTGGATATTGGCCCACAACCCGTTGAATTTGGTGCCGTTTCGATGGGGAACCCGCACGTTGTGATTCCGGTCGACGATGTGGACACAGCCGATGTGGCAACGCTTGGCAACGCGTTTCAGACTCATGCGGCGTTTCCGGAGTCAGTCAACGTAGGATTCATGCAGGTTCTGAACCGACAGGAAATGCGCCTGCGCGTGTACGAACGCGGCGTCGGCGAAACGCTGGCCTGTGGAACGGGCGCGTGTGCCGCGGCTGCGGTCGGCCAGACCCTGGGAATGACGGGCAATAAAGTCATGATTCATGCACCCGGCGGCGATTTATTGGTAAGTTGGCCCGGAGACGGGCAAAATGCTTGGTTATCAGGTGCCTGCAACCGCGTATTTGAAGGAAAGATCACTTTATGAGCATCCAGCC
>CAWUKD010000284.1:0-2617 GCA_963922815.1 uncultured Gammaproteobacteria bacterium
ATCTGGTGAACCAGGGCGTGCCGCGGGATCGTATGACGATTCGTGGTTATGGCCAGAGCCAACCGATTGCGACCAATGCGACGTCTGAGGGCAGGGCGGCGAACCGGCGGGTGACGCTGAAAATTGGTCGGCCTTAAACCGACCAGTTAGTCAGGCTTCTGTGTTCAGAAGTTTGGAAAATCAAAAGCGTGTCAGTTTTGCTGACACGCTTTTTTTTCATACAACTATCACACCGACGTGCACAGACTGCTCGGCGAAGTTCAAAGTACTGGTCTCCAGGCTTTGATGTATGAAACAACCCTGGTTCGCTGCGACGCAGCAAAACATAATGCATTGTCCGATCCAATCATCAGTAATTACGACGGTCAGCGTGTCGCGAGTGTATTGTCCTTAATGACAACGTTGTCGTTTTGAACTATCCTGTATGCATACCCTTTTCAATTATCGGAATTGTTTACCAATGAAATCCAGAATCCTGTCGGTTGTTATTGTAGGCGTCATGCTTGGTCATGCCACCCTGGTCATGGCGGTAGATAATGACGGAGACGGCATCAATGACGCCAGCGACAACTGTCTGCTGGTTGCCAATCCGGCTCAACGGGATACCGATGGTGACAATATTGGTAACGCATGCGATGCCGATATCGACAACAACTGCGCGGTAAATTTTCTCGATCAGGTGGCTTACGCGAACAACTTTCTGGTAGCCGGCGACCTGGATACCGATAACAACGGTGACGGCGTCACCAACTTTATTGATTTTGCCGTCTTCGGCAGTCAGTTCCTTGGCGCACCCGGGCCCAGCGGTTTGTTTAACGCGTGCAATACAGCGAGCGCGCTGAACGCAACGGCGACATCCAATTCCGATTTTCAGCCAGCCAGCCTTGCTGTTGACGGCAATATGTCGACACGCTGGGAAAGCGCTCACGGCCTTGATCCGGGTATTCTCGTGCTCGATCTGGCGCAGAGCTATCCGCTCACGAGCGTTGAAATTCACTGGGAGGCAGCTAACGCGGCGTTCTACACGATAGAAGGGTCTAACGATAACTTTACGTGGGACGTTCTGGCCACGTATTCAGGCGGTACGTTTGGAAACCGCACGGATAATCTTGATATCAACGGCACTTACCGTTTCGTGCGCATGCACGGGCAAGTGCGGAGCCCAGGCAATACCTACGGCTACTCCATATGGGAAATGGATGTGTTTGGCGATGCGTCTGCACCAGTCGAATTCGATTTTGATGCCGACGATGACGGTGTCATCGACGCCGCGGACCTTTGTCCGGGTACGCCACTGGGAACGGCCGTCGACAGTGACGGTTGTCCGGCGAT
The DNA here is from genome assembly GCA_963922815.1 of uncultured Gammaproteobacteria bacterium. Taxonomy (GTDB): domain Bacteria; phylum Pseudomonadota; class Gammaproteobacteria; order Steroidobacterales; family SZUA-146; genus SZUA-146. The sequence goes on from CAWUKD010000284.1 coordinate 1,333, forward strand.
TGTGTCGACTAACGAAGTGAACTCTGCCGGCGATATTTTGGTGGGCGGGGTCAATTCAGACTACCCGGGTTTCGCGCTCTATGTCTTCGATAATGATATCGGTTCACCCGGCAGCACCTGTAACGGCGGCTGTGCTACTACCTGGCCTCCTTTGCTGGTGGTGGATGGAATCGCGTCCGGTGTAGCCGAGCTGTCAACGATTCAGCGTGATGACGGCAGCGTGCAGGCGGCCTATCAGGGGCGTCCTTTGTATTTCTATGCAGGCGATGCCAACCCGGGTGACACCAATGGCCAGGGGTTGGGTGGTGTCTGGTGGATTGTCGATTACGCGCCGCTCTATGAGCCGCTGTTCAATGCGGCGACGGTGCTGGAGCCAGTATTGCAGGAAGATACGCCGACGGCTCTGATCACTCGCCTGGCCGACCGCGCGCGCGACCGGCATGCCAGAGAAGCTCAGTTCCAGGCATACGATCACTGGCTGTCGTTCTATTGGGAGCATCGCACGGCCGAGATTGAAATTGTCGATACCATTGGCAGGGGAGGCGATACCGTTACGCTGAACGTCACTACCGAATGGCCGGTTAATCCCACTGAGGCTGAACTGCGTTTCTTTCATTTGCAGGCGGCCGTCTACGCCAACAACGGCATCATGGTTGCCGTGCCTTCGCTCGACGTGCCAGGAGAGACACGTCGACACTACACCCGCTCGGTAAGTTCCAACGCCTTGACGGGTGGGCCACTACAGGTAGGTGACCGTATGGAATTTGAATTGAGTCAATTCCTGACCGGTACACCCAACGGCCGCGACAATTATTACGGAACGGCGATTCTCTATGTGGTAGGTGAGGGCGTCGTGCCCTGGCAGGCGCAAGGTGCTGGCCAAAATTCGTTTCCGATGCCCATGGCGGGCCGAATCGGTGGTGGCACGACGCTGAATTATCAATACTCGGACGAACCGGATAACCATTTCATCCAGATGCCGACCAACCTGTCCAATATCAATGGCCAGGTATTTGTCGAAGGGCGTCGCGTACATCACACCGACTTTGGCGATGGTTCTCACAATGAGGCTAGTGAAAACGCTTCATTTGATGAGCTGGCGGGCCTGCTGGGCAGCAACTATGCCAACCGCTCCTGTGTCGCCTGTCACGTTCGCAATGGCCGCGCGATTCCACCTGGTACAAACGTGAGTTTGAATCAGTACGTGGTTAAAATCAGTGACGCGAGCGGTAATCCCGACCCATTGCTCGGGTCTGTCCTGCAGCCACTGTCGACAGCCGGGCCC
>CAWUKD010000285.1:0-2613 GCA_963922815.1 uncultured Gammaproteobacteria bacterium
CTCGATGATCTTGTGTCAGTCCCGCGCTAAATCGAAAGACGGCGTTGTGTCGATCGATCTGTAGATGCGGAATACGACTTATTCCTGGTTGGCCGGTGAACCGGTGCCCTCTGTGAGCGTGATGAACTGATTCAGTTCCGGCGCCGGAAAGCGTTCCAGGGTGTTGTCGGGCCAGTTCACAAGAATACTTTTGACCGCAGTGGCTGTGCCGAGACCAATATGGACGCGTTTATCATTCGCCGACAAATAGCTGCCGTCGGTACCGATGCGTCGCCATAGCGTGGGCGCATCTTCTCGTTCAATGCCAACGCGGGCGCCGGCGGCATCGCGGTTGGTGGTTTTGCCTTCCACGGTGATCGTCAGCCAGGCGTTGTCGATCTGCAGGTCATTGCGTAACAGTCTCACAGGGCCGTTGTTATTAGTGACCAGGATGTCGATATCACCGTCGTTGTCGACATCACCAAACGCCGCGCCGCGACTGACTTCGGGTGTCTCATCGGCAAATCCTGCCTGTTTACTGCTGTCGCTGAAGTTTAGCGGAGTGGTGTGCTCGAAGATCTGGTTGGCCTGAACGTACGGGAAGGGTAGCACGCCAAGTTGCGAAGACTCGATCATGACCGCTCCGTTGGCGGCAAACAGATCAAGGTCGCCGTCGTTGTCCGGGTCGAACCACCCGGTGCCAAAACCCGTGGATGGCAGGCTGGTTGAGGATAGTTTGAACACGACCGTCGAATCGACAAACATCGCGTTGCCTTCATTCAGATAAAGCGTGTTGGATTCGCCCCGAAGGTGCGTAATAAACAGATCCTCGTCACCGTCGGCGTCAACATCCCCGCTGGTGACGCCCATGCTGGCTTCGGCTTTTCCGTTTGCGTCATAGGCGCTGCCGTTCATGACGGCCGTTTCTTCAAACGTGCCGTCGCCCCGATTCAGCCAGAGCTGGTTGGCTTTCTTGTCGTTCGCCACATACACGTCGGTGGTGCCGTTACGATCGTAGTCTGCCACCACGACGCCGAGTCCTGTGCGCGGTGCCGGTGGTCCCACGTGCCATCGCTCTACTTTGGTCAGCAAGCCGCTGCCGTCACCGCGAAGCAGTAAATCGGTTTGAGGTGCGAACACGTCGGGTGTGCAGTAGTCTCTCTGGCCGTCCCCACTCGCGCAGCGCCGACTATTAACCAGGTCGACGTCAACGTAGCGACTGACAAACAGATCCAGATTGCCATCGAGGTCGTAGTCCAGAAAGCTGGCCGACGTAAACCAGCCGGCGTCGGCGTCGGCAATGCCCGAAGGCGCACGTCGGAAAGAGCCATCGCCATTATTCATAAAGAGCGCATTGGTGTTCAGGTCGGTAACATAGATATCCGGGAATCCGTCGCTGTTCAGGTCTCCTACGGCCACACCCATCCCGTACGTGCCAAGCTCCAGGCCGGCCTGATCCGTAACGTCGACAAACGACGGCTGGCCGTTCGTCAGGTCGTTCCGATAAAGGTTCAGGTGGTTGTCAGAGCTGGTGTCGGGGAACACAGGCTCTGTTGTCTGATTGATGCGTCCGCTTTGGACCAGCAGAACATCGAGATCGCCGTCATTGTCAAAATCAAGAAACGCGCCGCCGCTGCCCATGATTTCGGGGAAAAACTTTTCATCCGTGGCGCCGTTGTAATGAACAAAATCAATGCCACTGGCCGCGGCGATATCCGTAAAACGAGGAATCGTCGACGCCGGCTGCGGCGGTTGACTGCTAGCAGATTCGGTCAGGCTTACGGTATTTGTATCTGTCGATGATGAGCCGTCACCGCAGCCCCCGGTTAGTGCCAGTACCGCAATGAGCGAGCCTGTAAGCGCCAAACGTACGTTCATGTTCAAAGTGTTTTCCCGTCCTGGTTGCCTGAACTATTGTGCCGACTGTACAAATTTTACCCGTTCAATATCGGACTTGAGTGCGTCGACGAGCGCCTGGTTGTCAAAACGGGTTGCCAGTTCCAGTGCCTTATTCAATGACTCCAGAGCGGCGTCCTTGTTGCTCGAAAGTACGTGTGTCCGGGCCAGTGAGCGCAGCACCACGATGGTTTTTTGATCCTCGGGCGTCAGCGCCGAGTTCAGCATTCGAATGGCTTCCGGAAAATCGCGTTCCTTTACATACGCCTCCCCAAGCATGTAGCGCAGGTCGCGGTTGACGGGCTGAAGCTCAAGAGACTTTTCGAAATGCACGATTGCCTGCTTCAGGTCTCCGGTTTTTCCAAGCGCAAACGCCAGTTCGGCCTGTATGGCGGCGTCGTTGGGTTCGCGTTCCGCAGCTCTTCCGTAAGCGAGGGCCGCGTTTTCAAAATCGCCGGCGGTCTGGTAAGCAAAGCCGAGGTTGCTTTCGAGCTGATTAAAGTCCGGGTCAATCGCCTTGGCCTGGTCATAGTGAAAAACGGCTTTGTCGAGCTGTTTGTTATGCCCATACATACGAACCATGTTCACGTGTGTTCCCATGTTGTTGGGGTTTTTTTCGTAGGCGATCTCAAGTTCTTCAATCGCTTTTTCTACGTTGCCCTGTCGGTAGTGCTCAGCCGCTTTGATGATGTGGGGCTGGTCGCCAACATTGAGCTGGTCAAATTTCATATTGACCGG
>CAWUKD010000286.1:0-2588 GCA_963922815.1 uncultured Gammaproteobacteria bacterium
ATTTGAAATAGCGAACCCGCTTGCCGTCTTCCAGCGTGCGAATGCCCACTTTGTCGCCTTTTTTCTCGGCGGCGTTGTATAGAGCTACGTTTGAAGCGTGAATCGACGTTTCACGATCAAGGATGCCGCTCTCGGTACCCGGATCCTGCGGATTGCCTTTTACGTGCTTCTTGGCAATGTTAATGCCTTCAACCAGCAAGCGGTCGAAAGGAAGAAGCTTGAGCACGGTGCCACGGCGGCCTTTGTCGCTGCCGGAGATCACGATGACGTCGTCGCCTGTCTTAATCTTTTTCATTACTGCAATCCTTATCCTGGACTCTGAGATGCCTAGAGCACTTCAGGTGCAAGAGAAACAATCTTCATAAACTTACTGCCGCGCAACTCACGGGTCACGGGGCCAAAAATACGTGTGCCGATGGGCTCAAGTCGCGCGTTCAAAAGAACAGCAGCGTTGCCATCGAAGCGGATCAGCTGACCGTCGGGACGACGCACACCTTTACGGGTACGTACGACAACGGCGTTATAGATCTCGCCTTTCTTTACTTTGCCGCGAGGAATCGCGTCTTTGATACTGACCTTAATGACGTCGCCAACGTTTGCGTAACGTCGCTTCGATCCGCCCAGCACCTTGATGCACATCACACGCCGCGCACCGCTGTTGTCGGCGGCGTTCAATATCGTTTGCATCTGAATCATGGCTACTTACTTCCAATTCTTTGAGTTAATGGTTAACCGGTGTTACCGCACACGGGCCTGTTCGACAACGTTTACCAGCTCCCAGGCTTTACGCTTGGAACGTGGACGGCACTCAGACAAAGTCACGGTATCACCGGCTTTGGCTTCGTTGTTCTCATCGTGCGCCATGAGCTTGGTTGTGCGACTCACGTATTTTCCGTACATCGGGTGCTTAACTTTGCGCTCGATTGCAACCGTAATGGACTTGTCCATTTTGTCGCTGACCACTTTGCCGGTCACGGTGCGTTTAATTTGAGTCGTTGCAGTTTGTTCAGTCATTGCCATTCGCTCGTGTTTAACGTTTTTCGTTCAGAACCGTCTTGACGCGCGCGATATTGCGACGCACCTTTCGGAACTGGTCTTGATTAGTGAGCTGGCCAGTCGCATCCTGCATACGCAGATTGAACTGCTCTTTACGGAGCTTTACCAGTTCGTCGTTGAGCTCAGTTACCGAACTCTCTCTTAATTCACTTGCTTTCATCACACCACCGCCCGTGACACAAATGTGGTCGCGATTGGGAGTTTGGCAGCAGCCAGGCGAAACGCCTCGCGTGCGATTGTCTCGTCAACCCCTTCCATCTCATACAACATACGGCCGGGCTGGATCTGGGCTACCCAGTACTCCACGTTACCCTTGCCTTTACCCTGACGTACTTCAAGCGGCTTCTTGGTGATCGGCTTGTCCGGGAAAATACGAATCCAGATTTTGCCGCCCCGCTTAACGTGACGCGTCATGGCACGACGTGCCGCTTCGATCTGGCGAGCAGTGATGCGACCGCGGGCGGTGGCTTTGAGGCCATACTCGCCAAACGATACGCTGCTTCCGCGTTGAGCTAAACCGCGGTTTTTGCCTTTCATCTGCTTGCGAAATTTTGTTCTCTTTGGCTGTAGCATCCCAATCTCCTAGCGTGCAGCCGGTGCGTCAGTGGTTTCAGTGTTGGCTTCGCCGGTATCGAAAATCTCACCTTTGAAAATCCAGACTTTGACACCAATAATGCCGTAAGTGGTCAGCGCTTCGGCCGTACCATAATCAATGTCGGCACGCAGTGTGTGCAGCGGCACGCGACCTTCGCGGTACCACTCCGAACGTGCAATCTCGGCACCGTTCAAACGACCGCCAACTTTAACCTTAATACCACCAGCACCGAGGCGCATGGTGTTGGTCACAGCACGCTTCATGGCGCGACGGAACATGATGCGGCGCTCGAGCTGCTGGGCAATGCCCTCGGCAACCAGCGTAGCGTCCAGCTCTGGCTTGCGAATTTCCGCGATATTGATGCGGATATCGCCCAGAGGCATGTTCATCATTTTCGAAACAGCCTGACGCAGCTTCTCAATGTCTTCGCCTTTCTTGCCGATAACGATACCTGGTCGCGCGGTGTGCACAGTGATGTGCGCTTTCTTCGCGGGACGCTCAATCTGAATGCGACTTACCGAAGCCTGCGACAGTTTCTTTTTCAGAAACTGACGGATCTTGTGATCGGTAGCGACGTATTCAGGATACGTTTGGCTGTCTGCATACCACTTCGACGACCAGTCTTTGGTGATACCGAGGCGAATGCCAATTGGATGTACTTTTTGACCCATTGAATACTACTCTTACTCGTCTGCAACTTGCAGAGTGATGTGACTGTTGCGTTTGATGATTCGGTTGCCGTTACCTTTGGCGCGGGCTTCCCAACGACGAAAACGCGGAGCTTCGTCAATCATCACCGATGAGATCTTGAGTTCGTCGATGTCAGCGCCGTTGTTATGCTCGGCATTGGCAATCGCAGAGTTCAAAATCTTGCGTAAAATCTTCGCGCCTTTCTTGGGCATAAAAGCCAGAGTCTGATCGGCATCAGCCACAGACT
>CAWUKD010000287.1:0-2566 GCA_963922815.1 uncultured Gammaproteobacteria bacterium
TGAATGATGCAGAAGATCGTCAAAAAGGAAGCATTGGTTACGCCGGTGAGTGGTCATTTTGTGGCGGTTGTGGGCGGCTCAACCATGCCTGATTATTCAAAGAGCAACGCATTGTTAGGCTCTCGTATTCACAGCGAACAGTAGCCGGGTTTGAATCGATGTGTGAGAGAAAACTATTCAATTAGGGTTCGAATTTGCGCGACAGGTGAACGAACATATTTACCAGGGTCCATTTACCGTGAATGGGTGCCGGAATCTGGAGCCAATCCGCGTTCTAGGTATGTGCCACAAGTGATTGATTAGAGAAATAAATGAAGGCATGGGGTTTTCTCGTTGCAGCGCGACAGAAGCGGTTGCGAACAAGGCGGGAATAACCCGTAGTCGAATCGACTAGCATTTTTCGTCCGTTCGACTAGGGTGATTAAGACAAAAATGTTCGTAAGGACGGGGTTACAGAACGACAGGTCCTTGCACGCGGTTCGAATCCAAGTAGTTAGTTTGTCCGGTTGATTGAGTAATTCTTAGTGCAACCGCAGGTAAACATTTGGCCGCAGATTTTGTCGATGGGGTTACTAATCAAAGAGCGCGTCATCACGAACTGAGCGCTCTAAAATATACAGACCACATGAACGTCATGGCGGTCAAAAAAAACAAGAAGGAATTGGGTGTCCAACTGGCTTAAAAAAATTAGCCAAACAGTCTCTGCAGCCGCCGTGTTGCCGGGGACAGATTCGTCTGCAGATCTGACCATTGAGTCGGAGCTCGACGGTGTTGAAGACGCCATTTCAAAAACATCAAAATTCAATCTTGAATCACTCGAGCCCCGCATCCTGTTGTCGGCCGATCCGGTACTTGGTGAGCTGGCAAGAATGTCGGGCAACGACGGCATTGTGGATGACAACCATGCCGCGATTGTTGAGCAAATAAATCTCAATGAACTTCGTGGCACCACGGCGGCCGATAATCTGGAACTCGACCGTGATGCCAGCGCATCACCAAACGTCGACTGGCCGTCAACATGGACGACCAATCAAAACGAACTGAGCGTTGTCGAAGACGTCGCAGTAATGAACGCCGCGACCGACGATGCATCAACCGTTGAGCTGAGTACTGCGAGCGTCGCCAAAGAAGACGTGTCTTCAATCGAGGTGACGCCGGGCGAGTTTGACAGCCAACTGAGCAACGCCGAAAACACTGTCTCTGAAAATCCTGGTGCTGATCGCGCAATCGAAATGAGCGCGGACACCAATACTGAGGGTTGGTCTGACCTGGCGTCTGGCGACGGCGATGTAGAGCGTTCGAGTGCACCTGCGGACGGGCTGGATCGAACTGAAGCCGACCGGGACATTTCGGTGACCAATGAGAGCGGGCCCACCGGCACGGATCTCACGGCCTTACCGTCTGACACTACATTGACCGTTTCGGCCGGTTCCGATCAGGCCTCGGACTCCGATGGTGAACTCAGCGATCTGGCGAAAGCCGATGCGGAATTGATGTCGGGCGATATCACCACGCTGGATACGACCCGATTTGAACACGGCAACGCGACCCATCAGGGCGCGTCGAGTGACTTTGTTGAGACTGAGTCCAGACCGGAACTGAACGAGGACTCCTGGATTGAGACCGGTGGTCTCGACAATTCCGTGGCCGATTCTTCTGCTCTTAATGACACCCTGAGCGGCGCTACAGACGAGCCGTCTGCGACCTCGGGTGCCGATAGCCTGCTGGCAGTCGGCGGTTCTGATGAGAGCCTCACAGATGCCACAGCCGTTACCTCAGGTGCCGGCGACAGCGCACCCGCAGAACAGGATTCAGTCTTGGAACTGGACGACAGTTCGGATCACCAGACCGCCTCTGAGGTCGATACCGCAGCGCACAATAATGACGGTACAGACAGCGCCATTCTGGCCCTCGTTGCAGGTAGCCAGCGCGCCTCCGATAACAGTCGAGCCAGCCAGCGATACGAACATCTCAGAGCGCCTGGAAAGGGCTCCGAGCACACAGATTCACGCGTGTCCCAGCCTGGCTGGTCCACCGGACTAATAGCGCCTGATTCGTGGCAAAGCGCCACCTCCCTGTTTGCACGCGGACCACCAGAAACAGTTGCAGTTCAATCAGTTATAGAAGATCTTGATTCTGACACAGCGTCGGCAGCCGACACTGTGTTCTCTCGTTTTAGCCCTGATTCGGAACCTTCAGCGGTTCCAGACGCCACCAATAGCGTTGAATTTGATCCTGATGTTGCCATGCCGGCCGGTGTAGCCCATCACGAATCCAACCCCCGGGCACCACCTCAAAGTGACGACATTAATGACGCGCCCGAAGTCGACCAGCAGTCGACTGAGGAAGAGGGCGAATACCTCCGTGCGGACGGCATCATCATTGATGGCGGTGACGCCGAAGCCCTGACTTACGAACAGTTCGATGCTGTATTGCAGCAAGCTATCTTGGCCTGGTCCACCTATGCGGCCGAACACGGCCTCACCGATCGACTCTCACTTGTGACCGTTTCAATCGCCGACCTGTCGGACAACATCCTGGGTGTCGCCCGGGGTCTCCACATCAC
>CAWUKD010000288.1:0-2554 GCA_963922815.1 uncultured Gammaproteobacteria bacterium
TGCGTCTGGCCCAGGCAGGCTCCAGTCTGAGCAGTGACGGGATGAACACCAGCGTGAACAAGGCGTTTACAAACATGCCACCGATGATCACGACCGCCAGACCTCGGTAAATCTCGGCACCAACACCCGGCACAAAAGCGAGCGGCAGCATGCCGAACAAACTCGTGAGTGTGCTCATGTAAATGGGTCGGGCGCGCAGCCGCACGGAGTCGATGATCGCGTCACCAGGCTCCATTCCGGCGCCCTGACCCGTACGGGTTTGCAGCACCAGCAATATCGCATTATTAACCACCAGACCCAGCAGAATAATAAAACCAATCATGGTCAAAAGATCCAGCGACTGACTGGTAATCAAGTTAATGCCGCGCAAGCCAAGCACACCACCAGCCAGCGCCAGCGGAATGGCCAGGAACACCAGCAAACTGTCCCAAAGCGAACGGAACATGGCCGCCATGATCAGGAACAGGATCAGAAGCGCCAGTGCCAGGTTTTGTGCCATGGTGCTAAACGCAGCATCCAGACGGTCAGCCGTACCGCGGAAACTGATCGTAACGCCGGGCGGCAACGCGGCCCGCAGTTTCGGCCCTACTTCATCCCGAAGCGTGTCCAGCGCCTCCTCCACCGTCACATCATCAGGAGGAAGTACAGACAGGGTTACGGTACGACCACCGTCAACTCGCAGCAGCTGCGTCGGCCCCACAGTTCGATTAATTTGTGCCAGCTCTCCAATAGACTGAATACCCGCCAGCGGCGTCGCGATCGGAATCGCGGCCAGCTCGTCCGGTGAATTCCATTCAGGCCCGCGCAGAATCATGTCCATGCGCTTGTTGCCATCAAAGTACTCGCCCACAAAAGACCCGCTGGTCACGGTTCGTAGCGTGCTGGCCAAAGCCGCACGATCAAGGCCGGCAGCGGTAATACGCCGGTCGTCCGGCAGCAGCTGTAACTCAGGCTCGGAAATCGACAGGCCCGGAATTGGCCGCGTTCGCGCCGCTGGCATGGCTTCTGATACCAGGCCCATGGCAATCGCTGCCGAATCGGTAATGGTCTCGATGTCTGAACCCTGCAAGTCAATATTGATCGAGCGACCACCGTCGAAGCCAAAGTTCAGCAGCGTTGAACGTTGCACAAATGCCGTGGTGTCGGGCAGTTCAATCAGGGTTTCTTCTTTCAGAATCTGAATCATCTGTTCAATTTTCTGCGGGTCCTGTGGATAGACAAACAGCGCGTTAAATGCACCAAACGCCGACAGGTTATAACCGCGAATGTACGGTTCCTTTTCGTGATCCATATAGGGCTTGAGTCGCTCAACAATTTTCGACGCGATCTCCGTTTCCAGCATCTCTACCGTTCCGCCAGGAGGCAAAATAAAACCGGCGTTAATCGAATCGGCCGGCGCCTGCGGCAGAAAATTGGATTTGGGCAACAGCAGTACAACGCACGCAATGGATGCGGCCAGCAGGCCCACCGTCCAGGCCCCTGCACGCACTTTCGTGCGCGTCAGCGTGTTAACCCACCGGGCAATGTTTTCCCACCAGTGCGAGCACGGGTCGACATTCCGAATCTTGCCCAGCCAGCCGCGTGCCGCCACGGGCAACACAGTGATAGCAATCACAAACGACGCGGTAACGGCCACGGCGAGCGTCAGCGCCAGGTCCCTGAATATCTGACCCTCGACGCCTGAGATAAACAGCACCGGTAAGAAAATCGCCACGCTGGTTGCGGTCGATGCAAACAGTGCGCCACGAATCTGTGCGCTGCCTTTCTCGACGGCAACGGCGGGCGTCGCCCCCTCCTGCCTGAGCCTGACAATATTCTCCAGCGCAATAATCGCCGCGTCCATCACAAGCCCAACGGCAAACGCCAGCCCGGCCAGGGAGATCACGTTTAGCGAACGTCCGGTAAGCGACAGCACAATAAACGCCACCATGATCGAGAGCGGCACCGTCGCTGCCACCAGCGCCACGCCGCGCTTGCTGCGCATCAGAAAATACAGCACGGCCGTTGCCAGCAGCATGCCAAGACCGAGGTTGTCACGAATGAGGGTGATGGCCCGGCGTATGTGAACCGACGAATCAAAACTCAAGTCGATGGCAAGGCCCGCTTCTTTCAAAGGACCTTCGTTTAATTCAACGATGGCGGCATTAACGCCGTCCAGCAGTGTCACCGTGTTCGAGCCAAACTCTCGTTGCACCGTGATGTAGTACGACGGGAAGCCGTTACGCAACGTAAATCCGTCACGACTACGAGGAACAATCTGAACCTCGGCGACTTCTCGCAGATAAACCGGACGATCGCCGCTCCAGCCAACAATGAGCTCGTTCAGCGACTCGGGAGAGAACTGGCCCACAAAACGCACGGTGTATCGTCGGCGACCAACGTCGGCCGTACCGCCGGACACGTCAGTGGATCGTGACACCACAGACGCAACGTCGTTAATGCTGATTCCCAGAGCCGCCGCCCGATACGTGTCGAGTGTAATATGCAACTCACGTGGCTGTTCGCCCTGCAGCTGCACGGAAGACACTCCGTCAATACGTGCCAAACGTGGCTC
>CAWUKD010000289.1:0-2552 GCA_963922815.1 uncultured Gammaproteobacteria bacterium
CTTGGCACAACCCAGTTCAGCATGTACAGTCTTTTGGAACGCGATCAACGCAGCGCCAACGTCGCAGCTCGACTTCGTCGTTCCGGCTACGAGTAACTTAACAGAAAGATCCCTTTATGCCCGAAACCCTAGTGTTACGTATGCCCAGCTCGGCCGACACACAGCCCACATGGCTGGTGGTTGATGCCGCCGGAACCCGTATTGGCTCTGTTGAGAGCGGGCCATTGTCCAGCCTCCAGCAGGCGGCTCAGCTGCGTCGTTTGTGCGTGCTGCTGCCCGCCAATGATTGCCTGGTATCGCACAGCGATCTGCCGCTAAAGAACACGCAGAAATTACTGCAGGCTCTACCCTATTCGTTTGAAGACCAGCTGATCGCCAATACGGACGATATGCAGTTTGCGGCGGGCCAGCGCGACGAATACGGCCGCTTTGTCGTCGCCGCCGTCAGGCGCGACACTCTGGACAGAATCATCAGCGACCTGAACGCTCACCAGCTGGTTGCCCAACAGATTATTCCCGCCGACGCTGCGCTGCCGCTGACAGCCAACGGCTGCACGGTGTTGCTCGAAGCAGCCGAGGCAATGCTGCGTACCGCGGATGGCGATGCGGTTACCATGGCGCACGAATCGATTGTTGCCGGTCTGCAGCTGGCAGAAGCGCAGCGAGACAGCGAAGAAGTCATGCCGATTACGGTCTACATTGACGACGCCAGCGGCGAGCCAGGCGAAGAAGCCATTGCCGCCATTCATGAAGCCTACGAGCACGCAGAGTTTCGACGTTTGCCACAAGGCGCTCTGTCAAAGCTGGCCGTTGAAAGCCTGTCAGAAGGACAGCCGAATTTAATGCAGGGCGACTACGCGCCGTCCACCAGCTATGAAAAGATGTTAATGCCCTGGAAGCCCGCCGCTATCGCAGCCGGCGTTCTGATGGCGCTCACAGTGGGTTACAAAGCGGTCGAACTTAACGCGATGAAATCGAGGCTGGCCGAACTGAATACCACCATGCAGGAACTGGCCAAGGACACGTTTCCAAATCGACAGCGCTTTCCGGATCCGCCCGGCATGTTTCGCGCCGAGATGCGGGAAGCCGGCAATGCAGGACAAACCGGTCGCTCCGAGTTTCTGGACTACATGAATACGGTGGCCAATGCGTCCAAAGACATCGACGGCCTCGATGTTCGCCGCATGAGCTTCAGGCCGGGCAACCTCGACCTCGAAGTGGTGGCCCCTAGCTTGCAACTGCTGGACGGATTCGCCACACAGATTTCGGCCGACGCCAATATCGATGCCAGCCTGAACTCTACCAAAACCAGCGGTGATACCGTACAGGGCCGCGTGCAGCTCAAACGAGGTCAGCCATGAACGCCTGGTGGCAAGGGCTCGCACCCCGAGAGCAGTCACTGGTCGGCGCCATGGGCGTCATGATCGTAATTGCCATGGTGTACTTCTTCGTGCTGGAGCCCCTGTTCAGTGGCGCAAACTCCTATCGGGAACGGGTCGCGACGGCCGAGTCCAACCTCGAATACATGAAACGCGTTGCGCCCACACTTAAGCAGGCGGGTAACACGTCAGGACGCCCTTCCCAGCCGGTCAACACCGGCCAGACGCTGATTTCGATCGTCGATCAAACGACCACCCGGTTCCAGCTGGAACCCCGGGGAAGCACCCAGTCCGGCCAGGACAAGCTCCGCGTTCAGTTTGACGGTTCGTCGTTTAACGCCATGGTCAGCTGGTTTGGCGATTTGCACACGCGTCACAACGTTCAGATAGACGCCGCCAACCTGACCCGCGAAGAAGACAATCCTGGCGTTGTCAGCGGCAGTGTCACGATCAAAAAGACCACGACGCCGTGACCGCACTAACGCTGCGTCAGTGGCTGCTACTTGGTGGTGCGAGCTACCTGCTGTTTGCCATCGTTTCCCTGCCTGCCAACGTCGCAATCGGGCTTCTGGCACCGGAGGGCGCGACGATATCCGGCGTAACTGGATCTGCCTGGAATGGCAGCGCAAATTCTGTCACCACACAGGCAGGCACGTTTACGGACGTTCGCTGGTCACTCAAACCCTGGAAGCTGTTATTGCTGAGCGCCAGCGCCGAGGTTAACGCCAAGCTGCCGGGCGGAGCCATACGGACCGAAGTCAATTCAAGCCTGTTCTCGAATAAAGGCAAGGCCAAAGAACTTCGCGGCGTGATCAAACTCGAAGACATGAGCCCGCTGCTGCAGTTACCTCTGCCACTGGAGGGAACGGCTGGCCTTCGCTTTGACGAACTGGGCTGGGCCGACGGCGCTTTGGTGAGTGCCACGGGCGAGATCCAGCTGGCCGAAATCACCGAGCCCACCAGCGGCACCCGTCTTGGGAATTTCTCGATCGTGTTTTCACCCGCAGACAATGACGCCACCAACGGTGTGTTCAGCGACACCGAAGCGGTAATCGGGCTGAACGGAAACCTTCTGTTGAATGCGGACAAAACCTACAGCGTTAATGCCGTGATTGAACCTAACAGCGGCACGCCTCAGGCGCTGCTGTCAGCGATCACCATGTTTGGCGCCCG
>CAWUKD010000290.1:0-2516 GCA_963922815.1 uncultured Gammaproteobacteria bacterium
ATAAAGTATTTCTGGTTGACCTTAGGCCGGATTTCGAAGGAGAAGACGTACCGCTCGGTACCCGGGCCTATGTGCGAGTTGACCACGGCAGTGAGGCATTGGCGACGCAGTGGTACCGCCGATTAAGGCAGGTTTTCCTGAGGCAGTTCAATGTCTGATCTTCTAATTAAACCAGGCATAAGTCTGGGTAGCTATCCTCAGCGTGACGACGATACGTCCGATGAGTTGGAAGCCAGCGTACGTGAGTGGGTGCGCAAAGCCGGCTCGATGCTTGGCCGCAGGCGACTTTCCCAGCGCTACATTGTGCGCAAAGTGGCGCGTGCAAGCGACCGCTTTAGTGAGTGCACTGATGCAGTCTTTGATGAGCGAGTCATTGACCTCAAGACCCGACTGGTACGAGAAGGCCTGAAAGAATCGCTGATGATCGAGGCGTTTGCCTTGATTCGAGAAGCATCCTGGCGCGTTCTCGGGATGCGGCATTTTGACGTTCAATTGTATGGCGGTTGGCTGATGATTAACGGACTACTCGCCGAAATGCAAACCGGCGAGGGCAAAACGCTGACAACCGCGTTGCCGGCCTGTACAGCGGCGCTGGCCGGCATACCGGTTCACGTCATCACCGCGAATGACTACCTGGCTAAACGTGACTGCGAGATCATGCTGCCCCTGTACGAGCGACTTGGCGTAACCGCCGCATCAGTGGTTGACGGCATGGAACCCGCGCAATGCCAGCAGGCGTATCAGTCGGCGATTGTTCACACCACCAACAAGCAGGTTGCGTTTGATTATCTTCGAGACCGAATTGAGATGGGCGAAGACACCGGCGATCTAAGGTTGCAGTATCGCCAGATTCAACGTCAGCAGCAGTCAGGCGGCAGCGGCAAGCTGTTGCTGCGCGGACTCTGCTTTGCGATCGTCGATGAGGCAGATAGCGTGCTTATTGATGAAGCCAATACGCCGCTGATTATTACGCGAACGCTGGATTGCGACGAGTCAGCCGAGACTTATAGCGACGCTATATACCTCGCCTCTATGCTATCGAGCGACCGGCACTACACGATTGACGAAGCTCGCAAATTTGTCGAGTTGACAGTTGCCGGTGAAGATGTGCTTGAAGATCACGTGCTCAGGCTGCCAAAAGTGTGGAAGAACAAACGCAAGCGCGAGACCCTGGTCAGGCAGGCGCTGGCTGCTACCCACTGCTACCTGCGGGATCGTGAGTATGTGGTGCATGAGGACAAGGTACAAATCATTGATCAATCGACCGGTCGACTGATGCCCGACCGTGCCTGGGAACAGGGCCTGCATCAGATGATTGAAACTAAAGAAGGCTGCCTGATCAGTGAACAGCGCGAGCCTCTGGCGCGTATCAGCTATCAGCGCTTTTTCAGCCGTTACCTGCGTCTGGGTGGAGCTTCCGGCACGCTTCAGGAAGTTGCGGGTGAAATGCAAAGTGTCTACGGACTGGACGTTCTCACGGTTCCGACTCATCAGCCATCGAAGCGCAAGATACTGAGTGAGCGAATATTTGCTGATGAGCAGGGCCAGAAGCTCGCCTTGACACAACGACTGCGAGAGTTCCATCGCCAGGGACGTCCGATTCTGATAGGTACGCGGTCGGTCGAAGAGTCCGAGCGCGTTTCAGTCTGGCTGGATATTGAAGACATTCCCCATAACGTACTGAACGCAAAACAGGACCAGCGAGAAGCCGAGATTGTCAGTTCAGCCGGCGGTTTTGGCATGGTCACCGTCGCCACCAACATGGCAGGACGCGGTACTGACATCAAGTTGGGTCCCGGCGTTGAGGAGCTCGGTGGGCTTCATGTCGTTTCATTGAGTCTCAATGACTCCTATCGTGTTGATCGACAGCTTTTCGGTCGGTGCGCGCGGCAGGGTGATCCGGGCACGGCTGAAGCGATTCTATCGCTTGAAGATCCAATGTTGGTCAATCACTTTTCCGGTTTAACGATGCGATTGCTGCGCAGTCTCTGCAGCAGTCGCCGGCCTATTCCGGCTGTCATCAGTCGGTCACTGCTCAGATCACCCCAGAAAGGGTTCGAAAGCTGTCAGCGGCGCATTCGCAAAGCACTTACAAAACAGGACAAACGTTTACGCCGGACGCTGGCGTTTTCAGGAAGGTTTGAATAATGAAATGTCGTCATAAGGTGTCTCGGCTGCGAGACGCAACTCAATTGAATAGCAAAGGTACCGAGGCTAGGCGCTTGCTTGGCAGGCGTGTCTGGTGCGTCGGAGCCCTTGCCTTGTTCGCCGGAGTGCAGGTGGCCGCCGCAGAGCTGGACTGCCTGATCAAACCGGAAATGTACGTGGAGCTAAGCAGCTCGGTTAATTCGGTTATCGATCAAATACTGGTAGATGTAGGTGATACGGTAACGCGGGGCCAGACGGTTGCCGTTCTCGAATCCTCGGTTGAGCGAGCGCGTTTGAAACTGGCTCGACTCAATGCTCAGTCAGTAAATGAAATTGATCGAGCGGCGGCTCAGGCTGAACTGGATGCG
>CAWUKD010000291.1:0-2515 GCA_963922815.1 uncultured Gammaproteobacteria bacterium
GTGGATTTCTCAACCTTAAGCGTGACGAATGAGTCGGTGGGGTCAGCCTCGGTTATTGGTGCCACCGGCACGATCCAGTTTGATTTGCCAGAAGATTTCGTCGGGGAAGCAACGTTCGAATACGGCGTACAGGACAATGATGGTCTGGCGTCGAACGTGGCTGAGGTACTGGTAACTGTCTGGCCTTCCGAAGATCAGGATCTGGATGGCGTTGCGGCAGACCTCGAAATCGAGGTGGGCACCGACCCTGACGTTGCGGACAGCGTCTATGTACACATCGATCCCAACACACCATCAATTTCACCGGACGGCAGTTCATGGAAGGAGGCGTTTCCTACACTGGCCGCTGCGGTATCGGCAGGTACGATTACCGCTGCTCCCGGTAATACGGTTTACGTTCTGATGGCGACGAATACGGATCAGACGACTGTCGGCAGCGAGTGGGCATTAGGGCTTGCAGGCAATTGCGATAACCTTGTTTTTGTAGGCTCGCTGGACCCGTTTGTCGTCACTCCGAGGACGTACAGTACCGGCTCGCCGCGAACCAAACTGGAAGTTGTTGGCGCCGGTGAGCGACCGGTCGATATTGATGATTGCGACAATATTCAACTTCGCCATCTTCGAGTGTCTGGCGGCAACGGGTTGACTAACGGGGGCGGAATTCGTTTGGAAAAGTCAGTCGCGCTTCTGGATAATGTGCATGTCAGGAACAACACTTCCACTGAATCTGGCGCGGGCATCTATATCCATCATGGTGGAAGTCCAGCGGGCGATCTTACGATTCATTCTTCAACGATTCGCCACAACGTGCTGGAGCCTTCAAACAACTCGGATTCAAGCGGGGCAGGTATTTACGTCAGAAACGCGGCTAGCCTGAGCATCGTCGATTCGGTCATACGGCACAATGAGGCGCCGGTTAACGGTACCGTTTCCGTTCAGGATAACGCAGGAGGCGGTGGTCTCTATGTAGAGAATACGCCTTTGTATATTTCAGGATCGACCATTGCCAATAACCGCACAGGGCAGTGTGGCGGTGGCCTGCATGTGTCGGGTACCGAGACAACCCGTCTGGAGCACAGCATTGTTTCCGGTAACGAGTCCCTCAATCTCGGTGGTGGTATATGTCTGCACGACACGGATCAAAATCTGACGCTGCACAATAACCTGCTGGCCTCCAACTATGCGGCAACCGGCGGCGGGCTCTATGCCGTTGACGCTGACCGGTCAAGAATAACAAACAATACCGTCGTGTTTAATCTTGCCCGCGACAGCGGTGGCGGAATGCACCTTGATCCCGGGGCTGACCCCGTCATCAACTACAATATCGTTCAGTTTAATCTTGCTGACGGTCCGACCGATGACGTCGGCGGAGACCCCGGTCAACTCTTCGGCCTTGATGCCAGCTACAATTTCGTCACGAGCTTTTTTGCCAATTTTGTCGGGGTGGGTAATTCGTCCGTACCGGTAGAGTTTGACGCTGGCTATTACCTTATGCAGTCGTCTCTAGCGGTCAATTACGGTCTTGTAGACTCAGATGATCCTCTCTACGCGCTGAACCTGCGATATACGGACAGTTCAGGTACCACGACCGATCAGGGACTGCTGGACGCCGGATTCCACTATCTGGACCCAGAGGTCGGCACTACGAATGGCCTTTCAATTCTGGCGCCCGACGGATTGACCGTTGGAGCTGACAATCAGCGTATCTGGTTTGTGCCACTCGTAAACGGCGAACCTCTTGGCCCCGGTCATCGCCTGTACGTGCGCTCGGAGCAGGGCGACGTAGCGACGCATTTGTACACCTATACTTCGGATGTGCTCGACCCGATGGGTAGCGGTGGTTCCACGCAGCTGAGCGATCTGGGCACGGGCGTCTATGAGGTACTGCTCGACGTGCCAGCCGGTCGTTCAGAGTTTGATCTGGTGCTGCGTATTGATTCGCTTTCCGGGTCGTTCTTCAGCATCAAGGTAGAGCTGTAGCCTTTTGGCAACCCTGAGATGGCCGCCCCGGAAACATCCGGTTTTGTAGCCTCGAACATTGGCCTAATTACCATAATAAGTCCGTAAATGTGATCCGATCGGTACCGGTTACTGTCGGGGCTGGCATAATAATGATCCACGATATGATCAGGGATACCGCATGCTGCGCATTCATGCGTTTTGGCTGCTAATTGCCGCTGGCCTCACCGGCTGCGGCGCTTCGACATCGGAGTCTTCTTTGGAATCCGAGTCAGAGCTGCGCCCGGTCAGTTCGTCAAGCCCCTCCGCACAAAGGTATGTCTTCGGGAATGCCACCAAGGGGCCACTAATTAATTCAACGGTTGAACTGTTCGAACTGGATGCGTCCGGTTACCCGA
This sequence comes from uncultured Gammaproteobacteria bacterium, assembly GCA_963922815.1. Taxonomy (GTDB): domain Bacteria; phylum Pseudomonadota; class Gammaproteobacteria; order Steroidobacterales; family SZUA-146; genus SZUA-146. The sequence goes on from CAWUKD010000291.1 coordinate 2,358, forward strand.
TCGGCGTTGCCATAGCCTCGACGCAAACCGACGCCACGGGGAACTGGTCACTGCCAGTCGGTCGCGATGACGCTGTTCTTGTACGTATCTCCGGGGGCAGCTACGTTGACGAAGCCGACACCAACGTGGACTCGCGACGAATCGTCGAACTCTCCGGC
>CAWUKD010000292.1:0-2504 GCA_963922815.1 uncultured Gammaproteobacteria bacterium
CGTCTGTAATGGAAAAGGTTCCATCGCTGACCCAGTCACCTTGAAGTTCGAGATCAGAGCCACCGGTAGCTGACAGCACTGCGGTGGAAGACAGGCCGGAGCCAGTACCCGAGAAGGCAAGATCCAGGTCAGCTTCATTGGATACCTGAAGATCGCCTTCAATGACGAGAGGACTTGCGGAGATCACAATTTCACGATTGATAATATCGGATATGACGGTTCCCTGAATCGTAATCGGTCCATTGGCAAAGCGATGGTAAAGACGTCCGCCTGTTGTGCCTGTTCTGATCGTCACGTCGGGCCCAATCACCAGTCCGTCTGAGCTATTAAAGACTTCAATGCTATTGCGATTGTCGATAAATGTAGCTCCGTTCATCACAATCTCGCCGGTACCGTCAATGATTGATGTCGTCCCGGATATGCCCAGGAACCGGAGGTATGTAAACTCATTGTTGCTGTTTAATGAAAGCGTTGAACCAGCCAGCGTCAGATCGTCCCCGATTCGCAGGTCGGCTCCGGGCTCGAGTGCTATGTCCGGGGCCAACGTGACATTGCGTAATGTGAATTGATTGGACGCCAAAAGCACCCAGGTATCGGACGTTGCAGGGGGCAGGATGTTGGCAGAACCGATGGTGCCCATTCCCGAAAGAGTGACGGGCGCGTCGACCTGCATATCATTGTTGATGTTCAATTCGCCACCTGAAAACAGCAGTTCGGTCGTGCTGCGCAGAGTGTCGATTTCGCTGGCGCCGGTGCTGTACTCGACGGTTACGCCGGCACCGATATCGATACGTGCAGAATGGGTGGAGTTAGGCACTATGCCAAGAGACCAGTTCGCCGGATCATGCCAGCTTCCGCCGAGAGGGTTAACAAAGCGGTTGACGATTGGGCCGGGAGCGGTCAGGAAGAATCCCTGAAAAATAAACAGGTCCAGAAAGTTGACGGCGTTGTCGCCGTTAAAGTCGGCGTCCGGGTTCCAGTTGGCTTGTCCGGGGCTGCTGTTAAAGGCATCGACCCAAAGCACCAGGTCGCCGAAATTGGTGATGAAGCCATCATTGTCGATATCGGCATCGCAGCGATTGCCAAAGCCATCGCCGTTGGTGTCAAGCTGACTCGGGTTGGCAATCTCGGCGCAGTTATCGACGTCATCGGGTACACCGTCACCATCCACATCGGAACCGCCTCGCTGGAACGTTGAGCCGGTAGCAAACTGCGTTGCGTGGGCGGTCACGAGTACGGTGTCCGGCTCGCTTGAGTCGGTGTCACTTCGGCTGATTAACTGAATCAGATAGTCGCCGGCGACATCCGGCACGAGCTCAGCTGTGGACGCGCTGCGGCCGGTGAGCAGAGCTGTACTGTTTGAGGGCGCATAAAGCAGCGTCCAGTCGTGATTGAGTGGTGGTCTTTTGGTGTTGGCGGCCGCTTGCGGTGATAGCGTGATTCGCGAGCCGGTAACGACGTTACGATTGGCGCCAGCATCTGCAATCAGAATCGGAGACTGGGTATTGATAAGAACCCGGGCGGGTTCGCTTCTTTTGCGTCCGTCGCTGACAATCAGGTCAAACCAGTACGCTCCCGCAGCGTCCGGCACGAAGCCTGGGGTGGCCGTTGAGCGGTTGTGCAGGGCGGCACGACTGTTGTTCGGAGCGGCTACAAGTGTCCACGAATAGTCGAGCGGATCACCGTTTACATCGAACGAAGAACTTGCGTCCAGATTGACCGGCTCGCCGATCACGGCGGGCGCGGGTTGTTTTATCAGCGCGACCGGTGCGACATTGCCCGTACTGATCACTACCCGGTCCGCGATACTGTTCAGTTTTCCGTCGTCAACAACCAGTTCGGCGACGTAGTCGCCAAGCAAATCGACGGTAAACGTCGGTCGAAGGGCAGTGTCGTCACTTAGCCTGGCGCCACTTTCGGACGGCGCTTGCAGTATCCAGTGAAAATTCAACCGGTCGCCGTCGCGATCGACGGAACCACTGGCATCCAGCCGAACGGTTTCACCCACCAGAACGGACTGATGAGTGCCGGCATCGGCAAGAGGCGGTATGTTGGAAGCGGTATTTGACTCGGCGGCAAAGACAAAGATCGATGCGAACAATACTGGTGCTATGAGCCATGCAGCCAGGCGTGAAGATAGATTCATTGGTCTCTCCCCAGGGCCGAACTCGACACGACAGCCGGACGACCGTTTATAAGTTTTATAGACTATACAACATAACCTAAGCGATTCACTGAGATTGCAGAAGTGTGATTATGTAAAAGGACTCAGATGTGATGGAGAGTGCTGTCTCCGGTTTAATATCGACGGCTTTTCAGTCCTATTGAAGTGTCTATTTCAATGACGGTCGAAAACGCTCACTCGGGCCAGCTTTTTCTGGAATGACTATAAGCGCTTGGTTTGCGCAACTGATTGCCGGCCAAACAATCCGGCGGGTTGTCTATAAGACCCGGCGTTGAGCATCCAGGGGTATCACCAGATTCAGTCAATTCACCCGTTCGAC
>CAWUKD010000293.1:0-2493 GCA_963922815.1 uncultured Gammaproteobacteria bacterium
CGCGATCAGAAACACAACCACGACATTGTTAAAATAGACGCAGAACTGCATGAGCGTAACAAGGCGCATTTGACCATGAACGGTCTGCAGAAACCCCTCCATCCCTTCTTTGGCATAGGCCGCCTCGCGTCCTGCGTGGGAAAACAGCTTTACGGTGTTGATGTTGGTGTAGCTGTCAACAATGCGGCCTGTCATCATCGAGCGCGCATCGGCCTGCGCCCGACTTACGACGGCAAGCTTGGGTACAAAATAACTGACTATTATGACGTACAGAATCAACCAGCCCAGCAGAGGTAACGCCAGCCGGGGATCCGATTGTCCCACAAGTAAAATTACCGCGACAAAGTAGACCAGCACGTACACCAGTACGTTGGCAATTTTCATCACCACTTCTCGCACCGCGAGCGACGTTTGCATGACTTTGGTCGCCACCCGTCCTGCAAATTCGTCCGCAAAAAAGGCCATGCTTTGTTTTAGCAAGTAACGATGCATCTGCCAGCGTGCGATCATAGGGTAATTGCCGAGCAGCGTTTGATGAACGATCAGCGAATGCACCAGAATGGTCAACGGCAATATGAGCAGCAGGAAACCGCCCATCAGCCACAAACGCAACCCTTCACGTTCAAGAAATCCGGCGCGCTCGGCGTTGGACAGCCAGTCGACGATGGAACCCAGAAAACTGAACAGGGCGACCTCACTGACCGCGACGACTGCACTCAGCAACGCCATGGTCACGAGCCATCCTGCGACCGGCCTGGTGTATTGCCAGCAGAATGCCAGCAAACCCTTAGGGGGCCGGGCAGGTTCTTCCGCCGGATACGCATCTATCCGGGATTCAAAAAAGCGAAACATGCGGGTAATTCTCCGTAACCTTCAGGCACGCGCGATGACGCGTTCAGTTATGCCAGTCCCTGCATCAAAACCCGAAAACCCGCTTCCCGAAACCCGGCTTCGGATACCTGGGAAGTTAGCTGATTTACCTTGATATCTGCAGGCCCGGGGCAGCCAGCAATCACTCGAATGATCTGCCACGGTAAGGGCCAATAGGCTGTCTTGTATGCGCGATGCATAAATTCAGCAAGCTTGATGGATGGTAGCAGAAAGCAACCTCACCGAGTCGATTTGGTCATCGATGGGAATCCGTTCCGGCCGGGCACCAAAAACAATATCGCAGGAATTTTTTGAATCTAGTCGGCGACCCGAACCGGAGGATGCAGATTGCACAGCCCGATACGACCAACCGGGTCGACAAACCAGTCTCCCTTGCGATGCGTGCGTCCCTGAACATAGTCCGCGAACGACGCAGAATCGGTGCGCATCACTTCAAGACTAATTCGCTCGCTCTCATCGACGTCACTACCGAGACGGATGCTCTCGACCGGAACGTATTGATCGGCAGATTCGTAAAACCCGAGTGGTCCGGTACCGCGCGGCAGAGCCGTGAGGTTCTCGATACCGTAGAGCACTCGCCCGACGAGTGTGATATTGCGATCCAGATGTCGCGGCGCATGGCCCGTTACCGCATACAGACTGCTGCCGTTGCCCGAATTGAGTTCCATGCCGCGACCAATGCCAACCATCCCGTAACAATGTGTAAGCCAGGCGCGCTTTCCGTCACTGGCCATCGGAAACCCGTCCACGAAACCAACCTCATCCGCATAGGCATCGCGACTATCAATTGGCGTGATGTTCAGACCTGATTTATTGCGAAAAAACTCCGGATCCACCGTCGCAGTCGCAGAACCGATCGATTTCGCTTCATCCCCGGCGGCTTCGTCGGCGGGATCACCCCACTGGGCAACATAGTTGTCGTGAGAACGTATGATCGAGAGACCATCGAAATAGCGCTCTTTGACCAGCGTGCGAATGTTCTTTGCACTTTTCGGCGCAAAGATATCGGCAAGCTCAATAACAACAACACCGCTTGGCAATTGCATATAGAGCACATCGTCTGGTGAGGGCGCCCGCCAGTCCTGACTGTCCGAAACATTGTCCAGCGCGCAGGCGAAGGGACTCATCAGCAGTAGCAGCACGATCTTGATTGGATTTTTCATAGGTCGGTTTTCCTCAGGCGCCCAATGGCCAGCTTACGCTCCCAATAGAGGAGCTTACTTGGTTGACATAACTCGAGCATGGCAGGCAGCCTGCGACAGATAATAGACCGCCCTTATTCAAGACAAGATACCAGAAGGATGTCGCCCAAATCCTGATTCGAACCACGGTCCGAGCCCGGATTTATCGAACGGGCATTTTTGATTGTCGGCCATTCGAACCGCTCCGGGCCACTGAATTCCAGGTAATAAAAAAGGCGAAGCTCAATGAAGAACTTCGCCTTTTCGTATATGGCGCGCCCGGAACGATTCGAACGTCCGACCGCCTGGTTCGTAGCCAGGTACTCTATCCAGCTGAGCTACGGGCGCACTTTTTAAACTTTACATCTGGCGGAGAGGGAGGGATTCGAACCCTCGAAGGGCTTTTAACCCTTACTCCCTT
>CAWUKD010000294.1:0-2490 GCA_963922815.1 uncultured Gammaproteobacteria bacterium
CGCGTTCTTGCAGCGCGTCATCTGGCCCGCACCCTGGTCTCCGTGTCTTGGGTTGTCACGACGGTCGGGGTCGCGGGACAGATTCACCAAGCGGGTAGCGATGCCGCGCAGAATGGCGCGCTACTATAACTCTGACTCTTTTCACACACTTCAAATTTCAGGAGTAAACCCTTGAGCGATCTGGGTAAGAACTTATTACTATGGGTGATTATCGCACTCGTGCTTATCACGGTGTTCGATAACTTTGGCCCGAAAGTAACACCAGCGAACACTTTCGATTACTCCGAATTTCGAGAGCAACTTGACCGTGGTTCCATCGATAAAGTCATATTTGAAGACGAGAACAAAATCACAGGCCAGCTTAAAAACGGCCAGAGCTTTTCGACTCTCAGCGTAGAACGGGATTACCAGGCGCTGATTAAAGAAATGGACGATAATGGTGTTTCCTACGCCCGTGCCGAGTCCAAAGATCGAAGCCTTTTGCTGATTCTGTTTATTGAATTTGCGCCTATCCTGCTGCTTATATTTGTCTGGATTTACTTCATGCGCCAGATGCAGGGCGGCGGTGGCGGTGGCATACGCACTTTCGGCAAGAGCCGGGCGCGCCTGCTTGGTGAGGACCAGGTAAACGTCAACTTCACTGACGTCGCGGGTGTCGAAGAAGCCAAAGAAGAAGTGGGCGAAATCGTCGACTTTCTGCGTGACCCCACCAAGTTTCAGCGTCTGGGTGGCAAGATTCCACGCGGCGTATTGATGGTCGGGCCTCCGGGTACCGGTAAGACACTGCTGGCTCGAGCCATTGCAGGCGAAGCCAAGGTGCCGTTCTTTACAATTTCGGGTTCCGATTTTGTCGAGATGTTTGTGGGTGTGGGTGCGTCCCGCGTCCGGGACATGTTCGAACAGGCCAAGAAGCATTCTCCGTGCATCATATTTATCGATGAAATCGACGCGGTCGGTCGTCATCGTGGTGCAGGCGCCGGATTGAGTGGAGGCCACGACGAGCGTGAGCAAACCCTGAACCAGCTGCTCGTCGAGATGGACGGCTTTGAAGACAATGAAGGCGTTATTGTTATCGCTGCCACCAACCGTGCGGACGTACTTGATCGCGCCTTGCTGCGACCCGGTCGATTCGATCGCCAGGTTACCGTACCTCTGCCTGATGTTCGTGGGCGCGAACAAATCGTCAAGGTTCACATGCGTAAAGTCCCGATTGGTGACGATGTGAAGCCGTCGGTTATTGCACGCGGCACGCCCGGATTCTCCGGGGCTGATCTTGCAAACCTCGTGAATGAAGCCGCACTGATGGCCGCACGCAGCAATCGGCGTACGGTGATGATGCAGGACTTTGAAGAAGCGAAGGATAAAATCATCATGGGTGCCGAGCGCAAGTCCATGGTGATGAGCGAGGATGAAAAGCGAAACACGGCCTTTCACGAAGCCGGCCACGCGATTGTTGGGCTGAAAGTGCCGGAACATGACCCTGTGTACAAGGTTACAATTATTCCGCGAGGCAGAGCGCTTGGCGTAACCGTGTTCCTGCCCGAGGAAGACCGGTACAGCGCGAGTCGCCGCCGGTTGAAAAGCCAGATCGCCGTATTGTTTGGTGGTCGCATTGCCGAAGAAATGACTCTGGGCAAAGACGGTGTTACGACCGGGGCATCCAATGATATTGAAGTCGCCACCAACATTGCCACGAACATGGTGACGCGTTGGGGCTTGTCCGAGAAACTGGGCCCTCTGAATTACACTGAAGACGAGAGCGCCATGTATCTTGGCCGGACTCAGTCACAGCGCAAGGAAGTATCTCTTGATACCGCCGAGCTGATCGATCAGGAAATTCGGGAGTTGATCACGACCAACTATGAGCGGGCGCGCACCATTCTCGAAGAGAACAAGCAGGAGCTGCACGACATGGCCGAAGCCCTGATGAAGTACGAGACGATCGATGAAGATCAGATCAAGGACATCATGGAAGGGCGTAAGCCTCGTCCCCCCAGTGACTGGGATGACCGGGGCGAGTCCGGCGGCATGGCGGCTGACAACAAGAAAGCCGACGACGATGCGGACGGCGCCGCCATAGGTGGTCCTGCAGGGCAGAGCTGATCCTCTTATCGCCAGTATGAACGGGCGGCCATCCTCGATGGTCGCCCGTTTTTTATGCCTGTACGTGTCTGGTACTATTCCGGACTCCTAACGAGGTATGTCTGAATGAAATGGACTCTACCGACTGATGCCCGCCAGTGGCCGCTGGTCATGGGTATTTTGAATGTCACGCCGGATTCGTTTTCAGACGGCGGACGGTTTTTTGAGGCCGGGCCTGCGCTGGATCAGGTGGCATCCATGATTGAGGCAGGAGCTGAGCTGGTCGATGTCGGTGGGGAATCTACCCGCCCCGGAGCAGATATCGTCTCGGTAGAGCAGGAGCTGGATCGCGTGATTCCCGTGATCGAATCCATTCGGGCGCGTTTTGATATTCCCGTATCGATTGAT
>CAWUKD010000295.1:0-2468 GCA_963922815.1 uncultured Gammaproteobacteria bacterium
AGTTCGATCTTGAGTTGGTCGCCACCGAGTCAGCGGACGGGTTAGACCTGCACTGGCAATACGCCAGCAGTTTGTTTGAAGCGGCTACCGTGGCCAGTATGGCCAGCAGTTTTATCAGTCTGTTGCGAGCGGTGATCGCGCAGCCCGATCAAGCCATTCAGTCTATTGAGTTGCTGGACGCTGACGCGCGTCGACAGTCGTTGCACTGGGGCGAGCCGCCGGCCGATGAAGCGGCCTTCGAGACCACCGTGGTGACACTGTTTGATCAGCAGGTTAAGGCGACACCCGGGGCCGTCGCGGTGCGCTGCGGCGATGCGCACATGAGCTACACGCAGTTGGCCGAGCGTTCTAATCAGATTGCCCGTCAACTGCAGGCGAGCGGAGTGACGCCGGGCAGTCTGGTTGGCGTGTGTCTGGGTCGCAGTCCGGACCTGATTGCCGGCATGATCGGTGTGGTAAAAGCCGGTGCCGCGTACGTGCCGATTGACATTGAGTACCCCAAAGCCCGACGACAGTTAATGCTCGACGATGCGGGCGTGGACGTGATGGTGACGGAGTCGGACCTGTGGGCCCGTCTGGAGGCGTCGAACGTGCGCCCGGTGCTGCTGGATGACGGCTTTGAAGAGAAGAGCGAGGTTGAGGTTGATGCCTCACGCGTTGCGGTTACACCGGGTGATCCGGTTTATGTGATGTACACCTCCGGATCCACCGGGCGTCCCAAAGGCGTGGTCGCAACGCATCGGGGCCTGGTGCGCTTGCTGGTTGGCGTAAAGCCTTACCTGCCTGCCGAGAAGCTCATCATGTTGCAGGCCGCGCCGGTGACGTTTGATGCGGCGACACTTGAGATTTGGGCGCCCCTGCTGTCGGGCGGTGAAGTATGTCTGTACACCGACGACGACATGGACATTGACCGGTTTAATCAGCAGTTGTGTGACTACAACGTGAACACCGCGTGGTTAACCATAGGCCTGTTTGACGTGTGGGCAGACAGTGCCGAGGTGGCCAACACGCCGGTGAAGGTGGTGTTCACAGGTGGTGATGTGGTGCCGCCCGAGGTGATTCAGCGGGTGTACCAGCGGGTCGAAGACGTCCTCGTTGTGAGCTGTTACGGACCCACGGAGAACGTCACGTTTACGACGTGTTACCCGGTACCTCGAGGGCGTTCGGTGTCACAGGCCTTGCCGATAGGTGTGCCGCTGGAAGGCAGCCGAACCTACGTGTTATCGCCCACCGGGCAGATGCAACCGGTTGGTGCGATTGGTGAGTTGTACATTGGCGGAGCCGGGGTGGCGAGCGGTTACTTAAACCGTGCAGAACTCAACGCCGAACGATTTATAAGCGACCCGTACGTCAACGATGAAGAGGCCCGGCTGTATCGCACAGGAGATCTTGTGCGCTGGTTGGCCGATGGCCAGCTGGGTTTTGTGGGCCGGGCAGATCAACAGGTCAAAGTGCGAGGCTTTCGCATTGAACTGGGTGAGATCGAAGCGAGTCTGGTGTCGATTCCGACGGTGGCCGAAGCGGTGGTGGCGGCAGTGCCGGGCGCATCAGCAGGGGCATTAGCCGGCAGCAAAAACGACACGCTGTTGATCGGTTACGTGGTGCCGGCGCAGTGGTCGGACGAAGCGTCGGATCAGCGCCGTCTGACAGAGCACTGCACGCAGTATTTAAAAGAGCGGTTGCCCGATTACATGATACCGGCCCACGTGCTGGTGTTACCCGAGCTGCCGCTAACCAGCAACGGCAAAATCAATCGTCAGGCCTTGCCAAGGCCCGTGTTGGCGGATACCGATGTGTATCGGGAACCGACCACGCAGACCGAAGTTCAGTTATGTGCGTTATGGCAGGAGTTGCTTGACTGCGAACGGGTGGGCGTTGACTCGAATTTCTTCATGCTGGGTGGGCATTCGTTGCTGGCGACGCGTCTGGTAAGCCAGATTCGACAACGTTTTGCGCTTGAACTGCCGTTACGTGTGTTGTTTGAGTATCCCACGGTTGCGGGTGTGGCCCGGCAAATGGCACGCCAGGAGCAACAGGTATCCGACGGCGAGGCGATGTTGCCACCGATAGAGCGGGTGTCGCGCGATGGGCCGTTGCCGTTGTCGTTTGCCCAGCAGCGCTTGTGGTTTATCGACCAGCTGGAAGGCAGTACCCAGTATCACATGCCGGCAGCGTTTACGCTGCACGGTGATTTGAACGAAGACGCGTTGCGACAGGCCTTGAGCGGCATTGTTGCGCGGCATGAAATCCTGCGAACGACCTACTCCGACAGTGTGAGTGAAAATGAAGGTGATTGTACTGTTCAGAGCCCGAGCTTTAAAAATTCACCCGTAAACGATTCGGCAGGGGGTGACACATTCCCCAGAGTTAATTGCATTCAGGAAACAAGCCTGGAAGCAAATGCTGTTCGAGACAGCAACCACGGTAATCAGAGCGTGCAGCTTATCCAGGCTGCGAGGCCATTTAAT
>CAWUKD010000296.1:0-2426 GCA_963922815.1 uncultured Gammaproteobacteria bacterium
ACTGCTCTGCGGCAACGTGAATCATCGAGTTGTCCCCGGGTGCAACTTCACACGTAACGGCCGTGCCGGCAATTGACGCCGGACGATAGATTGGGCGCAAAGAACTATCCAGCAAGCCCTTGCGTCCCTGCGCTTCATGAACAGTAGCTACGCCCAACTCGCGGAATTCCGCCGCCAAAGGTAGTCGGGATCGATCAATGTTTGTAACCACAATAGCCATACCAATTACCCTTTTGACAAAATCGCATCAACGGCGGCGTACGTCGATACGGCATATGGGACGCAATACGTCAGCGGAATTTTCCAATACAGATCCGGCGACATCGTATCCCCAAACAATAGATTCCCCTGGTTAATCGCCACCAGAATGGTTCCTACCAATACAGAAACCTTGAGACTGCGCTTGACAACATTCGGGCTCATGGCCGTTTCCAGCCAGGAATCAGAACGCTGTGTAGCAGGCTCAAACATCCACACGCTCAGTCATCATTTTCCAGAATAAGATGACCAACCGCGGTACTGGAAGCCGGCACGTGATAGTGCCTGTGTATTTCGCGTATCTTCTTATCCATCGCACCGCGCATGATCAGCCACATAACCAGTTCTATTCCTTCTGAACCCGCCTCACGCTGATAGTCTATGTGCGGCATTTCCGCCAGCTGTTCCGGCCTGTTTATCAAATCATCAATAAACTTCATGTCGAACTCTTTGTTAATAAGTCCGGCACGTGGCCCCTGAAGCTGATGACTCATTCCCCCGGTTCCCCATATCTGAACGTTGAGGTCTTCGTCAAACGAGTCGATCGCCTTGCGAATCGACTTGCCCAGTTCGTAGCAACGCCGGCCTGACGGTGGCGGGTATACAATCACGTTGACCGCGAAAGGAATAACCAGGCAGGGCCACTCCCTGGGCTGACCGAAGAGTAGTGATAAAGGAACCGTTAAACCATGGTCAACGGTCATTTCGTTGACAGTCGTCAGATCAAAATCATCCTGTATAACGCTCTGCCGAATATGCCAGGCCAGATCGGGCGCTCCTTTAACCGTGGGAATCGGTCGCGGGCCCCACCCTTCGTCAGTGCTTTCGTACTCCTCGCCGCAACCGATCGCGAACGTCGGTATATTGGAAAGGTCGAACGCAGAGGCGTGGTCGTTATAAACCAGCAACACAACATCCGGCTTGTTCTCTTCCATCCACTTTTTAGAAAACTCAAACCCTTCAAAGAGCGGTTTCCAATAGGGCTGCTGCGTTTTGCCAAGATCAATCGCAGCACCAATAGCTGGCACATGCGACGTGGTAATTCCTGCGGTCAACTTAGCCATCGTCCTTCTCCCCAACGTAACGATTGCCTTCAATCGACCGTCCACCATCTATCATCATCTGCATGTACTCGCCTTCTGTCATACCGGTCATGGTGGAGGAGCCGTGGGCCACGCTTTTCTTGTCGGTGAAAAAAAGCTTGGCAAAGTAGTACACGTTGCCTCCAAGCTGCTGCAGTCTTAAATAATTGCGATCCAGCACCGCCTGCTTCTGCTCTTCGGTAATTTTCCACTCATCCAGGTAAGCGGACTCGTCAGCCCGAAAACGCTGCCGATTTTCAGGTTTCATTAATGACATGCAAAACTGGTTCACATGGTATCCAGTACGTGCCATGTCGGAATCGAAGACCACTGTCCCCGGAATATCCGCATACGGTTTTTCGAGCCCCATCAATTCGTCTCCTCAGTCCAGTACAGGCGCCTTGCCGTCGCTAAAACCAGATGTCGCTTAAGCGACCCGATTCAAGCTCGTTGGCGTAGCTCAGGTAGTAATTGCGATTAGGCGCGTTGTATTCCCGCGCCGCCAGACCTCTCAGAGCCTTGATTTTGGTTTCGCGAGCGGTTTGCACGTACCCCTCGTCAAGCCATTTGACGTGGTCCGAAAGCTCCAGTGCCCATTGGTAATCCTCATCTTTCAGCGCTCTGAGCATCTTTTTACGGAGTCTCTTTTTGCCACCGGCGAGCTTCGCCATTTTCTGCGCCTCGATTTTTGGAAGCAGCGGATTCAGCGTTGTTGGATTACCGTCGTACCAACCCAGGAGCCCCACATAAATGGACCTCGCTGCATGGGGTACAGCACCATAAAACTCCACCAGGTAGGGCTTGTTTTTCAGGCGCTCAGGCAGAGACACTTCGTGTGCAATCTGGTCAGGACTCTTGCCCTGATTGATGCCGCTGACGGTCTGTTCATACACGGCCCGGATAGCGTCGCTGTAATCCTGAAGCACGGCCGTTGCGTTCTCTGCGCCGGTTACCGGAACCGTGTGACCGGGTACCACATGATCGGGTTCATACGCGGCCATTTTCGCCAGGCTGTCAGACCAGCGCATAACATCGCGATAGCCCGTGCCTCTTATGGCGTACAGGTTAGGAAACGCCCGGTAAAAA
>CAWUKD010000297.1:0-2420 GCA_963922815.1 uncultured Gammaproteobacteria bacterium
GTGATCCTGAAGAATGAACCATACGCGCCCACGGTATTCGTGCCGATGAATCTCAACGTGATTTCGCAATCGTGGTTTAAGATCCGCAACCCGGTACCAGGATGGGCTGAACAGCGACTCTGTCATTACAGACTCATGGCAACCACGACCAGAACAGCATGCGGAACCAGTACCGAATCTTGTAGGTCCAGATCCAGATCAGCTTGCGTTCGTCTACGGTTATCTTGCCGACACCTTCCATCCCCGGGCGCAATAGCTCAAGCGACGCGTCATCGCCAAGCCGTGCATCCACTCTGAAGTAGTTCAATCCTTCCTCGGCTGTGGCTACCGGCGTGACTTTGCTAATGACAATTGGAATTTTCTCGGTCGGCATACCGGTCAGTACGAGCTGGCCCGTTTGTCCAATCTGTACCGCGGCGATGTCGCGCTCTTCGACCTTCAGGATCAATCGGTACGCGTTAAGCGGAGCCACTTCGAACAACACATCGCCTCGTTCCAGCGGCGCGCCCAATGACTGACTGAGGTCGCCGGAAACCACCACCCCATCAAACGGGGCCAGGCCTTTCAGGCGCTCAAGCTGTTCATCTACCAACGAGATATTCGCTTCTGCCTGCTCAATCTGAGCGGCCAGCACGCTGGCCTTGGCCCGATCATAAAGAGCCGTTGCTTCAGCGTACTCGCGACTGTACTGTGCTTTCTGGCTGCCCCATTTAACCCGTTCCAGGCGCAGTTCGCGATCATCCAGGGCAAACATTATATCGCCCTTTTTGACCAGATCACCGGCGCGCACGTTGGCATCAGATACGTAGCCTGCAATGGGAGTAGCAATTGCTCGCTGCACCTCACCCTCAAGTCGCGCGTCTGCGGTCACCCGGAATTCGCCCGTGGCGAAGGCGAAAAACAACAGCAGGAGCACTGCGGCTGACGTCAACACTTTCATCAGCACATGACGTGGTCCAAACAGTTTCCGGGTGTTTTCACGCGCGCTGTCCGCAGCCTTTCCTATCAGCAGTCGGTCATCGCGTCGTTTTACTTCCAGCAGCGGACCCAGCAAGGCCGCTACGTGCTCGCATTGCTCTACGGCGGCGCTGTCAAAGGGTTGATCCGCCGGGCGTTCCAGCGTTATTGCCCCCAGGAGTCGCTCACCCTGTGCCAGTGGTACGGTACAAATCGCTCCCGAACCGTGTTCGGTGACGAGCTTTTCATGTGATCGCGTGACTTGCAACGGACCCTCATCGTCGCTTCGTGGAAATCGAATGGTCGCCTGCTGGTCAATGGCTTCATCCATCGCGGCTTCGATGGCGCGGACGATATTTGCCTTCTTGCCAAAAGCCGCGCTGTGTGAAATCGCGGCTACTTTGGCGTGTTTGCCTTTGAGAAAACTGATACTGACCCGTTCACACAGAAGCTCACTGGCCAATTCAGTAGCAACGGCCGTTGCCGCGCCCTGAAAACGATCATGCTGAAGCGCCGTGGCGCTTAATTCGATCACCGCAACAAGTCGGTCTGCCAGACTGGACTTGCGGCGTCGGACCAGAAGCTCAAGCCAGCCGGTTCCCCACTTCATCGACGCCGCTATATCGTCGAGTTCCTCGGCCGTTTTGTGGCCAACTTCGAATGCAACGGCGCCAAACACCTGACCGTCAACGATTAACGGGCAAGCTATGGCATCGGTTTTGAGTTTTCGATCGGAATCATCCGTTTTGCGGCGACCTCCGATTGTTACAGTTGCAGATTTTTGAATGGCGCTCTCGATAGCTGAGACCAGTGCGGAACTTCCAATGGTTCCTTCCGGCCATACAGCCAGCGGAGCAAACGGACCGGTATCGGGCGTGCCATGGACAACCACCCCTTGAAGCGCGTCGGTGCCGAGATAACTGGCCTGCCGCTCAAGCCAGGCACTGGCGAACCGGCGAGGATCAGACGCGCCCGATAATTCGCTCCAGACATCAGAGGTGCTGGTCTTAACCTGTTGGAGACCCCGTTCGTTGTCGGATTCGCTTTTCATGAAAAAACTCGGTGTTTGCCTTAGTGGTGGCTCAGACTAACCTCTGACGCCAAGTGATGCAGTGCTTTCATAGAAAAAGCAAGTAACCTGTTGTTATTAATGCTCAATACTGGTTTCAAATGGACGTTGGTCCGCTAACTGGCGCGTGATCAACGTACGGAACATCAGCCTTTTCATTAGAGTACATGCGGCTATATATGAACACAAACGAATCGGAATCTCCGGACGCCAGGCGTTGGTCGTAATGATTGAGCTGCTTGTTCCGATCAATACTGCGCCCGAATAAGTCAGTCGGTCTGGCTAACGTTAGAGACGTTCTCCAAGTCCAGCAACGAATTGATGTAAAGCAGGTCATCTTCTCCAAGAGACCCCACTTGCTGCTTCAAACGAAGCAGATTTAGCAGGTATTCAT
>CAWUKD010000298.1:0-2409 GCA_963922815.1 uncultured Gammaproteobacteria bacterium
AAGCAGCGCTGGCGGATTACGACACGCGTCTGATCGGGCCCAACTGCCCGGGCATCATCACGCCTGGCGAATGTAAAGTGGGCATCATGCCTGGCTTTATCCATCAGCCTGGCAAAATAGGCGTGGTCTCTCGCTCCGGAACGCTGACCTACGAGGCGGTCTATCAAACCACGACCAACGGGCTGGGTCAGTCGACGTGTATTGGTATTGGTGGTGATCCGGTGCGTGGACTCAACTTCATCGAATGCCTTGAGCTGTTCGAAGACGATGATCAGACAGAAGGCATCATCATGGTGGGCGAAATCGGCGGCACCGACGAGGAAGCCGCGGCTGAATACATCAAAGCCAGTGTCAGCAAGCCTGTGGTGGCTTACATTGCCGGAGTGACGGCGCCCCCGGGCAAGCGTATGGGCCATGCGGGTGCGATTATTTCCGGCGGCAAAGGTACCGCTGCGGAAAAATTCCGCGCGCTGGACGCGGCGGGTGTAAAAACTGTGCGTTCACCTGCGGACCTGGGCTCCGCCATCAAAGAGCGTCTCGGCGGGTAGGAGCGTCGCCGCTCTTACTCTGAAACTCGCCTTGCTATGTCCGTTTCGTTGACACCCTCAACGACAGGCAGGCTGCGGGTCGCGCTGGCTCAATTTGATTCATCGGTTGGCGATATTCCTGGCAACACTGCGCGGGTAATCGAACAGATTGCCCGGGCTCGGGATGAGCTGGGCGCCGACGTTATCGTGTTTCCGGAGCTTGTGCTTACCGGCTATCCGCCGGAAGATCTTCTCCTGCACAACGGCTTTCGCGTCAAGGTTGACGAGGCGCTGGAGACCGTGCGCAACGCCAGTGAGGGCATTGGTGTTGTGGTGGGATATCCGTACTACGCAACGCCGGAAAACATCTACAACGCGGCCAGCTTTTACTATAACGGCGCCACGCTTACGACGTACTTCAAACAGCACCTGCCAAACTACGGAGTGTTTGATGAGAAGCGCTATTTCCTGCCCGGCAGCGAAGGCGTGGTGGTTGAGTTCAAGGGGCTGCGAATCGCGCTGACCATTTGTGAAGACGTGTGGTTTTCATACCCGGTTAAGCAGGCGGCGGATCTGGGCGCAAAACTCATTTTGAACGCCAACGCGTCTCCGTTCAAAGTGGACAAGCAGCTCGAGCGTGAGAAAGTCGTGCTCGACCGCGTGCGTGAAAGCGGCGTGCCGATTGCGTATGTCAATACGGTGGGCGGACAGGACGAGCTCGTGTTTGATGGCGGATCTATCGTGGTGAATCGCGACGCCGAGATTGTCTATCGGGCGCCGGCCAACGAAGAGCGACTCGATGTTATCGAGTTTGATGCCGAAACCGGCGACCCCCTGATCAGCGCGACAGATGCTCCAATGATTGCTCCGCTTCTGGATCACACGGCCAGCGTGTATCAGGCCATTGTGCTGGGCGTTCGCGACTATGTTCGCAAGAACGGCTTTTCCGGGATTGTGCTGGGCCTGTCGGGAGGGATTGATTCTGCTCTCACGCTGGCCATTGCGGTCGACGCGCTCGGTGCTGACAATGTTCAGGCGGTGATGATGCCGTCGCGGTATACGTCGGATATGAGCAAGACGGACGCGCACGAGCAGTGTGAGTGGCTGAACGTTGAGCATCATGTGATTCCGATTGAAGGCATGTTTGAAGCGACGCTTGAAGGGCTGTCGGATCTGTTTGAAGGGCTTGCGCCTGATGCGACGGAAGAGAACATTCAGGCGCGCTGTCGCGGAATTTTGCTCATGGCGATTTCGAACAAGACCGGTCGCATGGTGTTGACGACGGGTAACAAGAGTGAAATGGCGGTCGGCTATGCGACGCTTTACGGCGATATGGCGGGCGGTTTTGCTCCGATTAAAGACTGTAGCAAGACTATGGTGTATCGACTGGCGCGCTATCGAAACGAGCTGGGCAAGGCGATTCCTGAGCGCGTGATTACCCGGCCGCCGAGTGCGGAGCTGGCGCCTGATCAAAAGGACAGCGATTCTTTGCCGCCTTACGATATTCTGGATCCTATTCTTAAGATGTTCATCGAAGATGATATGTCGGTTGATCAGATCACCGAGGCGGGTTTTGACCGCGATACGGTGGTTCGTGTGCTGGGCATGATTCGGCGCAATGAGTACAAACGTCGTCAGGCACCTCCCGGTGTGCGAGTTAGTGAGCGGGCGTTTGGGCGGGACTGGCGGTATCCGATTACTTCGGGGTACAGGTAGGGTTGCGCGGATGGCGCTGTAGGTAGGAGATGGGTTGCGCGGCTGGCGCCGCGCTTTTAAGGGCGCGTTCCTTCCTGGGTTTTTGGCTTCTGTTCTTGCTGGCCTGCTCGCCTGGTTTTACCTTTCGTAATTTTGGTGTTTGGCTTTGTAGTGGGCTGGGTTGCGC
>CAWUKD010000299.1:0-2407 GCA_963922815.1 uncultured Gammaproteobacteria bacterium
CTCGCGGTCTTTATCAACTTCTTTCAGCTGCCCCGATCCGCGCCGCTGGTGGGCGGACTGGTGCTGAGCCTGATGACGCTACCGGTGGTTATTATTGCCGGTCGCGCGGCCATCAAGTCGGTACCGCCCTCCATACGCGAAGCCGCACTTGGGCTCGGCGCATCGCACACGCAGGTCGTGTTTCATCACGTGCTGCCGCTGGCCATGCCGGGCATGCTGACCGGCACCATCATTGGCATGGCGCGCGCCCTTGGTGAATCAGCGCCGCTGCTCATGATCGGTATGGTCGCGTTCATCGTAGACAAACCCAGCGGACCGCTGGATTCGGCCACGGCGCTACCCGTACAGATTTTTCTTTGGTTCGATATACCGGAGCGGGCCTTCACGGAACGCACCTCCGGTGCGATTATCGTGCTCCTGCTCTTCCTGCTGGCCATGAACGGCACGGCCGTCTGGCTGCGCAAGAAATTTGAACGCCGCTGGTAAAACAACGAGACCACCTCATGCACTCAGATATGGATTCACCCACGTACGAGACGATTGGCGATATTTCAGCCAAGGATCCTGTATTAACTACTGCCAACGTTGACGTTTTTTACGGCAGCACGCAGGCCATCGACAACGTGTCGCTGGAGTTTGGCCGTAACGAAGTTGTGGCGCTGATCGGCCCGTCCGGCTGCGGCAAATCGACGTTCCTGCGATGCATGAATCGCATGAACGACACGATTGAAATCGCCAAAGTCACCGGCGATATTCGCCTGTACGGCGAAGACATTTACAGCAAGGCCATGGATCCTGTGTTGCTGCGCGCACGCGTCGGCATGGTGTTTCAGAAGCCCAACCCGTTCCCCAAGTCGATTTACGAAAACGTCGCCTACGGGCCGCGCATTCACGGCCTCGCAAACGACAAGGCGGAGCTGGACGAAATCGTGTTTACCAGTCTGCGCAAAGCGGGTTTGTACGAAGAAGTCAAAGACCGTCTCGAAGAACCTGGCACCGGACTGTCCGGTGGTCAGCAGCAGCGCCTGTGTATCGCGCGCACGATTGCCGTTGATCCCGAGGTTATCCTGATGGACGAGCCGTGCTCGGCGCTGGATCCAATTGCCACGGCGCGCATCGAAGACCTGATTGACGAGCTGTCCAAGAACTACACCATTGCCATTGTGACGCACTCGATGCAGCAAGCAGCGCGCGTGTCACAACGCACGGCCTATTTTCACCTCGGACGACTGATCGAAGTCGGCAACACCGATACAATATTTACCACACCGAAACACAAACTGACCGAAGACTATGTCACTGGTCGATTTGGTTAGATCACGACTCGTTATTCGCTACGTTCCTGCAACAGGATACGTGGCCACAGCTGCCTGCCACTGACCACTCGTCACTCCGGCACCTTGCCCCGCCGTGACTCTTTCGCCACGGCACCCGGTTACCTCAAATTGGTATCAAACCGGCGCGTTAACCCCCTGATTCGGGTTCGCGTTTCAATCCGTGTGGCCACCCGGATAAATTCCAAGTATCGTCTGACAATCCAGCGAACACATTCAGTCGCAAAGACTGACCAGGAGATACCATGAGCACGATCAAGTTAACCTACTTCGATATGCCCGGTGGCCGCGCAGAGCCAGCGCGCATTGCCCTTACCGCCGGCAATATACCGTTCGAAGACGACCGTATTTCCTACAGCGATTTTGGCAAAATGCGCGCAGGCACACCGCTGAGTGCCGTACCCATTGCTGAGATTGATGGCGTCGTTTACACCCAGTCAAACGCCATGAATCGTTATTTTGGGAAACTCACCGGACTCTATCCCGAGGACCCGTGGCAGGCGTTTTTGTGTGACGAAGTCATGGGCATGACCGAGGATCTGCTGAACCGGGTGGTGCAAACCTTTGGCCTCGAGGGCGACGCTCTGATCGCCGCGCGCAAGCGACTGAGCGACAGCACGATCACACGATACGTCAAGCTCCTGGAAACCCGACTCTCCGCATCCGGCGGCCAGTATGTCGCCGACAACCGACTGACGGTCGGTGACCTGAAAGTCTTTGTTCAGTTACGCAGCCTGTCGATGGGTGTACTCGACCATGTGCCAAGCGACATTACCCAATCGATTGCACCCACCGTGCAGGAATACGCGGATCGTATTGCCAACGAAAAGATTGTGACTGACTACTACAGCCAGTGAGAATCACGCCTGTATTTCCTGAAGATGTCCCTCGGGACGGCGACTCCAGACTTCATTGATAACAGTAAGGTAGCATGGCAATAGATCGTTTTTAGCGCCGTTTATCCAGGCTAAATGGCGAGCGCGGTATGGTCAGATAGCGGGCCCGGGAACCAGCCTGGACCCGTCAAAGAACCGCGAATAGCGAAACCGCGAAAGATCATAATCGGGCCGTTC
>CAWUKD010000300.1:0-2381 GCA_963922815.1 uncultured Gammaproteobacteria bacterium
TAACCAGCAAGGCGTACGCCGCCGAGATTGCCAGCGAGATATCGATGAAGCGGGCGCGACCGTCAGCCGACATAGCGCCCGGACTCAAACCGAGATACGAGAGCGAAGACACTACGCACTATTCCGTTATCGACGCGCAGGGTAATGCGGTGGCAACCACCTATACCCTGAACTTCTCATTCGGTTCAGCCATTACGGTGCCTGGCGCCGGCTTCATTTTGAATAATGAGATGGCTGATTTTTCGGCTAAGCCCGGAGTGCCTGACGCGTTTGGTTTGCTGGGTGGCGAAGCCAATGCGGTAGAGGCCAACAAGCGGCCTTTGAGTGCCATGACGCCAACCATGGTGTTGAAAAACGGAAAGCCGGTACTGGTTACAGGAAGCCCTGGCGGCAGTCGGATTATTACTGCGGTTACGCAGCATGTGGTCAATGTTCTGGCGCACGGCATGAACGTGGCTGAAGCCAATCATTCGCCTCGAATTCACCTTCAGTGGTACCCGGATACCCTGTTTTACGAACCGGGTATCAATCCGGATACGCTGGCTTTGTTGGAGGAACGCGGCCATAACCTGAAACGATCAGGAACCATGGGTAGCGTTCAGGCCATTTATTGGGATGGGGAGCGGTACCACGGAAGTGCTGATCCACGTAGACCGGGTGCAGGGGTAGCAATTGCTGATGACTAAACACATGACAGGGCGGATTCAATCCCGCGTTACTGCTGCCTTCGCAGGGCTGCTGGTGGCGCTGGGTCTCGGTGCGTGCGCGCATCAGTCACCGGTTCTGTCTGCTGGCGGCGCGGACGCCGGTAGCAGTACGGCCGGTATTGTTCGCTACGACAGCATTCATCACCCGGTGATCGCATCCAAAGGTATGGTGGTGTCACAAAACGCCATTGCCAGTGAAGTTGGCAAGGATATTCTGGCCCGCGGCGGCAACGCTGTCGATGCAGCTGTGGCGACCGGTTTTGCGCTTGCGGTAACGCTGCCGCGTGCCGGCAATATTGGCGGCAGCGGTTTCATGCTGGTCTATCTGGCGGATCGCAAGGAAACCATCGCGCTGGATTACCGATCCATGGCGCCGGCCGGCATGACCGAGTCCGTTTATGCCGACGATGACGGCAACATGCAGTGGGAACGTATTAAGTTCGGCCCGCTTGCGCCAGCGGTTCCGGGTACTGTGGCCGGGCTCCATGAAGCCTGGCAACGCTACGGGTCAATGCCCTGGACAGAGTTACTGGAACCGGCGATCCGGCTTGCGCAGGACGGCATAGTAGTAACCGATGACCTGTCCTACGTGCTCAATGCGGCCAGCTCTGTGTTGGGGCGCTATCAAAGCAGCGCGGCGATTTTTCTGAAACCCGATCTCACTGCCCATTCTCCCGGTGATCGTCTCGTGCAAACGGATCTGGCGTGGTCCCTGCGGCAAATCAGGGACGGGGGGGCGGATGCGTTCTATCGTGGTCCGATCGCAGAACGCATCGTGGCAGGACTGCAAAAGGACGGTGGCGTCATTACGCTTGAAGACTTTGATCGCTATGTCGTTCGCGATCGCGAGCCTGTCATAGATGATTATCGGGGACATACCGTGGTGTCGGTACCCCCGGTCAGCAGCGGCGGCGTCACGCTCGTGCAAATGCTGAATATCCTGGAACACTTTGACCTGTCGTCAATGCCGGCCGGTGGTGCAGAGAGTATTCATGTCATTGCCGAAACCATGAAGCGCGCTGCCGCCAACAGGCGGGTCGGGCTGGGGGATCCCGATTACGTAGACGTTCCCATCGACGGATTCACCAGTGAAACGCTGGCCGCGGAGCTGGCAAGCCAGATTCGTCTGGATGCGGTGACTCCGGTCGGTGATATTGATCCGGCGGATGCGGCCCGATATGAGAGCCCGGAAACCACGCATTACTCGGTTGTTGACCAGTTTGGCAACGCCGTGTCGAATACCTACACGCTTGGCTATTCATTCGGGTCCAGTTTCGTCGCGCCAGGTACCGGCATATTGCTCGACAATCAGGTCAGAAATTTCACCTACGGCAAACCGGGTCACGCTAACGCTATTGCCCCGGGCAAGCGCATGTTGTCGACCATGACGCCGACACTGGTACTTGATCCATCAAACGAGCTTATGCTCGTTACGGGCACTCCTGGCGGGAGTCGAATTATTAACGTGATCCTGCAGATTATCGTTAACGTCATCGACTACGATCTTAATATCGCCGAAGCTACCCACGCGCCGCGCATTCACCAGCAGTGGCGAACGCCCATGCTGGGTGTTGAAAAGGGCGCGGGTACGGACACGATTGCGCTGCTTGAAACGCTGGGCCACATCGTCGAGCAACAACCGGCCATGGGCAGCGTACAGTCCATCCGGATCAG
>CAWUKD010000301.1:0-2363 GCA_963922815.1 uncultured Gammaproteobacteria bacterium
ACTTATGGGGTCGGACCACCGAATACACTGCTATTACAGAGCCAATTTTCTAAGAACGCGAATTTTGGAACCTTAGAACCGCATTTTGGCCCCCAAATCGAACTCTAAGAAAACGCGTTATTGATTTCGTAATTGGATTGCTTAAAAGCGTTTTACAGGTATGAAAACGTCACCTAAGACTCGAAAATGGGGATTCTAAGACTCGCGCGCCTGCAATAGCAGCATATTGTATGGTCCGACCCCACCGATCCAATATCAATTCAACTTTTCTTGCCAGGTATGGCCCCTGCGCCCACCCAATCACGCAGGGGTAAGCAAGGATGCCTGGCAATACCGATGGCATGGACTTCATCTCGATATCAAGGAAAGACTAATGAACAACACAATCAAGCTACTCGCCGCATTGACCCTGGGCGCCGCATTTCACTCGGGCGCTGCGCCTCTTCCCCCCATCGATTCAGCCACGGTCTTTAAACCGAGTCTGTGTACACACAACAATGGATGCCCCCTCTCCGACCGCCGTGCCACGACCCCGAACGGCGAAGTGTTTCGCGTCAGCCAGGCAGAAGCCGCCCATTTGGAAACCGATCGAAACACATTTATCGGACTTGGCGTCGAACTACGCACGGACATTGAAAGAGAACCGCAGCCCATCTCCATCCCGGTACGATCGGATGATTCAGCCGTAGGCACCGAAATTGTGTTCTTTGAATATGTCGGTGTACAAGTGGGCCCCCAGGCTATCGACGTATTTGGTGACTCTGCGGGCCAAACGCAGATTCAGACCGACCGGATGATTGGCGATTTATTCGTTGCGGTACCCTCGCCCGAAGACAACTGGCGACCCGACAGTCAGCTCGACTACGATGAGCGCTTCGGCAAGGCCGCTGGTTACATTCTTCGCTATCACATGCGTGGACAGTTGCACACGATTGGCAAGCTTATCGTTGCCAGTGACGACGACAACCAGCACGACGCGTTGACCGTCGGTTCTGTTCCGCCGAACTGGAGCGATCATTTGCGCCTGGACCCGGATCAGGCCGACGCACAGGTGCACTATGTACTGAACGCGCCACAGTCGCACGGTTTTAATCCGTCAGGCTGCAACGGTACGGCCATCTGCGAGGATTTCTGTGCGGCCGCCGTGCCATGGGAAATTGAAGAATGCGGTTCAGCCTGCTGCGCCAGCGGTGGTGGTGGCGGTGGTGGACCGGTAGTAAACCAGTGCAACGACGGACTCGACAACGATGGCGATGGCGAGGCGGACGGGCTAGACAGTGATTGTGGCCATTCGTCTCTGTGCGACAGCGGTGGCCCGGCGCACACGCATAATTACGAAGCGGGTTTCAACTTCATGATCACAGCCAAGACAACATTTTGTTCGGACGAGACTGACCCGTTCGGCCAATTATGGGAACGCGCCAGTTACACCAAGCAGGCCTTCCGTGCGGGTACGGGCAACGCGGCCTTCGACAGCTGGAAACTTTCCAATGATAATGTCGCTCGCCCGGTTGCCGTGAAATGCTGGACCTTCAGCGATCCCGAGGACGCCTTCGACTGCGACGTTAACGGCAACTGCGGAGCCTTTCATGCCGGCTCCAACAACCCGTACCCGTTTGCACAAAAATCGGTATCCACCGCGCTATTCTCGGCGGCCCTTGACGATTTGCACCACTCCGCCGGCGTAGGCCTCCAGCAGCCGGTGTCGCTCATTCAAGTGGTCGCGAATTCTTTTGAAACCACGGAAGGCGGTTCAGGTTCTGGCTCGGCTGACCAGCCTGGTCGTGCGTCGGTAGTCCTGAGTTCGTCGACCAGCAGCACCAGCGCGCATGAATTTGGCCACAGCGCCGGACTGGATCACTGCAACGCCGATAATGTTGCCGGTCAATGGACGCTAATGGCGTCGAATCTTGATGACGCCTGCCCAGGTGTCGGCAGTCATCAGCGTGATCACTTTGGACCGACCAACGGCGCCACCTTGCACCAGTGTCTTCAAGACAGCTGCATTGTGAAGCCCAGCTTCTGATTCAAACTGTTCGTTCGTCGTGACCCCGGTTGCTTTTCTCTCCCCGGGAAATACAGCCGGGGTTGCGACACTTTTACAGCTCAAGAGCTCAAGGGGTCGGACCACCGAATACACTGCTATTACAGAACCAATTTTCTTAAACAGCGAATTTTCGATCCTTAGAACCTCGATATAGCCCCCAAAACAAACCCTAAGACAACGCGTCCGAAATTTAGTACATAGATAGCTTAAAAGTGTTTTTTAAGCCTAAAAACGCATTCTAAGACTCGAAAATTCAGGGTCTAACATCAGAGCATCTACAATAGCAGCGTTTTGCATGGTCCGACCCCAGCGAAAC
>CAWUKD010000302.1:0-2340 GCA_963922815.1 uncultured Gammaproteobacteria bacterium
TGCCGTTTCTACACACACCGCATGATGAGACACGGACAACGCCTTACGGGATTCGGCAAGGCCGGCGGTTGTCAGCAGTATCGGCCCGGTCTCTTCGTCAAACGCCTGTGTCATGTCCGACACCACGTACTCAACGCGAGAGGCCGGGTCTTTAACGTCCAGCGTTACGTATACTTTACCGGCCTTCAGCGAGGCCAGCTGTGAAACGATAGCCCACTGGTTACGTTCGCAAACGATTACGACCGACTGAATGGCCGCATACGCATCGCTCATTAACACCTGAGCCGTTCGTTCGACCCTGGCGTTGATGTCCGCATAGCTGTAGTGGTCATCGCCCACCGCAACGGCTATATCGTGCGGTCTTTCACGTGCGCAACGCTCAAAGTCATCCAGTACGGAACGATTATTGAAATCAGCAGCCGGCCCCTCGCCAGCGCCCAGCAGATAGCGGCGTTCACTCGAACTCAGTACATCGATGTCGCCCACACTCTGACGCGTCATTAGCTGCTCAAGCGCTTCGATCATATTGGACAACAGGCGCGTGACGGCCGCGTCGGAGTAGCTGGCGGGCTGATGCACGACGATCAGCTCGGTCGATTTCCCCGGAACTACGAGCAGCGCCAGCGGATAGTGACTGTACTCGCTGAACGTTTCCTGCGTCAGACGAATCGTCTGGTTCTCCGATTCTTCAAACGCCGGAAAGTTCTCGAACACCAGCAACGTGTCGAACAGCGACAGGCCCGCTGGCATATCGCTGAACTTCTGGACGACATTCAATCCGACATAGTCGAACTCGCGCTGCCGGGACTGATCCTTTTGCAGGGTCTCCAGCAACTGCTGAACGGTCTGCGGCGAGTTCATCCGGACGCGCATCGGTAGCGTCGTGATAAACAACCCGGCCGTACGTTCAACTCCCTCCAGCGCCGGCGGGCGTCCCGCAGCCGTTGTCCCAAACACGACGTCCTGCTGGCCGCAATAACGGGCCAGCACGAGTCCCCAGGCCGCTACGAACAGCGTGTTGAGAGTGACCCTCGATTCGCGCGCAAATGCCGACAGACGCTCGCCAAATTCTTCTGGCAGAACCTTGCTGGTTTGCCTGGCCGTTTCCCCTGGCGGCTGCTCTGTGGACCCGGCAATCCGGGGCGTGCTGGGAATGGCAAAGCCCGCCAGATAGTCCTTCCAGTATCGTTCGGCCTTTTCGGAGTCGGACTGACGCTGCCATGCGACAAACTGTTCAAACGCAGGTGCGGGCACTGACACAAAGTGCGCGCCATCGGTTAGCGCCGTGTAGCGCTGCTGGAATTCGGCCAACAGCAATCGCACTGACCATCCATCCAGAATCAGGTGGTGGAAACTCCACGCAAAATGGGTACTGCTGTCCGACAGACGGGTAACACGCAGGCGCATCAACGGGGCCTGATCGAGAACAAATCCCTGCGCCCTGTCCGCGTTCAGATACTCTTCGAGTTCGCGGCGCTGATCCTGAGGAGTGCGTTCACGACGATCGCGGAACTCCACGGGAACTTCGACCGAAGACCTGACTACCTGCAGTGGATGTTCACGCGTTTCCCATGTAAAAAACGTCCGCAGAATCGCGTGGCTATCAACGACAGCCTGCCACGCCTGCCTGAGACGATCGAAATCAACGTCACCTTCCATGACAGCCGTGTACTGATCGAAATAGGCACCCGCCGTATTCGCATCAAGAGTGTGGTACAGCAACCCTTCCTGCAGAGGCGTCAGGCGATAAATCGCTTCGATGTTACGCGGCGCCATAGCGCTCTCCGGCCGTCCGGGTGTCGCTCCTGACCCGGCGACTCATCCTTCCTATCATCACAGATCCCCGTAATCGGCCATGAGATCGTCAAGATCGCTTTGATCGATACCGGCATTGGGAAAGTCCTGCGGAGTGAGCTGTGCGTCGTCATGCGCGGAACAATATTCGATCAAGGCACGCAGTCGTGTTCGCATCCTCTGTGCAAGGTCACTGACGGTGTCTTTGTCGAAAACGCGCGTCGAATAATCCCAGCTCACCTCCAGCAGACCGTCGAAAAACATGGCGTTTAACTCCAGCGGATAAGGCTGTTCGTTGCCCTCACCCCAGGACGCAGCCAAGGGTTGCGAAAAATGAAACAGGGCATCGTTTCGTCGCTGCTTGCGCCACAAGCCCAGATAATTGAACACTATCGGTATCGGCTGTACTGGCTGCAGAGCGCTGGCCAGTACTTCATCGTCGGACGAATATCGCATGGACCCGTAGCTCACACCTCCAAGCTGAATGCGTCTCAATGCGTCCCGCACGGTCCGCAGCAGCCCCGACTCGTCGCGCCTGGCGCTGTC
>CAWUKD010000303.1:0-2305 GCA_963922815.1 uncultured Gammaproteobacteria bacterium
AGCTTGCGCTGATGCGCCAGCTTGTCCTGCTTGAGCTTCCACAGATACGCGACCAACGGAAAGCCAAACGCCAACATAATGAGCAGATAGAGCCTGAAATCAGGCTCCTTACCTGAATAGCCAAACTGTTATCGTCACGACAGAAACGCCTGCCGGCTAACTTAAATGGGTGGGTTGGTAATCACTAGCGTTTGCCAGATCCCAGTCCCTGTCGAGACGGCACGCCGAGGCTGCAGCCCGCAATACCGAGGTTGCTGCCGGCGTTTTCAAATACCAGAAGATCAGGATCGCTGGTTTCAAGAGGTGCGTTCCAGCCCTCGGCCGCAAGACCCGCAATATCCAGCGTGTCCGGCGCATCCCAGTTGGTGCACCAAACGCCGGCAGCATCGGCCAGCGAACGACTGAAACCGCTGTTCAAATCGGTCAGGCTGTATTGCGCTTCGAGGTCAGCCTGGCTGGCGCCGAGTTGTTCGGCAACGCCAGTGGTGAACGAACCGATACCGTCCTGGCGGTTGATCAGAATGACGCGCTCACACCCAGCCGCGGAAAGTACCTGGCTCGGAACGGGATCACTCCATCCTCCGGCAGACACCCGTCCGTCAGGCAGTTCGAGTGCTCGCGAGAGACCCGGCTCAGCCGGGGACACCGACAGTATGTCCCGCCACTGCGGCGACCCCAGCGTGGTAAATTTGGCGCTCTTGGGATCGTCGAACTGACCGATATTCTGACTCACTCTTTCCAGATCATCGCGTCGTCCCCAGTAGCCGAACTTGACGTCATCAAAACTGACATCGAGTGAAAACGGCTGTGCGGCGAAATAGTCGGTTTTGGCCTGAGCAAAGGTGTCGATGGCATCGCCTTCGAGAACCGAGGTCGCCACGAACGATCGCAGGTAGTTACCAATTCGATCATTCAGTCGGTTGGGCCCCGAGTCCGGATCGTAGTTGTCGAGATAGGTGTCGAACAAATCCGAAAACATTGATCCGCAGGTGCCGCCAGGTGCAGGCAGGTCGCGCACCGCTGGCCAGTCAAGACCCAGGCCGGGTGTGGCGCAGTGCTGCATGAACTGCTGCGTTTTGCTGCGCTCGAACGGTCCATAGCCGGCATAAAAGTTGCCTAGCCTGCCGACAATATTCGTAAACGCGGTAAAGTTTATGGGTCCGGGTCGCACCAGAGGCGAGGGATCGTTCACCTGAAACGTCAACGCGCCCTGAAGGCCTTGCACAACATCAGTGGCATGAAACTCCGGGTCGGGTGAGTTGATCAGTAGAGACACCAGCTCCGGATTAATGATCTGCTGAAGATCGGGGTCCTGCACAATACTGATTAATGCCTCAACGCCTTGCAGCGGGTTATCGCCGTTAAGCAGATCCTCAATGCCGCCAGCCTGGATCTGGCCGATCAGTTCGGTCAGCGCAAGTACATCGTCAATGAGCCCGGCGTTGTTGAGGCCTTCCACAGATTTAAACAGGAGCGCCATGCGCGCCGTTGCTTCTTCCAGAGAGCACATCTGTCCAGCACCGCAGCGCGTTACCAGCGGGTTGGCGTGAATGGATTCGGTCACAAACACGCTGATGCTGCCAGAGCTGCCGCCGGCGGCGCCGCCAATCGGCCCAAACTCTTCGGTCACGCGCGCCAGCGAGGCAAAGTGTGCCCACAGTCGTGGGCCATTGCCGCGAATGCCAACACATGTGGGTGCTTCGTACCCAAACACCGTTGCCTGACGCAGGCCCGGGCGCCAACCGAAGGGGTACATGTTGATATTGTCATAGCGATTGCTCTTGTTATTGCGCCATTTGTACAGCCCTGTACGCCAGCCGGCGTGGGTCGTGAAATACAAAGGGAGACCCTGATTAAACCGTACCTGGCCCCAACGACTGCCAATGATCGGGCCTCCATCAAAATCCAGACCATCGCTGTGTCCGCGACTCGTAACCGTGCCCAGCCTGACGACGTTGTCGACGCTGTTGATGGATCCGAATCGCATGAGTTCGTGAGACTGATTAACGTTTCCAAAGACAAACT
Source organism: uncultured Gammaproteobacteria bacterium (assembly GCA_963922815.1). GTDB lineage: Bacteria > Pseudomonadota > Gammaproteobacteria > Steroidobacterales > SZUA-146 > SZUA-146. The sequence continues at coordinate 2,026 of CAWUKD010000303.1, forward strand.
GAAGGTACGGCCCGGCCAGAACGGTACTGGTAATCAGGCTGATACCGAGCAATGCGGTAACGGTGATGTTGCGACGAGAGATAGTCATAGCGGTTTATTCCCTGAATGGCCGACGGGCTGTGACGGGTGTCATTGATTCCAGCCGCTGTCAGGCGTGAGTCCGGTACACGTAACGTGCATCCATTGCATTGTTGTACTGTTGGCAGCTCATGCCGACTTTGCGGTGTCGGCATGAGCTGCGCTTATCGTATTTCTACACTTGCCCTGGTGGGCATCGTGT
>CAWUKD010000304.1:0-2283 GCA_963922815.1 uncultured Gammaproteobacteria bacterium
AGCGGCTCAATGTAACGACGCAGCTCTTTGGCTTTGGGTAATGTGGTACGGATCGTTTCGTGTTTGATAATCGACGCGGTCATGTTGCGAAACATGGCTCGACGGTGACTACTGTTACGATTTAACTGCCGTCCGGATTGACGATGTCGCATTTCGGTATTCCTAAAACTTGCTTAAACGGTTATAGCCAGACCAGATAACTCTAGATAATGGCTGATTCATGACTGGCTTCGCCGCGCAGCTGCGGTGGTGGCCAGTTGTCGAGCATGGTGCCAAGGGCCAGTCCGTGCTGAGCGAGAATCTCTTTGATCTCGGTCAGCGACTTCTTGCCCAGGTTTGGCGTGCGAAGCAGTTCCACTTCGGTACGCTGCACCAGATCGCCAATGTAATTAATACTCTCGGCTTTCAGGCAGTTCGCAGAACGAACGGTGAGCTCAAGATCGTCAACCGGACGCAGCAGAATCGGATCGACATGCTGTTCCTGGTTAACACCTGACGTTTCGTCGGCGCCCTGAAGCTCGACAAAGACAGATAGCTGGTCTTTCAAAATGTTGCCCGCAAAACGAATGGCCTCTTCAGGATCAATCGTTCCGTTGGTTTCAAGATCAATCAGCAGCTTGTCCAGGTCGGTACGTTGCTCAACACGAGCCGCTTCGACCGTGTAGCTGACCCGGCGAATCGGACTAAACGAAGCGTCGAGCTGCAGTCGACCGATGGGGCCGGAAATCTCTTCAAAGCGGTTGCGCTGGGCGGCAGGCTGGTAGCCACGACCACGAATCACTTTCAGATTCATGTTGAGCTGGCCATTGGCATTGATGTTGGCAATCACAAGATCAGGGTTCTTCACATCGATGTCGTGATCCGAAGCGATATCGCCAGCCGTTACCACGGCAGGACCTTTCTTCGACAGCGTCAGATAGGCCTCATCTCGCGAATGCATTTCAAGCGCGACGGTTTTGAGATTCAGCAGAATCTCAACCACGTCTTCCTGCACACCCTCAATGTGGGTGTACTCATGAAGCACGCCATCGATCTCGGCTTCTACGATGGCACAACCGGACATCGAAGACAGCAGAACTCGTCGCAGGGCGTTACCCAGCGTATGGCCAAAACCACGTTCAAACGGCTCAATGGTGACGCGCGCCTGTGTGTCGCTAATCTGTTGAACATTAACTACACGTGGTTTCAAAAAATCAGAAACGGAACCTGTCATTTAGGTAACCCCTCAAGGTAAAACGTATTACTTGGAATAAAGCTCGACCACCAGGTTTTCGTTGATATCGGGAAGGATATCGTCACGCTGGGGAATCGATTTGAATGTGCCACTCAGTTCTTTCTCGTTCACTTCAACCCACTCCGGACGACCCACCTGACCGGCGATGTCCATTGCTGACTGAATGCGAGCCTGTTTTTTGGCTTTTTCGCGAACAGAGATAACGTCGCCTGCTGCAACCTGGTATGACGGAATGTTCACCAAAGAACCATTCACGTTAATACCTTTGTGGCTGACGAGCTGACGAGCCGCGGCACGCGTTGAGGCATAGCCCATGCGGTACACGACATTGTCGAGACGACACTCGAGTTGTTCGAGCAACAATTCACCCGTTGAACCCTTACGGCGTGCGGCAGTTTTGTAGTAGTTGCGGAACTGCTTTTCGAGCACACCGTACATACGACGCAGCTTCTGCTTTTCACGCAGCTGCAGTCCGTAATCGGAGGTACGTGGACGTCGCTGTCCGGCACCGCCCGGTGGTACTTCGAGCTTGCACTTCGATTCGAGTGAACGCACGCCGCTCTTCAGGAACAGATCCGTTCCTTCGCGTCGTGACAGCTTACACGTTGGTCCCAAGTATCTTGCCATTATCTTTCTCCGTTAGACCCGACGTTTCTTAGGCGGACGACAACCGTTGTGCGGAATCGGGGTAACATCTTCAATATTCGTAATACGAAATCCAGCAGCGTTCAAAGCACGTACAGCCGACTCACGACCGGGGCCAGGGCCCTTGACACGTACTTCCATGTTCTTAACACCGAAGTCTTTCACCACGTTGCCGGCTTTCTCGGCAGCAACCTGTGCTGCGAAAGGCGTGCTCTTGCGAGAGCCGCGGAAGCCGCAACCACCAGCAGTCGCCCATGACAGAGCGTTACCCTGACGATCGGTGATTGTGATGATGGTGTTGTTAAAAGAAGCGTGGACATGAGCAATCGCATCAACGATATGCTTCTTGACCTTTTTCTTGCGTACTGGATCAGCCATATTACTTACTCGTAAAAATATTCAGG
>CAWUKD010000305.1:0-2237 GCA_963922815.1 uncultured Gammaproteobacteria bacterium
GTTTCTGATCGCGAGCCTGTCAATCTGGTTGTGGCTCGAATCCGTGGTGTCAGTAGGTGCTATCGCGGTGGCCGTGGCACTGGCGCTGCGTCTCAACGGCATGTCGCAGTGGATTATGTGGGAGATGTCGTCCCTGTTTGAGAGTGTCGGTGTGGTTCATGACGGCATGAACATGATGTCGCAGGAACGCAATGTGATGGACTCGAAAGACGCGGGCGAACTCAAGGTGACGACCGGGCACATCCGTTTCCAGGACGTTACGTTTAACTATGGAAAAGAAACAGGTGTTATCGAGGGTCTGAGTCTTGATATCAATCCGGGTGAAAAACTGGGTCTGGTGGGCCGATCAGGTGCCGGTAAGACTACTCTCACTAACGTGCTCTTACGGTTTTACGATCTCGAGGGCGGTTCGATCACGATTGATGGCACAGATATTTCTGCCGTTACGCAGGATTCTCTGCGAGGTCAGATTGGCGTCGTCACTCAGGATACCTCGCTGCTTCACCGTTCCATTCGTGACAACATTGCCTATTCGAAACCCGATGTCTCCGACGCCGAGATTATCGATGCCGCAAAACGCGCCAAAGCCTGGGACTTTATTAAAGACCTGGAAGATCAGGCCGGACGCAAGGGCCTCGATGCTTTTGTTGGTGAACGCGGCGTCAAGCTCTCAGGTGGTCAGCGGCAGCGTATCGCTATCGCCCGTGTATTCTTGAAAGATGCACCGATACTTGTGTTAGATGAAGCTACGTCGGCGCTTGATTCGGAAGTTGAAGCCGCTATTCAGGAAAGCCTGTTTGAGCTGATGAAAGGTAAAACCGTCATCGCAATCGCACACAGGCTATCGACTATTGCGTCACTGGATCGTTTGGTTGTCATGGAACAGGGCGAGATTATCGAAACCGGCACGCACGCAGAACTGGTAAATCATAAAGGCGTGTATGCCGACTTGTGGGCGCGTCAGTCGGGTGGTTTTCTGGGCATTGATGAAGACGAACGGCCCGAGGGCAGCGGAGAGCATCGCTGAAGATTGCTTCCCACGTGATCTCTTCCCGGATTTAATCGCTACCGGCAGGCGAGACGTGGAGCCAGGTGTGTGAGGTGTTCTCGTTGAGGGCTATGTACCCATCGTTCCTGGGCCATATCGATCACAGTATTCTGCATTTATTCATAGCTCTCCAGAAGTAAATTGGTTTCGGTTGCGGTCACTCCGTCGATTAACCGCAGCGCACCGATGATCTGATTGAACGATGACAGTGAATCGGTTTGCACTTCGGCAATCAGGTCCCATCGGCCGGTCGTGTGGTGCACGGCCGATACGTGTGGGCTACCCCGCAACTTTGAAATGACGTTCGTTTCGCTGGCACTATCGGCTTTGATGCTCATCAGCGCCCGGACGGCTGGCTTTTCAATTTCGGCTCCCAGCAGCACGGTGTAGCCGGTGATAACGCCGTCGGCTTCGAGACGCTTTAGACGGTTTTGAATGGTCGCCCGGGACACGCCGAGGCCTTTGGCAAGATCGACAACAGACGTCCGCGCGTTGGCACGAAGCATGGAAATAAGCCCCTGATCTTTGGTGTCCAGTTTCAGCATTTCAGTCCCTCAATTTATCAATATGCTTATTCATAGTCACATTATGACACTATTTCTGGTTATTAGTGCACTAAAAGCTATTATAACTGGCTAATCAGTTCGTTAGACTTGCCATATTGATAACTTGTTGAGGACGCTGTAATGACCCGTTTTGTAGATGTACCCGCCCTGTGCCGTATTGTAGAAAAAGTAGGCTTTGAATCGTTTTTACGCGGTGTGGCCGACACGATGCGGGAAGATTTCAAGCGCTGGGAGTCCTTCGACAAGTGCGCCAGAGTGGCGAGTCACAGTGATATCGGGGTGATTGAACTCATGCCCGCGTCCGATGCCGATCGTTACGCGTTTAAGTACGTCAATGGGCATCCCGCGAATACGGCCAAAGGGGTTTCTACCGTGATGGCGTTTGGCGCACTCGCCGATGTGGAAACCGGCTATCCGATGCTGCTGTCTGAATTAACTTTGACCACCGCGTTTCGCACGGCGGCGGCCTCGGCGATTGCGGCGGAAGCGCTGGCCCGCAAAAATTCGAAAGTGATGGGCATGATCGGAGCGGGTGCACAAAGCGAGTTTCAGGCTATTGCCTTTCACACCTTGCTCGGTATCGAGGAGCTGCGTGTGTACGATATTGATGCCGCTGCCATGCA
>CAWUKD010000306.1:0-2131 GCA_963922815.1 uncultured Gammaproteobacteria bacterium
TTGAGGTCCGACCCCTAGTTCCTGAATTCCACGTCCGTGTCCGCTGCTAAATAAATGGTGGCGGCATAAGCGGCAACGTTTTGTGCCAGTTCTTTTGGATCAATCTTGTCCAGCGTGTCGTCCGGCGTGTGATGTAAATCGAAATAGTCCCTTCCGTTTTGTTTCAGTCGTATTGTCGGGACGCCTTTCGCCGCCAATGGAATGATATCGGGCCCACCGCCCGGTGCGGTTGAACTGCCACGCACAATATCCAGCGGTCTTAACAGTCGTCCAATTTCATCAATAAACGCATTCGCGTCTTCGTTCACGTTTGACACCAGCTGCCAAATGGTTTGTGCTCCGAAATCCGACTCTGTCGCCAGCACGTGATTTGCAACTTCGGCCTCGTGTTGAACTGCGTACGCTTTCGCACCCAGCAAACCGACTTCTTCCGCACCAAACATAACCACACGAATGGTTCGTTTAGGGCGCGTGGGTAGCTGCGCAATCAGGGCCGCTGCTGCGGTGGTGATGGCGATACCCGCACCGTCATCGACCGCCCCGGTGCCCAGATCCCAGCTGTCGAGATGTCCGCCAATCAGCACAATCTCTTCCGGTCTTTCGCTGCCAACTAAATCCAGGACTACATTGCCGCTCTTCACGTCGCCTTTCCATTTCGACGATGAATGTAAAGATAGCGAGATGGGTTTACCCAGTTTGTGTAAACGACGCAGGTGATCAGCATCCGGATTAGAAATAGCAACAACCGGAATGCGCGCCCACTTGTCACCGTCTTTACTCATCATTCCGGTATGTGGAAAACGATGCGAATCGGAACCCACAGAACGCACGACCAGCGCACTTGCGCCACCGCGCTCAGCATGCTTCCAGCCGATTCGACGACGTTGATTGGCGTCCCCGTATCCAGCGCCCGTTTGGCTCTTGACCATGATGTCGCCATCAACAAACGCAATCTTGTTCTCCAGAGAACCTTCGCTGACATTCTCTAACGCTTCGAAGTCCCGAAAATAAATCACCGACGCCTCAATCTCTCGTTTGGACGGAGCAGCGCCACCCAATGCCGTACCATAAAGCTCTTGCTGGTAGGGAGACTCTAAAGCTATGTGTAATTCGCCACGGTCCCAAAACGGCATGGTGAATTCTTCAACACTGATTCGGTCGAATCCAAGTTCTTTGCCCAGCCTGGCACCCCACGCTCGAGCGCGAGCTTCCGCTTCGGAACCTCCCAGTCTCGGGCCAACTTCGGTTGTTAGCGATTCGACAATCTCGAAGCCCAAATCACTGTTCAGCGCCGTTTGTATAAGCTGTGCGGCTGTCTTTGCCTGGTCGTCACTGATTAGCGGAGAGTCCGCGTATGCATTCAGACTTGCGACGTTGAAAAAACTGATGATCAAAGCAATGGGCAAAAACGATTTAACATGTTGCACGAGCAAACTCCGAATTGTGTAGTAAACAGAATGGGCTAATCTAGCATATTACGGTTGTTCGCGTGATCAGCACGTGACTATCTACGCCAGCGAATTCAACACGTTCGGCCACCTGATTACCCCGATTCTGGGCAATCCGGCCGTTGTTGGTTATAGTGGACACACGCATTACAGAATGGAATCGAAAAAATGAGAAAAACCGGCATTGCGGTGGCACTCCTGCTGTTCTCGTTGCAGTCTGCGGCAACGACGCTCGTGTGGACAATTGAGAACGCAGTGTTCTTTGATAATACAACGCTGACCGGGAGCTTTACCTACAACAGCGAATCCGGGTTAATCAGTGACCTGCTCATTCAGACGCAGCCGGGCATCGTACAGGGAGCTACGTACACGACCGAAGATATTGATGCGTTTTACAACAACATAAACCTCGGACTTAGTATTGATGATGATGAGAACCTTCCTTTTGGCATGGCGCTGACCCTATTCTTCGACAGCCCCTTACCTGAAGAGGGTGGCGTGGTCACGTTAAATGCACTTGAAAGCAGATTCCTGAAGTTTCCGTGGCGCGAACTGTCAACCGATGCATACATCGTAAGCAGCCCCGTTCCGATCCCCGGCGCACTGATTCTGATGTTTTCGGCACTCGGTGTTCTTGCTAGGCGCCGGAAACAATCCGTTCAAATTGCGTGACCTCGGGGTCG
>CAWUKD010000307.1:0-2123 GCA_963922815.1 uncultured Gammaproteobacteria bacterium
TTGTCCCCGGAAAACAGCACTCGTTCTTCGGGCAACCAAACGAACAGCGCGTCGTCCGTCTCCCCGGGTCCGGCGACCAGCTCGAAATCGACACCGGCGATGGTCGTTTTTAGACCACTCACAGACACGCTCACGGTCGGTGGCAGATGGCCCTTGCCGCGATCGTGATCAATGGTACTGGCCGGCGCCAAACCACGATTAGTGGCCTCGTGCGGCGGTAGCCTGCGGCCAAACTGACGGGCGCCCCGAGACGCCATAATCGGCGTCAGCGCCCTGTCCACACCACTGGCAGTACCAAAGTTTTCCATGGCGTAAATTGCCGGATTATCGTCGCTTGCAAAAACGCTCGTGCCGCCGGTGTGGTCGCCGTGGCTGTGGGTATAAATGATGGCTTTGACTGGCTTATTGCTGTATTTGCGCAGTGCTTCGAAGGCATTGCCCGCACTCGCCGGTCCCATGAGCGCATCGACAATAATGACGCCGTCGTCACCCACAATCATGGACGTGTTGGCGCCATGAAACCCTACGGCCGTATAGACACTCCCGGTGACTTGAACGACCTGCTGTTCGAACTGCTGGTTCTGGTCACGCAGCATTTTAAGTGCAAGATCGGGACTAACCTGCGTATCGGCGTTTGATGTAGAAACTACCAGCGCCGATAGCAGCAGCAGGAGTTTCGCAATTCTACTCACTGTCAGCTCCCGTCGCCGGGTATTTCCCCAGTGCCAGAAACAGACCGATAGAAAGCACAAGCAGGCCCACCGAGACAGTCAGGATAAAGTTATAGCCCTGATGAGCTTGTGCCATGGCACCAAACAACGGCGGAGCAAATCCTGCTCCGACAGTGAAGAACGCAATGATGGCGCCAAATATGGCCGGGTAGTGGGCCGTACCAAAATACTTGCTGGTGAGATACGCCAGCAGATCCAGTTCGGCACCCGCTGCAAGACCGATCATGACCGCAATGAGCATTCCAGTCCAAAAGGTCACGTCGGCATTCACCAGCATCAACAAACCAATGGTTGGCAAGACGAAAAAGCAGGACGCAACGCCCGGCGCCCAAAATCGATCAACCAGAGCACCGACCAACACCCGACCGATGATTACGGTCAATCCCATTACCGCCGCAATGGTTGCAATCGCACTGCGCTCCAGACCTTTCTCGGTCATGATTCGTTCAAAGTTGGACAACAGGCCAGCGATCACAATGACGGTTACAAATAGCACAGCGCCCAGGATCCAGAAACGCAGGGTACGCATTGCCTGAGCGCGGGTGAATCCCCAGGCGGCCGCCGGCTGCGCACGATGTTCCGGCCCATGCGTCGCACCACCGCCTTTTTCTCTAAACAACGCGATAACGATCGGCAAAGACACCAGCATTGCGCCAAGACCGATGCCGCGATAGGCGGTGCGCCAGCCATAGTTGGAAATCAGAAACTCAACGAACGGCGGCAACAGAAAAGCCCCAAGCCCCGTGCCTGCCATGGTAATACCGATGGCTTTACCGCGGTGCTTCTTAAACCAGGCGTTAAGAACACCGGTCCAGATTATGGGCAGTGAACCTGCGCCCAGAATAGCCACCAGGGCCCAGCTCGCGTACCAGAGCGGCAGCGAACCGTTGTTGAAAGAAAGAAGCATGTAGGCAATCGAGTGCCCGGTAAGGCCAATGATACCAACGATACGAAGCCCGGCTTTTTCAGTGATCGACCCGATAATTGGCCCCGTTAACAGCCCGAAGCACATCAGCACGGTATAGCTCAGAAAGAACTGCGACGCGCTCCATCCGAATTCGCTCGTGACCGGTCCCACGAAAAACCCCTGAGAGTAATTTGTGAGCGTGAAAATGCCACACATGGTGCCGACCGTCGCGGCGAGTAGCGGTTTCCAGCCTTCACTGAACTCACTCATTGTTACTTCCCCTTACTGTTTCTGGTCAGGTCTTACGACACGAATATCTTCGCCAATTTCGATCACCATCCCGTCCTCACCGACCTCCAATGGACCTTCCCAGGTCGTTCGAGTCTGTCTGATCAACTCGGGAAGAGTGGCCGGATCGTTGTCCAGATGCGTATAGACGCCAAGCCGGGGACTGGTCTTTGAGAAAACGCGACCGACTTCCGGAG
>CAWUKD010000308.1:0-2120 GCA_963922815.1 uncultured Gammaproteobacteria bacterium
ATAACGACCGTTTGTCGCTGGACTGGGTGAACGCCAGTAGTCGGGGCGATCATACGTTTCTGACTTTTTTAAATGCCGGCACCAACCTCAATGGCGATGGCGAGGTTGAAGACCTGTTTGGCCTCGGCGGCCTGTTCCGTCTGTCGGGCTACCAGCTCGATGAGCTGCGGGGACAGCACTCGGCGCTGGCCGGCCTGGCCTATTTCCGGCGAATCGGACTCGGTTCATCGACATTCCAGACGCCGCTTTATCTTGGCGCGTCCTTCGAAGCCGGTAACGTGTGGGACGACTCGGATGATATCGGCTTTGACAGCCTGCGGCTGGCCGGCAGCCTGTTTGTTGGCCTCGACACGTTCATCGGTCCACTCTATCTGGCGCATGGCCTCGCGGAAAACGGGCGGTCGGCCACATACTTCAGACTTGGACAACCATTCTAGCAACGGACGTCTCGTACGCCAGCAGACCGGAGAACAGCCCGAGCAATCAGGCGGCCGCCGAAGGCGCCAGTTCAGCCAGTCCTTTGGCAGAACCCGAAGGCTTTGTATCGGGCCTGTCTGCCGCTTCAAACGCTCGCCAAAGATCGCTTCCACCTGCCCAGGTGTCTCGCTGGTCTTCCGGGCCATAGAGGCAGCGATTTAATAGCTGTCTCTGCCTGTTCAGTTCGTCACTGTCAGCCAGACTCAGACGCTGACCGCTTGTCGTATGACCGCTATCGGATCTTAGAATTTCAGCGAGCAGATGACTGCACGCCCTGGCGTCATTCTTGAGACAGGCGCTTTTGAAACGCTGTCGCAGACCATGGGTGTCGGTGGCACTTACTTCAGTGGCTACGCCATTTCTACCTGAGCGCATGAGCGACGTGACCAGCCAACCAAACGCGCACAGCAAAGTGGCGTAGAACCACGGGTTTTTTAGTAACTGCGGGCGCTGTGCAACCACGGTTTCACCGCTCTCCGCATTGCTATTGCCACCACCGGCCGTTGGCAGCACCGACAGTGTTTTACCATCGAGTCGCGCCGTACGCTGCCGATTGACCGTGGTGTCCCACCATTCCACTTCAATCGCCGGCAACGTGATTTCGCCGGATTGCTGCGGTACCAGCGCCACCGCCATGGCGCGCGTGCCGGTCACACCCTGCTCACCCACCTGGTCACTGGACCTGGGCTGATCTGGATAAACCCGTACCGAATCGTTTCCATCAATCTGGAGCGCGGGCAGCTGTGCCGACGTCAACCCAAGTGCGTCAATTCCTATGGTGCGGGTAATCGGCACGCCCTGCTCAAACACCAGCGAGTTGCTCGGCCATACTTCGGTCAGGCTCAATGATTCCGCCGGCAACCACACGTCCCCCGTATATTCTGTCGGCACGGGCAACACATCGCGACTGATCGCCGGCGTTGACACGCTCTTTAGGCGGTTACCGCCCACGGGTAATCGCAGGCGCCCCGAAAACGTGGTTTCGCCAATGGTCAATGGGCCGCTGGCCTGTGGAAACAGCGCGTGACGCCGCTCGTACACCTGATACCGCTCGCCGTTGCGCGTGGTGGAGTATCGTCGGGGCTCGCCCAGCGACTGCACCACCACATCCTGATTGTCCAGCTGCGGATCCGATAGCTGTCCGTCGATCAACCAGCCACGAAAATAGATCCTGACGATAAACAGGTGCTGCTGCTGTACGTATCCGCCGGATTCCGGAGTCAGTTCGGTTTCCAGGAACAAGTCTCCCAGATCCGTTTCGGTTCGGGGTTTCGGTGCGGCAACATTGAGGGTAACCGCGTTCGATTTCTCGCCGTTAAAGTCGATCGGCGGAATAACCAGGGCGCCTTCCTTCCTGGCGAGTAACACGATGTTCCACGCCTGCTGCTCGCGGTAATTCCCGTTGATAATCTCTACGCTCTGACTCAGCCCCTGAGACACAATTGTGAAGTCTTCTTCCAAAGGTGAGAAGTCAGGTTCACTGGTCAATTTGCCTTTAAACGTGAAGACCGCATTAATGGTTTGATCTTTTTCTATATCGGTCCTGTCAACTTCCAGAGTCGCATTGCTGGCGTGCACAGCGCCTCCCACAAGTACTGCCGCTAAAAGTATCAGTGTTCTTAACATCACCATTCTTCACCCGG
>CAWUKD010000309.1:0-2061 GCA_963922815.1 uncultured Gammaproteobacteria bacterium
ACGCCAAATCCGGTGTCGTGAAGGCTTTTGACGAAGCGTTCCGGCGCATCGGCATCGGTGTAGTTGATCGCGTTGAGTTCCATACGCTCATGGTAACAAAGGGTTAGGTGACTAAGACACTAAATTCTCGGCCCAAATGACTAACCCATTCAACATAGCGTCAGCTCCGTGGAAACCGGCACAGCCCCACTGCCGACAAGAACAGGAAAACATATATAATGTATGCAGAGCCATTTCACGACCGAACCCGGGACAATCGTGGAGAGCCGGGCCGACTCTGCCCTGAAGATCAGAAAACAGCAAGCATGTTCGACCAGACTCAAATGACAGAGATATCTTTATAAAACAATCGGTAATACCTGTCTTTACACTCAATGCAAAACCGATGATTTCAGTAAGTTACTGAATTTATTACACTTAGATCCTGTCTTATTAAGTTAACATTCGCGTCGGTTTTTCTTACAGGAGCTGATGTAGAGCTGTAACGAATTATGACGATTTGCCGTCAATCCCTACAATTACAATCACTTAAAAAAGTTGGCATGGTGTGTGCATTAGTTTAAGCACGAAACACCTATTTCCGTTCACTAAGAACACATGTTCAACTCCATTTGGGGATATTAAAATGAAAATAAGCAAAATCTTTACAGGCCTCGTAGCTTCGCTGGTAGCAGCGTCTGTCTTCGCGGTACCTGTTGTACTCGACATCACATTCGACGACTTTCCTAACGAAACTTCTTTCGGTATCTGGGAAGAAGGCGCTGATCTGAGCGACATCTTTGCTGGCGTACCTTACGACGTAGGCGCTAGCTCACCGATCGGTTTCGGCGACGGATTCGTTCTTCCTGGTGACTTCGCTGGTGAAGGTCCAGGACCTTGGCAGTTTGTTTGGGACCTGACTGAAGGTCAGACCTACTACTTTGCTATCTTCGATAGCTTCGGCGACGGCATCTGCTGCGGTTTCGGTCAAGGCGAATACTCACTGTCCGTTGACGGCGTTGAAATCTTCGCTGGTGGCGAGTTCTTCGACATCGATCCTGTTAACGACAACGGAGAGTACGTTGGTCAGTTCACGGTTGCTGCTGCAGTAGCCGAGCCAAGCACCCTGGCTCTTCTGGGTCTTGGCATGATTGGTCTGGCTGTGGCACGTCGCCGCGCCTAAGCACCAATTCTGATATACGGAAAAGCCCCGCCTTGTGCGGGGCTTTTTTGTGCCCGGGATAGTCTTAACGTAACCTTAGGCTCCACTCAGACTCGATATGGACATGACGACTATGTACAACCGCACCACACGCCCGTACTCAGCCTGGCTATTACCTCTACGTCGAAGCCTGTTCATCATGGCGGTTACGGCCCTGGCCGCCTGCGGGCCTCGGGTGGATTTGCCTCCGCTGGCTGACCTGGATACCAGCGAACTGCTGCCCGTCGTCGCAGCACAGCTTGACGCATCGCGGGCAGCCGTGGACAAGTCCCCGGATAACTCGACGGCTAACGGTCGCTACGGCCTTGTGCTGGCCACCTATGGACGCGATCAACAATCGGATATCGCTTTTAAGCGCGCCAGGCTCCTGGCCCCCGGCGAGTCCCGCTGGGCGTTCTATCACAGCTTCGTTCTGCGCCGTATGGGCAAGACTGAGGAGGCGCTCGCCGCCGCTAACGCCGGCCTTGAAGCCTCTCCGGATCAGATCGACCTGACGGTGAGACGGGGTCAGCTGCTGTTCGATCTGGCCCGCTTTGATGAGGCCGAGCTTAGTCTGGACAAGGCTCTCGCCGAAAACCCGACCTATCCGCTGGCGCAGTTTTATAAAGGACGCATTCATCAGCAGCGCAAAGAGTGGACGCAAGCCGTTGAGCGCTTCGAGAAAATGATCAGCGATGGCATTCGTGTAAATGAAGTGCACTTTAATCTGGCGACCGCTTATCGGTCACTCGGAAATATGGAGCGGGCAGAAGCGCAGCTAAAGCAGTCCCAGATGAATGGCTACATGAAAATAGACGGCTTTGATCCGGTCAATATGAAATTTGACCAGCTCAATGTTGGCGACCAGCCCCACATCATCA
>CAWUKD010000310.1:0-1987 GCA_963922815.1 uncultured Gammaproteobacteria bacterium
GTACTCTCACTGGATCATTTAACCTGAACGGGGATGATCCAGTGAGAACGTTTACTGCGAACCTGACAGCGGTGCAATCCAATCAGTCTCTGGTGGTTGCTCTGTTCGAATCTATCCGAACACGGGGCTCGTACTCGTCGATACCCCGTTTCTTGATAACGCTCCTGCTGATGGTTTCAATCCTGTCAGGTGCGACGGGCTGCTCACCCGAGGTTTCCATCACCGAGCCACCAAATGCAACCAGCCCAGCCAGCCCATTGGCCGACACTCCGGTCGTTACCCTGTATTCAAACGGGGTGATCTGGACGGGCGTTGATCAGGCGAAGGATGCGTCCGTTATGGTCGTCGTTGATGACGAGATCACCTACGTGGGCGACGGCGCGAACATCCGCGTAGCGGCGACTGATACGGTCGATCTGCAGGGTCGTTTCGTGATGCCGGGTTTTATCGATAATCATGTGCATTTTTACGAGGGCGGCATGAGTCTTGCCAGCGTTGATTTGCGTGATGCAGCCAGTCCCGCGGAGTTTGTCCAACGCGTTAATAATCACATTAAAGCTCTGGGCGAAGGCCAGTGGGTACTGACCGGAAACTGGGACCATGAAAACTGGGGCGGAGAGCTACCGGACAAGCGCTGGATCGATGACATCACGCCAGATATTCCGGTGTTTATTTACCGCATTGACGGCCATATGGCGCTGGCAAATTCTGCGGCTCTTGATCTGGCCGGAATCGACGCGACAACGTTAACGCCACCGGGCGGAGACATTGTGCGTGATAATAGTGGTGAACCAACCGGTATTTTAAAAGACGCTGCCATGACGCTCGTGCTTGACGTCATACCGAAGCCTTCGGATGAAGAACTGCTCGCGGTGTTCAGGCTGGCTCAGGATCACGCGCTGAGCCTGGGCCTTACGCAGGTTCATGCCGTTAGCGCCGGACCGCATGAGTCGTTCCTGGTTAATGCGTTTGGCTATGCGCATGAGCGGGACGAAATGCGCATACGAGTCAAGTTGTTCTCTCCGCTGGAGCACTGGGAGCGTGCCAAGGCACGAATCGCCAGGGAGGGGCTCGGAGACAATCAGTTCAGCTGGGGTGGTGTAAAGGGTCTCGTTGACGGGTCTCTCGGTTCGACTACGGCCTGGTTTTACGATTCGTATGTCGATGCGCCGGACGAAAACGGTTTTGCCTTGATTGAGGAAGATCACCTGTCTGCGCTTCTGCAACAGGCTGACGACGCTCAGCTACAGCTCGCCATACACGCCATAGGTGACAAGGCGATCGATGTTCTGATTGATGGTTTTGAGCAGGTGGCAGGCGATCAGATCGCGTCTCGCCGTTATCGTATTGAACATTTCCAGCATCCCACGAACGCTGCGATTGAACGCGCCGCGAAGCATCGCATCATCGCCTCGATGCAGCCTTACCACGCCATCGATGACGGCCGCTGGGCCGAAGGTCGAATCGGCGCCGAACGGATCAGGACGACCTACGCTTTTCGGACCATTCTGGACGCCGGCGGTTTGCTGACCTTTGGGTCGGACTGGCCGGTTGCACCGCTGTCGCCGCTCGACGGCGTATATGCCGCCGTGACTCGACGCACTACCGATGGCGCTTATCCGGATGGCTGGCTCCCCGATGAAAAAATCACCGTGGAAGAAGCGCTGACCGCCTACACACGCACAAATTCGTATGCGGTCTTTGAGGAGCAGCGAGCCGGTACCCTGGAGCCTGGCAAACGAGCTGACTTTGTCGTGCTGTCCGATGATCCAAGGCGCGTTGATCCAGAGTTGATTCGCGATATTGACGTTATGCAGACCGTCATCGCGGGACAAGCTGTATTCGATCGCACACCGTAGCGCGATTGAAAGGCGGGAGTTGATTTAATAGTCAAGACAGGGGCACCATGTGTTGCTCTTGTCGCGATCGCAAATGAATGAGCCGTTTGGCACGCGTAGCGTGTCTTCAATCTATTGGAAAGAATCAT
>CAWUKD010000311.1:0-1962 GCA_963922815.1 uncultured Gammaproteobacteria bacterium
AGATATTCTGCATCACTTCCTGGCGCTTGCTCTGTTCAAGGTGACTCAGAACAAATGCTGACGACTCGGTAAACGATGATCCAATGCCCGTTATCGTTTGCCGCACCTGGCCCGGGTCTACATGGACGACAGTACCTGATGCCTGCCCGTCCCTGAATGCACTGCTCCTGCCAGCCGACAGCCGATCGCCTTGCTCGCTGGTAACGATGACTTCCAGCGTCGCATCGAGGCCGTAGTGCTTCGCGCGCACATCCCCCGACTTGTCCGCTTTTCCAATGCCAGCGGTGCACGAAGCACATAAAAGAATAAGCGCCAATACTAACGATCGATACTGTATGTTCATGTACGGAACCCTCTGCAGGAATTTAGATGAGCCGGGAAAACTGCCGGCCACCCCAGGCGCTATCGAAATACGCGTCTTGATTGGCGGGTTCGCGATTTGAGAACGTAGAACATGAAGTCATACTGAATCACACCGGGCCACCCTATCAAACTCAAAGCTCTACGTTATGGAAGGCGGCGCCAAACGATGGAACAGGCATGCCAACAGGTTTCGAGCAATTCGCGTAACGGCTATCAGGACTGTATATGATAGTTAAATCAATCAAAATTGTTACTTGAGAAACCACCAAATCGATATGCTAAAGCGATATCATCTTCAGCTCCTGAACTCGCGCCAATTACTCATGATCGTACACCAGACCAAACGATACATAGCCTTGTCAACCGCACTGGTCTTCGCGGTACTTACGGCAAGCTGCGGGGGCGGCTCATCGTCAGCCCCGGAGCCTGCACGCACACCGGCACCAGCGTCCGCCGCCCCATCCGCACCGATTGCGCAGGGCCTGCTGACAAACGATCAGCTTCAGACCATTAATGATGACAATAAAGCGCTTGTCGATGAGGACGTCGCGAGCTGGTTTGCCGTGAACGCCGACATCGTGCGATCTCTTACCGAAGACCAGGATTTTTCCGATCTGGCGTTTCTGGATCAGATACTCGAGAACAAGCGCCTTGTCATGCTTGGCGAAAGCAGTCATGGCGTAGAAGAGTATTCGCAGGCCAAAGTACGCATGATCAAATACCTGCACGAAGAACTGGGCTACAACGTACTGGCGTTTGAAAGCGGCCTGTTCGAGTGCGAAAACGTACAGCAAAACATCAGCTCCCTGACCTCGCGAGCGGCGATGGTCAGCTGTCTTTTCGGCGTGTGGCACACCCAAACGCTCGTCGAGCTGTTCGACTACGTCAAGCAGCGTCAGAGCACGAGTAATCCACTTCGCATCACCGGCTTCGACGTGCAGGCGAGCAGTCCGGCCTTTCGGCAGCGAGCAGACAACACGGAGGACATGGCAGGCAAGGTATCACCCGACTACGCGCTGGATGTTCGCCTTCTCGAAGATCAGTTCAGAACGCTGACGGAGAGCGCGAGCACGGCCGAGAACGCCAATCAGATCGAAGTGCAATCGCTGATAGCCGCACTCCCTGATCTGACCGCAGAGTACGCGATGCTGGCCGACTACCTGCGCGCCAATATCGCACTAATCACCCAGGACGGTCAGTTCAGTCAGCGCGACGTATTAATCGCCGCACAATATGCTGAAACCAGCCCCTATTACGCCGAACAGCTTAGTCAACGATTCGACACTGATTTTGGCATCCGCGCCCGCGACAAAGGCATGGCTGAAAACCTTATTGCGCTATCGACGGAGATCTATCCCGAAGACAAAATCATCGGATGGGCGCATAACGCGCACCTGAGGCACCAGGGGACCGGGCTCGTACCCGACGCCAACATGGGCGCACTGGTCCACAACGAGCTCGAAGCTGATCTGTACACCATTGGCTTCTATATGTACCGCGGTCAGCACGCTTTTAACGATCGCAGAATCCGAAGAGTTAATGCTCCTAAGGATTACAGTCTGGAAGCCATCTTCCACAGTGGCAGACTCGCCTATCAGT
>CAWUKD010000312.1:0-1959 GCA_963922815.1 uncultured Gammaproteobacteria bacterium
CAGAACTACCAGTCGTTCCTCACCGTTCTTGACGAATGATCCTGGCACGATAAATACAAAGGTGTTGAGTGCCGGAACTTGAACCTCCCAGTCCCACTGCATCCTGCAAATTTCAGCGTCGCGACAGCCGGTGTTAACGGCGAACAATGCCATTTCGGCAAGATGTGAAGGGAGACCTGCAAACAACGTGTGCTGTTCGTCCCAGTTCATCGGATACGGTTGTCGTTTTCCGGTGTTGGGCAGCAGTTTGATGCGCGGTGCTCGTTCCAGCCACGTCAGGCCATGTTGATCCATCCACTCGAACTCGGCGAGTCGAAGAATGCGTCGTACCACAGCCAGTCCGTGATTTATGGTTCCAGGTTTTCTTCCTTCCTCCTGTTTGTGTGCGATCCACGGATCGAGCGTGCCTCGATGCACTCGTTGTAATGGCAGTTGCCCGATAAACGGCATCAGTTGTTTCAAAAGACAGATGTCGCGATTTAGCGAGCGCTTGTGTTGGTTCTCGCGAACAAACTTGATCGCTGCTTCCTCGAACGACCGCTTCGGTCTGACGCCGTAAATCTCCGCCTGGCGAATGGTCTCTCTTAGTCGTGCGAGATACCGTTCGGCTTCTCCAATTTTAGCCGAGCCAGTGCTTTGGCAAATTCGTTGCCCTTCGATCCATTTGTCGATGTGCCAAACGCCCGCCCTTTTGACGAGGCCGGGCGATCTTCTACTACGTCCCATAGTCGTTCTCCTTGCAATCGACCGGGACGCCCGTTGCTGGACTTATAATGATCCGCCCAGGCGTCCAGTTCAAGTCGGTCGAAGGCGATGCCCTGTTTGCCGATGGGGATTTTGGTTAAAAACGACCGTACCTCACTGTTAAACCGATTGCGGTCCATGCCTAAGTAAAAAGCCGCGTCGCGCAGCCGAATGAAGCGCGGCATCAGTGTCCTTGCGGAAGATGCTGATTTCATTGCGGTGCGCGACACGGTCAATTGCCTCAACGTGCCAGCGGGGTCGGTTCAAGGACGGGACGGCCAGATTGTAGTGGGCCGCGCTGCCCGGTTGGCCGAACCCACGATCCGTCGAGCCGTTCTATCCAGCCATCCTTATCCAAAGCGAGAATCAACAGGCGCACCGTGAGCCAGTGTCGGTAGCGGGTGCTACTGACGTACTCTTTGGTTTTCTCCGTCATATACCAGTGCACATGTTTCACCTGCCATTGAAAAGGGCCAACGTGCCAGCGTCGCCAGATAGTCGCGCCGATGTAGGCGGCGCGTACCAGGTGGTGCCGAACCGTGCCGCGTTTTGAACCGGGCAGTCGCTTTACCAGCAAGGCACGTGCCTGACGACCAACAGCACGCTGATTGCCTGGCCGGCTCATCGGGAGCTACCCACATACGCCGCCATAATTTCCCGGCGGGCATGCCCCAGCTCCAGCGCAATGACATCACGGGCTTCGCGATCCTGTTCGCGGCTGGCGTGGCGAATGCCAGCGACTACTGGCGCTGGGAATCCGGTCAGCTGCTGGTATCGATCGCAACTGTAGGCGGCGCGCAAGTCGTGAAGTTTCTCAAGGCCATAACTGTCTCTGGCACCAGCCCAAACATGGTGAACACGAGTGTTCCATTGTCTCCATGACAGCACTGGATGAATGAGATTACGACCGTCTGCTTGCAGGTTGGCGGCGCGTATCAGGCAGGCGATGGCGCGTTCTGACGCAGGCACCCAGCGATCTACATGCTTACCGCGTCCTCCTTTGGTTCCGGCAGTGACGTTAACCTCTCCGCGTGAACGCGCTTGCTGCAATGCTAATCTTGTGTCCAGCATCGACGCTTCACGCAGGCGAAGTCCAAGCTCGCGGGCCAGTTCGACTACTGACACAACCCGTTCATGTCCTGATTCTCGAAGATGTTCGGCACATTGCCGCACCGCATCGCGATCAAGTCCTGCTGGCGCAGTTACTCGAACGTT
>CAWUKD010000313.1:0-1929 GCA_963922815.1 uncultured Gammaproteobacteria bacterium
TCGTCGATCTGGACAACGGCTACGATGCGTTTGCCGTTGATAACAGCTTTACGACCCAGTCAGATCGCCCCGGTCGCGACAGTCAACGCACAACCGGCATGTCGCTCAAGGCTATGGGCGATATTGCCGACGCATTTTCGGTGGTTAGCATCAGCAGCGCTACGCGGTCAGACGTAGTGTTCAGCTTTGACGCCGACTGGGGTAACGACGCTTTTTGGGATCCGGTGATTTACGATTTCTTTTCCGAGACACGGCGTGACCGGCAGAACCTCGGGCAGGAATTTCGTTTGGTGTCGAATGCGGATTCCGGTAGCCGGGTGTCGTGGGTAACAGGAGTAAGCGTGAACGATTTACGCGAGTCCAACGACACGACGGATGACGGAAACTTCGAGGGTGATACGTTTGTTGCCCGGATTACCCGTGAGTATCAGGCCCAAAGTCTGGCGGTGTTTGGGGACGTGGATATCACGCTAAACCCACAGTGGACGCTGGGTATGGGTTTGCGCACGGAGCGTCGCGATGCCGATTACACCGACACGGCTGGCGATCAGTTCGATGCCGATGAAAGTAACGTGGGCGGTCAGGTGTCCGTGCGCTATACCGCAGCTTCAGGCAATACGATGTACGCCAAAGTAGCGCGCGGCTACAAGGCTGGCGGATTTAATCTGGGGCTTCCGGCCGAGGCCGATAACGATACGCTGCTCTACGACGGCGAATATCTGTGGAACTACGAGTTCGGTGCTTCGGTGTCCTGGCTCGACGACCGGCTTCGACTCAATGGCACGGCATTCTGGATGCAGCGTGACGACCAGCAGGTGCAAAGCTCCACGCAGCTTGATCCGAACAATCCGGCGACGTTCGTATTCTTTACGGATAATGCCGGCAAAGGCAGTAATTCCGGTGCTGAATTTGAGCTTGAGTATGCAGCCACTCAAAACCTGAGTCTGTACGCCAACCTGGGTTTGCTGAATACTGAAATTGAAGATGTGGCGTCGGGCAGCGTACTGGATGGTCGGGATCAGGCGCACGCGCCACGCTATTCCTATGCACTTGGTGGCCGGCTCGATATTAACCCGCAGTGGTTCGTCCGTGCTGATATTACGGGCAAGGACGCGTTTTTCTTCTCTGATAGCCACGATCAGCGATCCAGCGCCTACTCGCTGGTTAACCTGCGTGCCGGATACGATGCGCAGAACTGGTCGGTTACGGCGTGGGTCAGAAACCTGTTTGACGAAGAGTATGCCGTACGCGGCTTTTTCTTCGGCAACGAACCGGCCCGAGATTTTGCGCCTACGCTCTATACGCGTCAGGGCGATCCGCGACAGGCAGGCATTTCCGTAACGTACCGGTTCTCCAACTAGGTTTCGTCGTGTGGTCGTTTATTTCGCTTGAGACGCTGGCAGTTGTTGCCGCTGTTGCGTATCTGGTACTCGCAATCAGACAGAACATCTGGTGCTGGGCTGCGGCGCTGGTCAGTACAACGGTGTACCTCTACGTATTTTACAACGCCCGGCTCTACATGGAGTCCGGGCTGCAGGTTTTTTATATCGCTATGGCGTTCTACGGCTGGTATCAGTGGAGCCGGGGCGATCACGGTAGCGAAATCAGCGTGTCGTCCTGGAAAATGTTTCAACACGTTCGGGCCATTGCGGTGATTCTGGGTCTTACTTTGCTTAGTACTCTGGTGCTCGCACGGTTTACCAACGCCGCCATGCCCCTGCTGGATTCCCTGACCACATGGGGCAGCGTGGTGGCAACGTATATGGTGGCCCGAAAGATATTTGAAAACTGGCACTACTGGTTCGTCATCGACAGCCTGTCCATCTATTTATACATGAGTCGGGATTTACATCAGACGGCGATACTGTTTGCGGTTTATCTGGTGCTGATCGTAATTGGCCTGATGGCCTGGCGCAAAGACCTCAAAGC
>CAWUKD010000314.1:0-1865 GCA_963922815.1 uncultured Gammaproteobacteria bacterium
AGATGTACCGTGAACGAGGGCACCACTTTTTTTCAGCTAGACCCCGCATACAGCAGAAACCAGCGGAGCGGTCGCCGCTGGGTAACGAAAGGCGTGATGTTGCTCATCGTGCTGTTTGTGATTGGCTTGTTAAGCGCTTGTCAGTCCGGCGCCAATCAAGCGGTTGTGGAAATTGTTGTGCCCACCGCAGGAGAATCGACTTATCAGACCTGCTATCGGTATCCCGTCTCGCTGGAGCCGGTTCGGGTATCGCACGAATCGGCACCACGCGCTGTGCCGGTGTTGCCAGGTGTCAGCGCTATGAATGTGTTCTGATCTTTCATTTCTCGCACCCTTGTTACGCCCGTTGTTGCAGCCTGCACCTGAGTAGTCTGTACCCGGGTGTGTGCATCGTTACAGCTTTGCACTCGTCCATTTCAGGCGCGTCAATTTTTAATCTTTATCGGTTGGACTGATCCTGCTGCCATTGCCAATGCATGAGTAATCCGCGTGCAGCCATAAACAGCACGAACGCCAGCCATAAGCCGTGGTTGCCCAGGACACGCAACCACCACCAGGCCGGAATAAACACGACAAAGGTGCTGAATACCATCACGTTGCGCATGTCTTTGCTGCGCATGGCGCCGACAAATACACCGTCGTATAGAAAACTCCACACCGACACCAGTGGCAGTGCGATCAGCCAGGGTAAGTAGACAAGGGCGGTTTCTCTAACCTCGTCGATATCAGTCATCAGCCGGATCAAGCCGTGGCCGGTAAGCAGAAACACAAGCGTGATGCCGGCCGCGACCCACAGTGACCACTGACGACTGACGTTAACGGCTCTGGCGACTTCCCGCGGTCGCCTGGCGCCGACCGCCCGGCCAACCAGTGCCTCAGCGGCATTGGCGAAACCGTCCAGAGCGTACGAAACAATCCACTGAAAATTAAGCAACACCGCGTTGGCCGCAAGAATAAGCGCACCCTGCCTGGCGCCAGCAGCCGTAATGATGACAAACGTCAGTTGCAGTGCCAGCGTGCGAACAAGCAGATCAAAATTTACCCGCATGAGGTCGCCAAACTCGCGCAACACCAGAACGCCCTCCATAAGGCGCCGGGTGTCCTTGCCACGGATTTTGCTAAAGGCAAGCCATCCGCCCAGGACGCATCCGGTGTACTCGGCAATCAGGCTTGCCCACGCAACACCGTTGGCGCGCAAGTCGTAGTGCACGACAAACAGAATGTCCAAAATAATGTTGGTCACGTTTATGGTTAACATCAGAGCCAGTGGAATCCGGCCGTTTTGACGCCCGATAAACCAGCCAATGAGCACGATGTTCATTAGCGAGGCCGGCGCTGCCCATATGCGTATCGAAAAGTAATCGGCGGCAATTATGCCCACCGTAGCGTCTGGCTTGATAAGCGCCAGAGCCAGTTGAATCAGCGGCTTTTGCAGCATGACGAGTACGGCTGCAAGAACCACTGCGGTGATCAGTGCGCGCAGCAGCACACGGCGAAGCTCGTCTAAATCGTCTTTGCCATACGCCTGCGCCGTCAGTCCCGTAGTACCCATGCGCAGAAAATTCATACCGAGAAATAACACACTGAATATGATTGCCCCGACGGCCACTGCGCCGAGATAGTCCGGGCTGGGCAGGTGGCCTACGACAACGGTGTCGACAAGGCCAAGCAGGGGCACCGTGATATTGGACAGTACCATTGGCAGCGCGATGCGCCACACCGAACGATGGCTGGGTTCTGACGACATGGAGTGGTCCGTAGAGGTGTCTCAAAGGCCACGTGGGTGGCGGTGTTCGAGCGGGTCAGCCGATAGTGCCGCTGGTTGGCATCGGTTGCAATGGAGTCGCTATTTGCAGTCGCCGCAT
>CAWUKD010000315.1:0-1834 GCA_963922815.1 uncultured Gammaproteobacteria bacterium
GATCCGTCCCTGCTGGGCGGTGCGCTGATCAAAGCGGGCGATCTGATCATTGACGGCACAGTGCGTGCACGCCTTGAAAAGATGGCCGGAGCGCTGGCTGACTAGCACAAGCCACCGGCAGCTCAGGCCGACCCGGCGTTTTAACGAACGCAGAAGCAACAGAAAACAAGCGCGGTTGCAGTGGCAGCCGCACCGACACATTAAGAGGAATACACCATGTCACTTAAGGCATCCGAAATCAGCGATCTGATCAAACAACGCATTGAGCGTTTTGAATCTGCTGCTGAAGCTCGCAACGTAGGTACTGTTATTGCGGTGACCGACGGTATCATTCGCATTCACGGGCTGGCCGACGTGCAGTACGGTGAAATGCTTGAGTTTCCGGGCGATACGTTTGGTATGGCGCTCAACCTGGAGCAGGATTCAGTGGGTGCCGTGGTTCTCGGTGACTACAAGCACATTTCGGAAGGCAACACGGTCAAGACGACCGGGCGTATTCTTGAAGTGCCGGTTGGCGAAGCGCTGATTGGTCGCGTGGTTGACGCGCTGGGTCGTCCGATTGACGGTAAAGGCCCGATCAATACTGAGCATTCAGCACCGATTGAGAAAGTGGCGCCGGGCGTTATCGCTCGTCAGTCAGTGGATCAGCCTGTACAAACCGGACTGAAAGCGATTGATGCCATGGTGCCGGTAGGTCGTGGTCAGCGTGAGCTGATTATTGGTGATCGCCAGACCGGTAAGACGGCAGTGGCCATTGACGCCATTATCAACCAGAAAGGCCAGGACATGGTCTGCATCTACGTAGCCATCGGCCAGAAAGCGTCGAGTGTGGCTACCGTGGTACGCAAGCTCGAAGAGCACGGCGCGATGGACCACACCATTGTGGTTGCCGCGAACGCCGCTGAATCTCCGGCGCTGCAGTACATCGCTCCTTACGCCGGTTGTTCAATGGGTGAGTTCTTCCGCGATCGCGGTGAAGACGCGCTGATTGTATACGATGATTTGTCGAAGCAGGCCGTGGCCTATCGTCAGGTATCGCTGTTGCTGCGTCGTCCTCCAGGTCGAGAAGCGTATCCTGGTGACGTGTTCTACCTTCACTCCCGTTTGCTTGAGCGTGCGGCCCGTATTAACGCCGACTACGTTGAAAAAATCACCGACGGTAAAGTCAAAGGCAAAACCGGTTCACTGACCGCTCTGCCAATCATTGAAACGCAGGCCGGTGACGTTTCGGCATTCGTACCCACCAACGTGATTTCGATTACGGACGGTCAGATCTTCCTTGAGACCGACCTGTTCAACGCCGGTATTCGTCCTGCGATTAACGCCGGTCTGTCGGTGTCTCGCGTGGGTGGTGCAGCACAGACCAAAGTGATCAAGAAACTCGGCGGCGGTGTTCGACTGGCTCTCGCGCAGTATCGCGAGCTGGCAGCGTTCGCGCAGTTTGCATCCGATCTTGATGACGCAACGCGTAAGCAGCTTGAACACGGTAAGCGTGTAACCGAACTGATGAAGCAGGCCCAGTACTCACCGATGTCTGTCGGCGAGATGGCGCTGTCTTTGTACGCGGTTGAGAACGGCTATCTTGATGATGTTGACGACAACAAGGTCGTGGCCTTTGAAGGCGCCCTGACCGCGTTTGCCAACGACAAATTTGGCTCGATTCTCGAAGGGATTTCCAAGTCCGGCAATTACGGCGACGAAGAAAAAGCCGACCTTAAGAAAGTGGTTGAAGAGTTCGTTAAGTCAGGTTCCTACTAAGTCTTAGGTTTTAAGACGAGGCACAGAGCACTATGTCAGGCGCAAAAGAAATACGCACAAAGATCAAGAGCGTAAA
>CAWUKD010000316.1:0-1826 GCA_963922815.1 uncultured Gammaproteobacteria bacterium
GACCCTGATAACCCAGCTTTTCGATCAAAGCATTAGCACCAAAGAACGGGCCCGAGAATTAATGCCGCCCCGGATTGCCGCCGCCGCACGACTACTTTGCGACTGTGTGGAGGCACGCAACAAAGTGCTCAGCTGCGGTAACGGGGGGTCTGCCGGGGACGCTCAGCATTTTTCTTCCGAGATGCTTAACCGCTTTGAACGCGATCGCGAAGGTTTAGCCGCGATGGCCCTGACCACTGACGCATCCACGGTTACCGCCATTGCCAACGACTACAGCTACGAGGACATATTTGCCAAGCAGGTACGCGCACTGGGCCGTCCAGGCGATTTACTGCTTGCGATCTCTACTTCTGGAAATTCTGCCAATGTAAATCGCGCGATCCCGGCGGCACATGAAGCGGGCATGCACGTCATTGCGTTTACTGGTCGCGATGGTGGCGCCATGTCGCCGTTACTAAAAAACAGCGATGTGGAGCTGCGGGTTCCGGCAACATCTACCGCGCGAATTCAGGAAGTGCATTTGCTGCTTATTCACAGCCTGTGCTTTTTGCTCGATCGCGCGTTGCTGGGCGACTGACCCAGTGCCTTCGGTTGCGGCAGCAGCACCTCTCGACCCATCCATGCTGGATGCGCTACGCGCAGTGTTGCCGGCGGCAGACGTGCGTACCGACCCGGCCTATTGCTGGGCTTACAGTTACGACAACAGCCGCCGACAGGGATTACCTGCCGTGGTAGTGCTACCTCAGTCTCATGAACAAGTTGAGCGCGTGGTCAGAATCTGTAACGAGTTTGGCGTGCCGTTAACGGCACGGGGTCTGGGCACCGGTACCGCCGGTGCTGCGGTTCCCGAACAGGGTGGGCTGGTGCTCGCGACCGAAAAAATGACGGCGATTCGAATTGATGCTGATAACCGTGTTGCGGTTGCACAGCCCGGCGTCACCAACGGAACCGTACAGCGTGAAGCGGCAAAACGGGGTTTCTTCTGGGCACCGGACCCGACATCGGCTGAATACTCCACTGTCGGTGGAAACCTTGCCTGTAATGCCTCCGGTCCTCGCGGCGTAAAGTACGGGACGCCGCGCGACAACACACTGGGGTTACTGGCGGTTACCGGAGATGGCGTTCGCATCAAATCAGGTTGTTACACCACAAAGGGCGTGGTGGGCTACGACTTTACGCGGTTGCTGATCGGCAGCGAAGGAACTCTTGGGGTGATAACGGAGGCAACGCTCAAACTAACCCCTCTACCCGAAGCTATTCGTGCATTGCGAATATTGTTTACCGACGCTACGGCGGCCGCACGCGGTGTCTCCAGAATAATGGCGCAAAGCGTGATCCCACGCGTGGTTGAATTTATTGACGCCGATTGCTTGCAGCTCATACGAGACTACAGTGGCGCCGACATAGCGGCTGCGGCCAAAGCCATGCTTATAGTCGAAGTTGACGGCCCGGAATCCCAGCTTGAGCACGCAGCCAACGCGATCGAACACGCCGTGCAGGACGATTCGCTGCTGGAGTGTCGAAGCGCACGAAATGCTGAAGAATCCCGGCAGTTATGGCAGGCGCGCAAAGCCTTGTCGCCCGCCTTACGCACAATCGCACCAAAAAAGATTAATGAAGACGTGGTGGTTCCGGTATCGCGGCTGGGCGAATTCGTCACGACGTTGCAAACTCTGGCTTCGGAACATGGAGTGCGTATTGTGGCCTTTGGCCACGCTGGCAACGGTAACCTGCACGTCAATTTACTCATTGATCCAGACGACCCATCACAGATGGCACAGGCTGAACCGTGCCTTGCGGCGATATTCGATTTGGTCATTGAGTTC
>CAWUKD010000317.1:0-1821 GCA_963922815.1 uncultured Gammaproteobacteria bacterium
TCTGGCGACCGCCGTTGGTCGTCAGCATGACGACATCCTGGTCGTTGTCCAGGTCAAAGTCAGCGGTCTCAACCATCGTGACGTTGCTCACACCGGCGCCCACCGTACTGCCGCCGTCAAAGCCCAGCCACGTGCCGCCGCCGTTCTCGCCCAAATTCATATAGAGCTCGGGTCTTGTGCCGCTGCGACCAAAAAACAGATCGCTCCACCCGTCATTGTTTACATCAACAATGGCAACGTCGTAACTGTTCGATCCATTTGCAGTACCGCCAAGCAGCGCTTCGCTGTTGGTCATTACTCCGCCAAGATTCAGAAACAGTCGCGGAACATCGTTACGACGTGCGACCACCAGATCTTCGGTGCCGTCGTTGTTGACATCACCCAGCGCGAGTTTTTTAACCCGTGTATCACTGACCGGCGCTCCGGCCAGATTAATGTGTTGGGCCGTACGGTCCTCAAACACCGGTTCTGCAAATACAGAAACACTCAGGATACCTGCAAGACCTGAAAGCCAGACACGGCTGCGAGCGCGAGCTTTGTCGCGAGATTCCTTACGAGTCATGACAACTCCTTATCCACGTTCTTATTCCCCTGGGCCAGACGAGCTGGCTCGCCCTCGGTCGCACTTTGTTATTAGTCTCGGTCGGAAGCTTGTGCGGCCCGAATAGCCTCCCACTCTATCAAAAAAAAGCGGGGTTACCGATATTTTTACAATCTTTCAACCAGTTAGCTGGCAAGATCGTCTATTTTCGGGACAGCTGAGCGTTATTTCGCGTGGGTCTTATAAATACTGCGTGAAAACGCAAACAGCCGCCCGGTGGGCGGCTGCCGGCCTGAGCGCCCATCGCCGTTTAGCGGGAACGCCACTCATGGATTACGTCAAATTCGTCAATCCAGCTCGCAAAAGCAATGCAGGTACAAATGGGACGGATCATTGAAACGCGTAATGGCCTCGATCTCTGCGCTAATATCACGCAGCACCCAGGACCGCATGGCCTCATTGATACCAAAACGGTTACTGCGCAGGCTGACGTTATCGGAGTACGCCGCCATTCGCGTTGAGAACATCAGCGTCAAGCGTTCCTGAAACGTCAATTCACGCTCGACGTACCTGGTAACGTAGCTGTCGCCGAGTCCGGCAAGCTGGGCCGCGGATTGGATGCCGTCCTGAAGCGTACCCATACGATCAACCAGCCCGATTTCCTGCGCGTCCTTGCCACTCCAGACCCGACCACGGGCAATCTTGTCGACTTCCTCAATCGTCATATTGCGAGCACTGGCAACACTTGAGATGAACTGCAAGTAGCCGTGCTCCATGCTCTTTTGCATGATGGTTTTTACGTCGTCGGACAGCTCCCGGTCTACTCTGAACGTTCCACTCATTCGGGTAGTACCCACACCGTCAACGTTAACGCCGGCTCGAGCCATGGTCCGCTGGAACGTGGGAATGAACCCGCCAATACCAATAGATCCGGTAATAGTGTTCGGATTGGCCCATATTTCGTCCGCATCCATCGCCAGCCAATACCCCCCGGACGCAGCTACGGAGCTCATTACGGCGACTAGTGGCCGTCCGGTTTCTTTCCACAGCTGTAGTTCTCGCTGTGCGATCTCCGACGCAAATTTTGAACCGCCTCCGCTGTTGATATACAACACCAGGGCTTTGAGTGAATCGTCATGACGGGCTTTCTGCACCAGCCTGGCCAGTGAATCTCCACCAATCGTACCCGGCGGCTGATCGCCGTCCATGATGTTCCCGGACGCTACGATTACGCCGATTTTTTCACCGTCGCTCAAATCCAGCGAGGCGTTTTGAAGCGC
>CAWUKD010000318.1:0-1805 GCA_963922815.1 uncultured Gammaproteobacteria bacterium
GTGCGCTTGTTCTTACGAGTTTTGTAACCTTTAGTCGGCACACCCCATGGCGTCACAGGATGACGACCACCGGAGGTACGACCTTCACCACCACCATGCGGGTGGTCGACCGGGTTCATGGCGACACCGCGAACGGTAGGTCGCACGCCGCGCCAGCGTTTGGCACCGGCTTTACCCAGTTTTTGCAGTGAATGCTCAGAGTTACCGACTTCGCCGAGCGTTGCCCGACAGTCGATATGAACTTTGCGCATTTCGCCAGAGCGAAGACGCAAGGTTGCGTAGCTGCCTTCACGAGCAGCCAGCTGAGCTGAACCACCAGCCGTACGCACCATCTGGGCGCCTTTGCCTGGCTTCATTTCTACACAGTGCACCAGAGAACCCAGAGGGATGTTGCGAAGAGGCATGTTGTTGCCCACTTTGATCGCGACTTCCGAACCAGATTCCAGTGCAGAACCGGCCACTACACCCTTGGGTGCAATGATGTAACGACGCTCACCGTCCGCGTACAGCAACAGGGCAATGTGCGCGCTGCGGTTAGGATCGTATTCGATGCGCTCTACTTTTGCGGGCACACCGTCTTTGTTGCGTTTAAAGTCAATTACGCGGTAACGCTGCTTGTGACCACCGCCCGTATGGCGTTTGGTGATACGGCCCATGTTGTTACGACCGCCCGTCTTGGTCTTCTTTTCCAGAAGAGGACCATACGGCTTGCCTTTATGAAGGTCGGGCTTGAGTACCCGTACCTTAAAGCGGCGTCCTGGTGATGTTGGTTTGGCCTTTTGTAGTGCCATCTTACTTCGCCTTTAACTCTGTCTTGTTGCCGCGGGGTTTATTCCGCGCCCATGAAATCAATCGTGCTGCCTTCGGCCAAACGTACGTAGGCTTTCTTCCAGTCCGGACGCTTGCCAAGCGTTGTTTTGAAACGCTTCTTCTTGCCCTGGACGTTCAGTACCTGTACGGACTCAACCTTGACTTCGAACATGGCCTCAACCGCTTTGCGGATTTCGGTTTTGTTCGCGTCTGTACGCACTTTAAATACGAACTGATTTTCTTTTTCGCTCAGCACAGTACTCTTTTCAGAGATATGCGGACCTACCAATACAGTTGCGAGTCGTTCTGCATTCATCCCCATTTCTCCTCGAGACGACGCACAGCAGCGACGCTCATCAATACGTTTTCGTAGCGAAGCAGGCTAACTGGATCAACCGCGCTTGCTTCGAGTACGCTGACGTGCGGCAGGTTGCGGGACGCGAGGTACACGTTCTCGTCATAACCTTCCAGAACAATCAGCACGTCCGGCACGTTCATGCCGTTAAGCTTCTCAGCCAGCATGCGCGTTTTTGGCGCCTCCAGCGAAAACTCGTCAACCAGCACGAAACGATCACGGCGAACCAGCTCAGACAGGATGGCCTGCATCGCACCGCGGTACATCTTGCGGTTAACTTTTTGCTTGTGACTACGAGGAGACGCAGCAAAAGTACGACCACCACCAACCCAAATCGGGCTACGGATAGTACCGGCGCGAGCCCGGCCGGTGCCTTTCTGGCGCCAGGGCTTCTTGCCACCACCGCGAACCGCTGAGCGGTTGCGCTGCGCTTTGGTACCACTGCGGCCAGCGGCCAGATAAGCCGTTACGACCTGGTGAACCAGAGCTTCGTTATATTCACGACCGAAAGCGACTTCGGACACTTCGACGGCTGCACCGCCGTGGCTGTTAATTTGCATCGCCATTAAACTTATCCTTTCGCCCGTGTTGAAGGCTTGACGATAACGTCACTGCCTTTTGAGCCAGGTACAGAACCCTT
>CAWUKD010000319.1:0-1766 GCA_963922815.1 uncultured Gammaproteobacteria bacterium
TGGCATTCATATCAATCCCGGATTATACGTTGAATCAGCCCATCCAACGTGTGACATGCGTCGCTCCAACCGAATTTTTGAGCAAAATCCCGGGTTTCAGCCCGCGATGGCCCTCGGGCTGAAAGCGCCTCGATACACTGCAAAATCGACTCAGAGGTACGGTCCGGGGTCAGTAACCCGGCCCGGGGGTCGCTAACCACCTCGCCATTACCACCAACGTCCGTTGCCACCACCGGCAGTCCGCTGGCGATGGACTCGAGCAGCACGTTAGCCAGTCCCTCCCGGCTGGAGGCCAGCACGAGCATATCCGCAGCGGCATACAGGGTTCGCAGCTGGTCTCTCGTCTGATGCCCCAGCAGCCGCACCCGGCTACGCAGACCCAGCGTCTCGATCTGGCTCTGCAAGCTGTCGCGATCGGGGCCGGCTCCGGCAATCAACAGCGTTGTATCGGGTAATTTTGACACCGCCTCAATCACCAGATGATGCCCCTTCAGTTCAATCAGGTTGCCGACCGACAGAAGCATACGACCAGAGATGCTCAGCTCTTTGCGCGCGTCCTCCTGCGACTGTGGTGAAAAATAGTCGAGATCCACGCCATTGCGAATCACATGTATTTTGTCACCACCAAAACCCAGCCCATCCATCCGGTTTGCCAGGGCGTCCGACACCGCCACAATCGCCGCGCTCTGTGCCGCAGCTTCCCGCATCAGCTTCAGAGGCCGGGGGAATTCGGTAATCAGATTAATATCGCTGCCGCGCGCGGTAATCACCAGCGGCTTGTCCAGTGCCCGTGCAATCGACGCCGCCGCGACCCCGTCCGGGTAGAAGTAGTGAGCGTCGATCAGGTCTGGTTCAAACCCGTCACGCACCAAAGTTCTGGCCGTCGCGATGCCGGCCCGGCCCATCAGTGCCGGAGCAGTATGCATGCCGATTTTCGGCAGTTGCAGGTAGCGTGGGTGCACGACAGGTATTTCGTCGCGCGTCTCAGCGTGCGGCACGCTGGCGAATACGCCGTATTTGCCAAAGACTTCCCCGCGAAACGGAAACCACGGCACAGGAGCCACCACGCGAGCCTCATAACCCCTGCCCCGCATGAGTTGCAGCAGCCGGGTTTCAACAAAGAGACCGAGCCCCGGCTGGCGGGCGTTAGGATACAGATTACTGAACGTAAGCAGGCGCGTGGTCATGACTCAAATCGGTTATTCGCAGACTCGGGCGAATTGACCGCGTCAGGCCGCCGCCGACTGTGACGGCATCATGACACGCTTGTAGAATCCTTCAAACATCAGCAGAGCCCAAATGATAGCCGTGTGGTCACTCTTGCCGCTGAAATGAGCCTGCCCGATACTGCGCAACCGGTCGGCGTCAAAAAACCCGCTGTCCGCCAGAGCGCCCCCTTCCAGACACTGCTCCACCTTGTGTTTCAACGGCCCGCGGAACCAGCTTCCAATCGGTACAGCAAATCCCATTTTCGGGCGATAGAGAATATCGTTAGGCAGCATGCTTTCCAGCGACTTCTTAAACGCGTACTTGCCTTCGCGACCATTGAGCTTCACGTCTGGCTGCAGCCCTGACACCCAGTTTACAAACGTATGATCGAGCAGCGGCACGCGAACCTCCAGTCCCTGTGCCATACTGGTGCGATCAACCTTGGTCAGAATATCTCCTGGCAGATAGGTCTTGAAATCAAGGTATTGAACCAGCGACAAAGCGTCGTCCGTTGGCGCGTCTTTGGCGTACCGTCGAAAGTGCTCAATCGATCGATA
>CAWUKD010000320.1:0-1741 GCA_963922815.1 uncultured Gammaproteobacteria bacterium
AGAATCACGCCGCTCGCGTCGTAGGTATCATTATGAAACAGTTCACGCGAAACCCGCTTTTCCTGCAGGTTGTAAATATACAGACCAATGGTGTCCTTGCCCTGGTAGTCCGCAATAATCAACTCATTCGGATCGGCGGTGAATCCTCGAATATCAACGTCTGCGTCGAGACCCGGAAAATCGTCGGCCTTGCGCCAGTCATCGGTCTCGGCCTCTCGAATGCGCAGCACCCACTGCTCGGTATCACGATCCTTAAGTCCCTGCCCGACCCTTGGCTCGCCGCGAAGATCGGTATGCCAGTATTGAACGTTCATCATGCCGCGTTTGCCGATTTTGGATCGCCCGGTCTCGACGTTCACTTTCCACAAATCAGGCTCTACGTTGTTGTCTTCTTTTGAAAACGCCATGAGGATGTGGTCTGGATCGTCTTCCAGATAATCGACAACCACATTGTTGTACTGCCGGAATACGCCTCTTTCCGGCTTGATCAGAATTTTTCCCTTCATTTTCTTCGTATCAAGGGAAAACAGGAATCCTGCGGTGTACGGAACGCCCCGAAGCTTTTCACTTTGCCAGATCGACACCAGCAAGCGGTCCGGATTAACCCAGACAACGCTAGACGGTTTCACGCCCTCACCCAGCGCTACCAGGCGCGGTTTTTCGTCTTTAACGTCAAGGGAAACAACCTGAACAGCGTACTTCCCCTGAACAATACGAATCATGGCCACCTGCTTGCCATTGGGGGAAATCGCCGCATCAAATATTTTGG
This sequence comes from uncultured Gammaproteobacteria bacterium, assembly GCA_963922815.1. Taxonomy (GTDB): domain Bacteria; phylum Pseudomonadota; class Gammaproteobacteria; order Steroidobacterales; family SZUA-146; genus SZUA-146. Next base: position 770 of record CAWUKD010000320.1, read on the forward strand.
GCAGCGCACCGAACACCTCGGCCGGCGGCGGCGCAGCCTGCACCGTAGAAACCCAACCTAAACAGACTGCCGCAATAGCCAGAAAAAGACGCAGTGTTGCTCCTTTTTTTTTGCCCAGAATACCTGATCAGCCTTACACAGGCCAACCGGCCAAACACGGACCGATCGAAAAGTTGATTTTTTTTCAGGCGGCTTCCGAGCGCGCCTTTGTTTCCGATAGCACACAGTTACAGTTCACAGGCGCAGCGGAATCCGGTAGCCTCGTGACACAGTCTGAATCATCGATAACGGCACCTGGTCCTGGTGTCAATTGGTAAACTGTCCCCGGTTTTTATGCGGTTGCACGAACCTCGTCGAGCGATAACCAAAGGTCGAGTAGATTGCGGTAAACGCTACACCAGCGGTTCAAATCGCGTGCAGCCTTGCTGTCCTGACGTCCCAGATAGGTAAACAGAAGGTGCTCGGTGAGCGCGGCATCCAGCTCGTGATGGGTAGCGACGACGGCCAGATCAAACAGCGGGTCACCCAAAGCCGCGTATTCCCAGTCGATCAGGCAAAGTTGGCCGCTGTCGATAATATTGGCGGCGGTCAGGTCATTGTGACAGATGGAAACCTCACGGCTGCCAATCTCGTCCAGCTGCGCCACGGCGTCGTCGCGCCATTGGTTCGCCTGCGAATCGGTGCTGCGACGCGCGTAGTCGTCCAGCGCTGCCCGCACATCGAAACGTCGTGCGTCGCAGTTCAGGTCGTGAAGCTGTTGCAACGTGTTGGCCAGGCGCGTCAGCTGATTCTTGCTGCGCATGTCATCGGCGTTCCAGACCCGCCCTTCCACGAAGCGGCTGAGCACAATGCCGCTGGTCTGGTTCGACGCCACCAGTGCAGGCGCCAGCATCTTGCTCTGCGCCTTCTCAATAATACCAAGTTCGCTTTGAAGCGACAGCCCGGCTGATACCGCAAACGGTTTCACCAGAC